>NZ_JBHSOW010000007.1:0-149541 GCF_042656405.1 Paenibacillus solisilvae | reverse complement strand
TTCGGATAAGCGGGGTTCTTCTTTTTTAGCAACTCTCGCAGGATCTCAATTTCAAGCTCTTTCTCACCGAGAATCTTAACGGCTTTCTGGTACTTCTCCTCCACGTCTTGGAGCCGCCTTAACTCTTGAATCTGCTCGTCAGTCGAAGGGATCTCATCATCCCCTACCTGGTCGCGATACTCTTTTATCCATGTGCGAATGGTCTCAGGATGCACCTCATATTTCCGAGCTAATACAGCGATCTTAATACCGGATAAAGCTTCTTGCACAATCCGTAACCGGACTTCTTTCATCACTTTCCGACCGCCCATGTCGCCCACCTCCCCCTACTACTAGTCTAATAAAATGGGGGCTACGACTCCAGTTTAATTAGGGGGCCGTGGAGAATATCCAGTTTAGACGTAGCTGAGGGACCTAATTGTGATGCGGTTGGTAAGCAGGTTGGACTGCGAGTGAGGAACCTAATGTGATGCAGTGGGTAGTCTGATGGGAATGTGAGTGAGGAACCTAGTGTGATGCAGATGGTAAGCAGGTTGGACAGTGAGCGTGGAACCTAATGTGATGCAGATGGTAAGCAGGTTGAACTGCGAGTGAGGAACCTAGTTGTGATGCAGAGGGTAGTCTGATGGTACTGCGAGTGAGGAATCTTGTTGTGATGCAGTGGGTAGTCTGATGGGACAGCGAGTGAGGAACCTAGTGTGATGCAGATGGTAAGCAGGTTGGACAGTGAGCGTGGAACCTAATGTGATGCAGATGGTAAGCAGGTTGAACTGCGAGTGAGGAACCTAGTTGTGATGCAGAGGGTAGTCTGATGGGAATGTGAGTGAGGAACCTAATTGTGATGCAGATGGTAAGCAGGTTGTACCGCGAGTGTGGAACCTAGTGTGATGCAGAGGGTAGTCTGATGGGAATGTGAGTGAGGAACCTAATTGTGATGCAGATGGTAAGCAGGTTGGACAGCGAGTGTGGAACCTAATGTGATGCAGTGGGTAGTCTGATGGTACTGCGAGTGAGGAATCTAGTTGTGATGCAGTGGGTAGTCTGATGGGAATGTGAGTGAGGAACCTAATTGTGATGCAGATGGTAAGCAGGTTGTACCGCGAGCGTGAGAACCTAATTGATATGCAAAGGGTAATCAGATGGGAATGCAGCCTATATACTGATCTTATGGCAATGTTCATGAGAGGCAACTGGTGAAATAGACGCGGCTGTCAATGACTATCCATGCTTGCGGCGGCTGATAGTACAATGCGTAAGGGGCTGCTCCAAAAGTCAGGTTGTGACTTTCGGAGCAGCCCCTTAGTGGTTATGGCGCATGCAGATTGGTTACTTCCGTTAAGCTGTTGTCGGAGGTACGAATGTGCGCTGTGCGAATTCGGCATCGAGCATGAAGAATGCATTGCTGTCTTTGTCGATACGCTTGAGCTTGGTTATGATGCTGTCAAACATGGATTCCTCTTCCACCTGTTCGTCGATAAACCACTTGAGGAACTGCATCGTAGCATGCTCACGGTCGTTTAGTGCCAGGTCGGACAGGTGATAGATGCGGCGGGTTACTTCTTGCTCATGTTCATAAGCATGCTCGAATGCATCTAAGATCGAAGAATATTCATTCTTCGGGGAATCCATACCCGCCAGTGTAGCGCGTTTGCCGCGGTCGTTCAGAAATTTATACATTTTCATAGCATGAAATCGCTCTTCCTCCGCCTGCACGATAAAAAAGTTAGCGAATCCGTCTAGGCTCTCTCCAGAGCAGTAAGCGGCTATCGCCAAATAAACATGAGCGGAGTAAAGCTCGAAATTTAATTGGTCATTCAAAGCCTGGCTGAGTGTTTCATTCATCATCGAAAAGCCGCCTCCCTTCCATTTCTTCCTTCTATCTATGTATCGTACCATAATATGCCTTGTTAGCCTATCCGGTGCTTTAATTTCTTATACAGAATCTTTGCGTTCGGGGCTACGACAACCTCTGTTTTGCCAATCATGACGATACATTGCTTGGAGCACAGCTTACAGTTGCCGAGGCAGTCTTTTTTCTTTTGTTTAATATCGGGAAACTCGCTTTTAAGTGATTTAAAGACGGTTTTGGAGCCGTTCTTGAAGTTTTTGCAGCAGTATTTGATTTTCTTCATGGGTCTGCACCGACCTCTTTCGAGCAGGGATATGATTCACTACTTCAGATGATAGTAATTCTCATTCTCATTGTCAACAGTTTTATGGATCGGCTGGTCCACCCGCTTCATAGGTGAGTGTTAGAGGTCCGAGCTAACCTACACTAGTCGGATCGACCTCGCGCAGTCGGCGGTGCGTAACCGGCGGTCAACCACACATCCGGCGGCCTGTGGGTTGCGTAACGGCGGTCAACCACCATCCGGCGGCCTGTGGGTTGCGTGACGGCGGTCAATCAAACGTCCGGCCTGCGGCGCGTGACGGTGGTCAATCAAACGTCTGGCCTTCGGGTGCCTGTCGGAGGTCAATCACATCTATCCGGGCATTCCCGCGCAATAAAAAAGAGCCGGCCACCTTCACCGAAATGAAGGAAGCCTGCCCGATAACCGATATTTCGTTCTTACTTCTCCACCGGCTCCGGAATGGAGAATTTCTTCGACCAGTGGATGCCACCGTCCACAGTCGAGTAGATCCCGCCTGACAGGCTGCTGGTTGTTGCAATATAACCGCTAAGCGCGGCCGGGAAAGAAAGCTTGCCGCCGTAACCAGGCACGCCGGTCACATTCTTCCATGTCCTGCCGTCATCTAATGAACGGCCGATACCGATTTGGTCCACCGCACCTGAGGAAGCTGCCAAGTATGCGGCTTTCTTCCCGATGGCCTGCATATCCTGCGGAGCGCCGAATGGTCCGGTTAAACCATCCACCTTCGGTCCTGGAGCAGGGCCGCCTCCAGCCGTCGGATTGGAGATGAGCTGTTTCCAATGCTCACCCGCATCTGCTGTGTGATATAAGGAATAGGAGGTTTGTGACATACCCGAGCCTCCGAGCAGGACGACCCAGATATCAGAGCTGTCTGTCCCGTAAATCATTCCGCCGCTGGTCTGTTCAGAGTGGACATAAAGCTTATTCGACCAAGTACGTCCGCCGTCCACGGTACGCTTCACATCATATCCGCCGCCGCTGTGGAAGACGAGAATCCAACCTTTGTCGGGTGTGATGAAATGCGCATAACGCGTGTTGGGCGGCGTAGATAGTTTGGTCCAAGTCTGTCCGGCGTTCGTAGTCTTGTAGGTGAAAGCCTGCGTAAATCCAAAACCAACCTGCTGCGAGAAGAACTGAATGCGGTTAAATGCATTCCCTCCCGTAGAGATGGTTTTGAAGGCAGAGCCGCCATTGGCCGTGCGTAGCAGGAGATTAGGCTTTGCAGCATCGGTCTGTGCAAGCGCGTAACCGACTGAGTTAGTCAGAAACTGAATTTGGTTAAAGCTATATTTGCCGCTGGATTGAATGCTCTGCCAGTGGCATCCGCCATCGGATGTTCCGATCATGAACCCATTCCCTGCAGCGCGGCCGATCGATGGACTTAAGAATTGAATGGCTTGAAAATGCGCATCGCCCGTGTCCGGCAGCGTCTTCAGCGTCAGACCGTGGCTGTCTGTACGGCAGCCGGCAGCCGGTTCCGCTCCAGCCGCCGCTTCAGCTGAGGATGCGGAACCAATACCTGTGAACAGCGCTGCGGACAGGGTCATGACCCCGAGCATGGCAAAACCTTTTCTTTTCATCATTGCATCACCTCGTCCTTCATATTACCCACTTTTCACCAATCTCTCTCACCCTATGACGAATTAGCCAAGAAGATAGTTGCAAGAGAACTTGCCGGGCCTGTCTTCCTTCACCGGTTCCTTTACATCGAATTACGGCTGTCATATGATAGGGAGCATCAAGCATCAACGTGTTGATGGGTAAAGAAGGAGCAGATGTATATGAGTATGAATGGGCAGCAAAGAGCGGCAATCCGGGCAGGACTCACCGTTGATATCGTACTTAAGAAGGACCAGGCGACCGGCAAATTAACACGGGGTGTCGTAAAGGATATTTTGACGAATTCCCCTAATCATCCGCATGGCATCAAGGTCCGCTTGCAAAGCGGGGATGTTGGACGGGTGAAGTCCATTATAGGTTCAGAAGGATAGGCAGGCTTCAGTATTTTCTTGAATTATGAATAGCAAAAATGCAGAAGAACCGCTCCTTCGGGTGAAAGCCTGAAGCGCGGTTTTTCGGTTATTTATTCCATTACTGGTTAAGCTAAAGCTTGATATTGATCTCATAACGTACGTCCCGGTTGAGGGCAGTCTTTATTTTCTGTACGGTGTGCGGGTGGATATTAGTCAATTTGGTTGTCATGTTCCCCGATCTGCCCGGAACAATCCAGCTCATTAAATACGTATATAGGCCGATTGCCAAGCTGACGGAGTAGACCCGTCGTTGACAGGCCAGCCAGTCTCGCCGATAATGGCGGAGTACACCACGAAGAACCTCGCAAAAAGCCATTGCTTTCGAAGCGGGTTATTGCTTAATTGAGCCGTTACTCGGCTTAATCAGGTAAAACCTCGCAATAACTTTCAGGAGGTACTCATGATCTACAGCGATTTGACGAATTGGGAGAAGGAACGGGCGACGTTCCCGGAGCCTGTAAGACGGGCGATTGAGCGGCTTCAGCAGACAGATCTGGATGCCCTTCCGGCAGGAAAGCATGAGTTCGGAGAGCCGGGCATGTTCCTGCTGATCAATGAAGTAACGACGCAAGAGAAGAGCCGTGTGAAGCCGGAATCCCATCAGCTCCATACCGATATCCAGCTGGTTCTCAGCGGACGGGAGCGGATGTATGTGGCTAAGGTATCGGAAGAGCAGATTATTACGGATAACCGCTATGAGACCCAGGATATTGCTTTCTATGAGCATGTTCAGCATGAGAATTATATAGATCTGGTGCCGGGAGACTTTATCGTGCTGTTTCCGACGGATATTCACCGGCCTAACTGCTCCGTGTCCGAGGATACCCCGCTTCGCAAAGCGGTCGTTAAGGTTCACCGCGATCTGTTCGGTGCTTCGCAGCCTGTCCTTTAATGCTGCAAGCCTGAATTTGCCGCGTTAATAAAGACAAAGCGAGTAGTAGGACTGGGAATGGTGAAAGAGGTAGGATCGTTCCCGGTCCGACTGCTCGGCTTGCTTTGCTTCTGACTCGTTGTTCCATGACTGGATAAGAGCGTTCAGGGCTGTTTCTGCGAGCCGGGTTTTGTCCTGTCCCCAGCGTTCCTTTTTGGCTTGCACGACCTGCAGGCACTGCGCAATGGTGAGTCCCCGCAACTGGAGATACACAGCAGACCAGCTGACGATATCCACGTATGTATGCTTATCGATTAATAGGCAATCACTCCATGCGGTTACACCGCCGCAAGAGATATTCAGCAGGACGCAGTTACAGCCTGAAGCTAGGGTGCCGCCAACGACGGACTGGATAGTTGGATTGCTGTCACATAGAAAAACTTCCATTTTGCCTATTTTAACATTCATCAAACGGTTATCGATTGCGGAAACGAGCGGTTCCGATAATAGCGGCATGGTGAATCTCACACTCCTTCGGATATAAACAACTGAATGCAACACAAAGAAGCCTAAAGAGCAGAGAAACTCTACCCCTGGCTTCTTCCACAGGCCAAAAAGAGCTGCAGATGAAAGGATCTTAGGTTCTCTCTCAAGCGCTTACGAGGTTAGCTGACGGATTCAGGCTTGAGAGTGCCCGTCCTTACGTGCTGAACATAGATAAGGATTCACCCCATGAAGCCAAGTTAGGCTCCGGTTGGTTCCCCCGCTTCCCCTGCTGGGAATTAAGCGTTGATATATGGTTGTTGAAACGTATATTACGCCACCTGAAGCTGAAAGTAAAACCTCAATCGAAGGCGATTCCTTCATTCAATCCCTCTATTCTACCGTAAAAGCGGATTCATAGCGGATGCGATTCCAAATTACCCTTAAAATCTCTGTATTTTCCTCATTTGGCATAACTTCTTGCGCCCAACATACAATGTACGCAAACAGGTGGATGCGGGGTGGTTAAGGAAATGACCATCGTTGTCTTGCTATGGCTTGCCTCCATTATCGGGCTGTTCTGGGTATGGTCCGACGCTTCGGAGAAACGGGGCGGGAATATCGGATGTTTGTGGGCGCTTGTCGTATTAATTCTCGGGCCCATCGGCTTCATTGCTTATTTAATTGTCAGAAATGTGGATTGATGAAGAATGACCGCGGTAGAGGAGGAGGGAATTGAACCTGAATTGAAAATGAAGTAGGATAGGAAGAAAGCGATTCCTTCCTGTCCTGCCGCTATTGAAACATCCGTAAGAAAAGGAGTCTTACCCGTATGAACTTGCTGCCTGATCCCATTCGAATGACACATATAGGCTCCATTATCGTTACCCTGCTGTCGGGTCTTGCCGTTCTGTTCCTGCGCATGCGGGCATCGAACAGACCGACCACCATGCGCAAAATCATCATCCCGCCAATCGGCATGTCGACTGGATATCTCATGTTCGTTGTCCCTGAGACGCGCATACCGTGGAGCTGGGCACTTGCCGCGCTTGCTGTCGGAGCTGTCTTGTTCGCTTATCCGCTCATCCGAACCTCAAAGCTGGAGCGGGTCGGGGAGACGATTGTGCTGAAGCGTTCCAAAATGTTCATCCTCATTCTGCTCGCCCTGCTGCTCGTGAGGCTGCTGCTGCATGATGTGGTTGAGCAGAAGATCAGTATCGCTCAGACAGGCGGACTGTTCTTCATTCTCGCCTTCGGCATGATAGCGGTATGGCGGGTTTCGATGCTAAGGGCTTATCGGAAGCTGGAGAAGGAAGGGGTTAGGCAAAAGGAAGACAAGGAGTGAATGTAAGGCGCTGGCCTGTCATGCCGGGCTTATGCCCGAATGACAGGGAGGTGCCTTTTTTTATAGAGGTCCGCTGGAATCTAGTTGTTCATCGAAGAGCCGATTCCGCGGCGATCGATAACGTTCGCTGTGACATTTAAGGGGCGCCTCCTTATTAACGGTAGTAGATCGGGGTTCCATCGTATTATTTTGAGAAACAGGCTGGGAATATTCAGGTTTAACAAAACGGACTCGGAGGTTAAAAGGGAAGAGGCGCAATTGACATTCCCATATCCAACTGGTATTCTACATATATAGATTGCATACAATTTAATTTACCGTACCAGCAGCTAGAGAGGAAGGTGACTATGGAACGGGATTCTCTGCTTCTATTAGATAATCAGGTCTGCTTCGCGCTGTACGCTTGTGCCCGTGAAGTAACCAAGCTGTACCGGCCTTTTCTCGACGAGCTTGGTATCACGTATACACAATACGTAACCTTGCTTGCGCTGTGGGAGAAGGATCATGTCCCGGTCAAGACACTTGGCGAGCGGCTGTATCTCGATTCCGGTACGTTGACACCGCTGCTTAAGAAGCTCGAAACGATGAAGCTCATCGTACGCGAGCGCGATCAGGCAGACGAACGGAGTGTGAATGTTAGACTGACCGTGGAAGGGCACTCCTTGAAGGAACGGGCATTCTTGATCCCGGAACGGGTATTCTGCCAGACTGACTTTCTGCCCGAAGAGCTGGGCAAGCTTCGGGAACAGCTGCACAAGATGACACAGAACATTCATGAGCAAGCGGACTGCCGCACTCGAACCTAACTTTTATTCATGGAGGAGATGCAAAGTGGCAACGATTTATGACTTTCAAGCAGAAACCAACAAGGGTGAGCTGAAATCACTAGCCGATTACAAAGGCAGCGTATTGCTGGTGGCGAACACAGCGAGCAAATGCGGATTTACGTATCAATACGAGGGTTTGCAGAAGGTTTATGAGGAGTATAAGGATCAAGGCCTGGTGGTGCTTGGATTCCCATCCAACCAATTTGGCGGTCAAGAGCCTGGCAGCGACGAGGAAGTGGCGGAATTCTGCCAGATCAATTACGGCGTTTCCTTCCCTCTGTTCGCCAAATCCGATGTTCGTGAAGAATCGGCGAGCGAGTTGTTCCAATACCTGACGGAAGCCGCTCCGTTCACTGGCTTCGACTCCTCCGAGGGCGGTCAGAAGATGGATGGCTATCTCAAAGCGAAGATGCCGGAGCGTATGGCAGACAACTCCATCAAGTGGAATTTCACGAAGTTTCTTGTGAACCGCGAAGGACAAGTTGTGAAGCGTTATGAGTCCAATGTGAATCCGCTCGATATAAAAGCCGATATCGAAGCGCTGCTCTAATCACGAATCATACAAAAGCCGTCCACGAAAGCGCAGCGTTTGCGTTTCCCGTGGACGGCTTATTTTGCGAGTATGTCCTTTATGATTTGCGCCGCCAAATTCCGCCCCAGCCGTACACCTTTACATTCACAAGCGCCTTGCTGGTCCAGTAGGACAAAATATAGAGGACGATAAACAAAACAATCAGCTGATTAAATACAACTGCGCACAGGAGCCAGATAACCAGTGCCTGCCACCGATATTTGGCGAAGAGTGCTCCGGGATAAAGCAGCACACGGTAGAACCAGTATGATTTTTGCAGCATGTCCAAATATTCTTTGCGGATCTGTTCGTTGTCAGGGTCGAGCCGTACCGCCGCATTCATATATTCGGAAGCTTTCTTGTGATCGCCCCGTTTATCCGCGGCCCATGCGACTTGAAGGAGCACCTGATCGTTCTCAGGCTCCATGCGCATCGCTGAATTCTCCGCTTGAATCGATGCCGACTCATGGCCGAGCAGCGCCATCACATAGCTGTACATCGCCAAATTGATGGCGGAGGTTTCAATGGACAGGGCAAGCTCCAGCGAACTCCTTGCTTCTTCAAACCGGCCTTCGCGCAGCTCGCATTGTGATTTCATCCGGTAGAGGTAGCTCTCTTCCGGAAACATACGGAGCATTTCAAAGACCAGCCTCTGCGCTTCCTTATACTCTCCTTTGTTATAAGCCACAAACAGCAGGGTACACCAGGCATCCTCCTGCTCGGGATCGCGCGCGAGAGCCTCATTCGCCCAATACAGCGCCTGCTCCTCATTTCCCTTGGCCCGGTGAATCATTGACGTGATTCCGAATACGAACGCGTTCTCCGGGTATTCACGCAGCAGCTCGCCGGCTTCCTGCAGCGCCTCATCATATCTTCGCCATTGAAGCAGATGATTGATTTTCTCTACCTGCTTGTACATTTGTATGCCATCGTAAACGTTCTCCATGTCCGGGTCCCCTACCTCAGCTTATGACGCTTCATATATGCAAGAACGCCATCATAGTCTTTGTTCGTGTCGCTGAAGGTCGCATAATTCTTCGCCGTCTGAAACCATTCCAGCGTTGTCGGCTTGCGGTTCTTCAAGCTCTGCAGCACATCGCTCTCTTGAATAGGCTGGATGCTGCCGGCCTTCATGGAACGCTCCAGCGCCTTCACGGTGGCATCGTCGATGACCTGTGTGAGATCCGCTCCAGAGAAGTGCTCGGAGTAGGCGGAGAGCTTATCATAATCGATCTTCTCCTGCGGTTTCCCGGCGGCTTTCATCTGCATAATGAGGCCTCGCTCTTCCTTGGCGGGAGGCATGACGAAGATCAATTGGTTGAAGCGGCCGGGGCGTCGCAGCGCGGCATCGATGTACCAAGGCGTATTCGTAGCGCCGATGACAAACACCTCCTGATTGAAGGAGTGAAGCCCGTCCAGCTCCAGCAGCAGCTGGTTAACCAGCATTCGCTCATGATGCTGGCGCATCTGGTGCCGGCTTCCTCCTAATGCATCCAGTTCGTCGATGAACAAAACGCAGGGCTTCTCTGAACGTGCACGTTCGAACAGATCATGCAGGTTATGCTCGCTCTCCCCGATGTACATGGATAGAATAGCTTGGAGATCGAGGTGCAGGAAATTGGCATTGATTTCACCGGCGACAGCGCGTGCGAGAAATGTTTTGCCGCAGCCCGGAGGACCATATAGGAGTAAGCTCCCGCCGGCTTGTTTGCCGAACGCCTGGAAGAGCTCGGGCTGCTGCAGCGGGAGAATAAAGTTCATACGGATTTGTTGTTTGACCTCTTCGAGACCGCCGACATCATCGAACGTGACATCGGGCTGCTCCGTCTCTACGATTTGATGCTTATCTTTATCAAAATGAATGACCTTCAGCTTCGGGCGATTCTTCTTATCAAACTCTTCAGTCATGACAAAGACCCCTTTCGAATCAAAAACAGCATGAGAGCCTTATTCGCGTCTGATAGGGCCTTTCCCTTCTTTTTATGAGTGGAGCGCGGAGGGATCAGCCTTCTCGCCAGGGAGATACCAGGAAGCGGAGCACTGAAATTAATGGGGCGATACGTGTTGGCAGTCAACCACACGGTCGGTGTGGCGATACGTGTTGGCAGTCAACCACACGCGTGGTGTGGCGATACGTGTTGGCAGTCAACCACACGCGTGGTGTGGCGATACGTATTGTCAGTCAACCACGCGGTCGGTGTGGCGATACGTGTTGGCAGTCAACCACACGGTCGGTGTGGTGATACGTGTTGGCAGTCAACCACGCGGTTGGTGTGGTGATACGTGTTGGGAGTCAACCACGCGGTCGGTGTGGCGATACGTGTTGGCAGTCAACCACACGCGTGGTGTGGCGATACGTGTTGGCAGTCAACCACGCGGTCGGTGTGGCGATACGTGTTGGCAGTCAACCACACGGTCGGTGTGGTGATACGTGTTGGCAGTCAACCACACGGTCGGTGTGGTGATACGTGTTGGCAGTCAACCACGCGGTCGGTGTGGCGATACGTATTGGCAGTCAACCACGCGGTCGGTGTGGTGGTACGTGTTGGCAGTCAACCACACGACGCGTGCGCATCTATACTGGATTTTTACAGCTATTTCGGGTTTTAGACGTTAAAAATAGCGCTATACTGGAAATTTCCAGTTATAAATGCCTATTTGAGCTCCATGAGGCTCATTTGGGGCGATTTAACTGTATGGAATGCAGTATAGAAGCCCCCTCATTCGGAGGGAACCCTTTTTAACTGTATGAATTCCAGTATAGGCCTGGGTGTAACTGATATCTTATGCTCTTAAGCAACGGTGCAGCAGGTATCTTAAGCCCCGAGGCCTGGGTGTAACTGATATCTTATGCTCTTAAGCAACGGTGCAGCAGGTATCTTATGCTCCGAGGCACGGGTGTAACTGATATCTTATGCTCTTAAGCAACGGTGTAGCAGGTATCTTATGCTCCGAGGCACGGGTGCAGCAGGTATCTTATGCTCCGAGGCCTGGGTGTAACTGATATCTTATGCTCTTAAGCAACGGTGCAGCAGGTATCTTATGCTCCGAGGCACGGGTGTAATCTTATGCTCTTAAGCAACGGTGTAGCAGGTATCTTATGCTCCGAGGCCTGGGTGCAGCAGGTATCTTATGCTCCTAGGCACGGGTGCAGCAGATATCTTATGCTCCGAGGCCAGGGTGCAGCAGGTATCTTATGCTCTTATGCCACGGATAGACGAATAGGAAGCGAAGAGCGATGACCGAGGGGCTTTCCAGTAATTCATCAAAGATGACACATGGATAGCCCCGTGTTTCTTCATGAACCCGTTACATGCGGCTTAAACTTTGGGCAAATCCCGTTCTCCAGCTCGGATAAAGCGGCTGCCAGCCGAGTACCGTACGGGCTTTCGTATTCAAGGCTCCGCGTTCGTGCATGCTGCGGGCAGCTTGCTTCTCCGGACGGGGTGCCCCTAATGCTTCAGCATGACGGGAAGCCATTCCGTTCCTGCAGCAGGCTCATCATCGACAATGTTGTAGATCCCCGCCGGCCATTCCAAAGCAAGCAGAGCTGCGCTGGCAGCATCCTCAATGTGCAGGAAGGAAGTCAGCCCTTCAGCTGCCGGCAGCTGCTTCGAGCGGACTTGCTCCGCCATGTATCCATGGTTCTCAAACCAGGTACCCGGTCCGTAAAGCATGCCGTAACGCAAAATAATCGAATTTGGGATCTCTAAGGCGGCCTGCTCCAGTGCGACTACACCCTCAATTGTCGTTTTTCTTGGCAGGGGTGCTTTGATATCCAAGGATATTTCCTCCGAAGCAGGTAATTCCCCCGGTTCATAGGCAAAAGAAATGCTTTGTGAGATCATGCGCTTCACACCGGCAGCTTTAGCGGCATCGACGAGATTACGCGTGCCTTCCACTCGAATTCGATTGTTGTCGGAGAAATCGAAGTTCTTGAGTGATGTGAGCTGATGAATAATGACATCGGGACAATCTGCCCCGATTGCGGCAATAAGCGAATCCCGGTCAAACACGTCCACGAGCACCGCGCGCGCTCCCGTATGCTCTATGGCTGCTTTGTTTGCCTCGCTGCTGGTCATTCCCATGACCTCATGTCCGGCTTCAATAAGCTTCGGAAGCAGCAGCCGGCCGATTGCACCGGATGCCCCGGCTGCGAATATTTTCATCAGGATTCTCTCCTTTTATGGATTGGTTGTGTGCCATCATAAAGAAGACAATTGAGGGCGTCCGTTTGTGACAGCATCCGCCCAAAAAAAGTTCCAGTCCGGCTGCTGATGGCATTTGGATGATTTTTCCACTAATAATTGGGGATCCCCATCGCTTCTTAACGAGGAAATATGGTACAATTTTGTAAATATGGGGTTTCGTTCAGGAGGGTCGGCATGATTAGTAATGTGTGGGCGGGAGCTAAGGTTCGATTGCGGGCGATCCTTCCGGAGGATTGGGAGAAGTTCCATGATAATGACGAGGATTCGGACGGTTCGAGGCTTTGCGATGTCGTCCATTTCCCAAGGTCTGAGGAAGGAACGAGGCTGTGGACCGAGCAGGAGGCGGAGGCAGAGCCGGAGGGGGATAATCACCGCTTTGCGATTGAAACGCTGGATGGTGAGCTTGTCGGAAGCATGAACACGCACAGCTGCGATACGCGGCATGGAACTTTTAAATACGGAGTGGCTATCTTCCGGGAGCACTGGCGCAAGGGCTACGCTTCGGAAGCGGTACATTTATTGCTTCGTTACTATTTCGAGGAGCTGCGTTACCAGAAGGTGACGGCGAACATTTATGCGTTTAATGAGGCTTCGATTCAATTACATGAGCATCTGGGTTTCAAGCAGGAAGGCAGAATGCGAAGAATGGTATTCACGCGGGGCCGGCATTCCGATGAGCTGATTTATGGCTTATTGAATGAGGAATTTGCCGAAATGGCCAGCAAGGGTGCGGGTAAGCGGGCATGATAATAAGGAAACTGCAGTCCGGTGAGCCGCCCCCGGTGGAGCTGCTGCTGTTAGCGGATGAATCGCCTGCGCTTGTTGAGGAATATATTCAAAGAGGCCAATGCTTCGTCGCCGAAGCGGATGGCGTTATTATCGGCGAATATGTGCTGCTGCCGACAAGGCCGGCGACGGTGGAGCTGGTGAACATAGCGGTAAGCCCAGGCTGGCAGGGAAAAGGAATCGGCAAGCAGCTTGTTCATCATGCGGTTCGGCATGCGAGAGAGCTTGGTTATCAAACGATTGAAATCGGTACCGGAAATTCAGGATTCGGACAGCTGGCTCTCTATCAGAAATGCGGATTCCGTATGGTGGGCATCGATCGGGACTTCTATGTCCGTCATTATGCGCAGGAAATTTACGAGAATGGCATTCAGCTCAGAGATATGGTCCGCCTGTCCCAGGATCTGTGAAGAAGTGCATGAATACTGCTCCCATGGAATCTATTGACAGCCGGATTCGGGTAAGATAAAGTGAATTCAACATCATTTTAACAACTGTGAAGAAGGGTAAGTAGACCTATGATAAGGACTCCAGAGAGCCGGTGGCTGCTGTGAACCGGTGTCCGGCATAGGATTGAATGGCCTTCAGAGTTGCTTTGCCGAATCATCCTTCCGATGTAGTAGGAAAAGCCGGGCTTCCTGCCGTTATCACGGGAACAGTACCTGAGATGGCCAGATCATCTCCGTACTGACTGAGAATCGCGGGCACTTCTATTGCTGAGGGAGCCGCGGTTAAACTAAGGTGGTACCACGATAACCTCGTCCTTTCCGGGATGGGGTTTTTTTGTGCGATGACAAGGGGGTGATGGCCATGGAAGATGGCTGGTGGCGGCGGTTAACGGTGGGAATACCTTGCTTCAACAATCTGTACACGAGACAGATGTTAAGTTCTGTCTCGACACTTAGGAGGGCTTGGGATGAAGAAACAAAGAATGCTTACAGGAGATCGGGTCACCGGCAAACTGCACCTGGGCCATTACGTTGGAAGTTTGAAGAACCGTGTCAGGCTGCAGGATCAATATGAAACCTTTGTTCTGCTGGCAGAAGCGCTGACTACCCATTTCGATAAACCGGGATTAATTCGAAGCCATCTTAGGGAGGTTGCCCTCGATTATTTGGCTGTAGGCATCAACCCCGATCATGCAACGATTGTCGTGCAGTCCATGATACCGGAAATTGCCGAGCTGACGGTGCTGTTCTCCATGTTTGTCACCGTGAATGCGCTGCGCCACAATCCAACCATCAAATCGGAATCGAAAAGCAGCGGGCTGGATGAGATGTATTATGGGTTCCTCGGTTATCCGGTAAGCCAGACAGCCGATATTACATTCTGCAAAGCAGCTATCGTTCCCGTAGGTGAAGACCAGCTGCCGCATTTGGAGCTGACTCGTAAAATCGTGCGGCGTTTCAATGAATTGTATCGGCCTGTCCTTGTCGAACCGAAGCCGCTTGTTGGCGATATTCCCCGTCTTGTAGGCACGGACGGCAATGCGAAGATGAGCAAGAGCCTCGGAAATTCGATTATGCTCGATTCCTCGCCCGAAGAAATTGCGCTTAAAATACGCAGGGCGGTTACCGATCCCGCTCGCATTCGCAAGAATGACCCCGGGCATCCGGATCATTGTCCGATCTATGCCTATCACCTTGCTTTTCGCAAGGAAGGGGCAGCGGAAATACGAGAAAGCTGTGAACAGGGCTCCATGGGGTGCTCGGAGTGTAAGCAGCGCATCACTGCGGCAATTGAGCAGCTCCTTGCGCCCATGCAGGAACGGCGGTCTTATTATGCAGGCCGGCCAAAACGAATCGACGATATCTTGGTGGCCGGGACTGAGCGTGCGCGCACCATAGCCCGTGAGACAATGCTCGAGGTGCGGGAAGCCATGAGCCTCAATTATTTCTAGACGATTCGTATGGCTGCCATTCTGCTGTGTGTTATTTTTGCATGCTGTTCATGATCCGTTGGCAGAGCAGATCGCTTTCCGAAAGAGTAAGCTAGTTACCTTGCATGGCTGCCGCTAATGGCAGCCATTTTTCATGATTCAGGCAATGTTCGATGCCGGAAGGGGATTTGCAACTAATTCCCAGATTAGAGCGTCATATACATACTTGCTTAAGGAATGAGGTGGGGGAAATGCCTTGGATAGCGAGGGGAAAGCGGATGGCAGCAATTGCGGGGACTGCGATTCTAGCTCTGGTTCTGGCTGCCGGCTGTGGACCTGAAGCGGATCGGAAGCAGGCTGCAGCCTTTAAAGCAGAAGATGTGAATAGACAGCAAATAGAGGCATATAACCAATTTGCCGTACGGATGACAAAGCAGCTTTTACAAGAATCTGGGGAAACCAACTTCGTTATTTCACCGCTCAGTGTGACCCTTGCCCTCTCGCTTGCCTTGAACGGCGCGAGTGGAGAGACCAAACAGGAGATGCTTCGCATGCTTAATGTGGACCGCCTTCCTATGGAAGCAATCAACCAGGGCAGCGAAGTGCTGATTGATCTGCTGGAGCATGGAGATCCAGCGGTTGATGTGAAGATCGCAAATGCCCTTTGGGCAAGAAAAGGGACGCAGCTGCTTGATGATTACACCGGCCGTATGAAGCAATTCTATGAAGCGGAGATCAGCGAGCTGGACTTTGACCGTAAAGATGCTGCAAGCACGATCAACAAATGGGTGCGCAAGCAGACCCATAACCGGATTGACAGCATGGCTGATCCGGAGAAGCTCCGAAGTAATGTGATGGTGCTGATGAATGCGGTTTATTTCAACGGCAGGTGGACAGAGCCGTTTAAGGTGTCCGCGACGCGCAATGCGCCCTTTCATCTTGCAGACGGAACCGATGTCACCGTGCCGCTGATGGCTCAGAGAGCTTCTCTCCCCTATAAGGAGGGCGAAGGATTCAAGGCGGTTCGACTGCCGTATGGCAGCGGCAGGTGGGGCATGATCATCGTGCTGCCAAGCGAGGGTGTTTCTTTGCGTGATGCGGAAGCGGCACTGCTGGCGGATCCTGCACAGTTGTGGCGGAAGGATTTTGAGTCAGGCGATACGATTGTGGAGCTGCCGCGGTTTAAGCTGGACTATAAAAAGAAGGTATCCGGCATCCTGCAGTCACTTGGAATGAAACGGGCTTTTGATAAACAGACGGCTGATTTCTCGGCCATGGTCAGTGGTAGTGAGGGGCTGTATATCTCTTCTGTTACACATAAGGCGTTTATTGAAGTTGACGAGCAGGGAACCGAGGCTGCAGCAGCTACCTCGATTGAAATGGATGGCGGAGGCGAGCCGAGTGCGGCGCCTTTTGAGCTGCGGGCCGATCGGCCCTTCTTCTTCGCCATTGAGGATCGGACGACGGGGGCGCTGATGTTCTTGGGTTCCGTTTCAAATCCATCCTCCTGAAGAAGGTAGGGGCAGGGGACTGCATCTATTCAGCAGCAAGAATGACAAGGGGGAAGAGCAATGAATGTTCGAGTAAAAAAGAGACCGATAGCGGCGCTCGGGGCGGCAGTTATCCTTGCTGCGGCTCTAACGACCGACTGCGGGGCGAAGGCAGATGCCAAGCAGGCAGCCCGGTTTAAGGCTGAAGATGTGAATGTACAGCAGGTTCATGCCTATAACGAATTTGCTGCGCGGATGACGAAGCAGCTCCTGCTGGAATCAGGGGAAGCCAATATGGTGGTTTCTCCGCTCAGCGTGACCCTCGCGCTTTCCCTTGCCCTGAACGGTGCCGGTGGAGCTACCGAACGAGAAATGCTCCAGATGCTCGGGGCGGACAATCTCTCTATGGAAGTTCTTAATCAAGGCAGCGAGGTTCTGACGGATCTGCTGGAGCACGGCGATCCGAAGGTTGATGTGCAGATCGCAAATGCGCTTTGGGCAAGAAAGGGTACACAGCTCCTGGATGATTATTCGAGCCGCTTGCAGCAATTTTATGATGCGAAGGTAAGTGAACTGGATTTTGATGATAAGGCTGCAGCAGGCACGATTAATAAATGGGTTAGGAAGCAAACCCATGATCGGATTGACAATATGGTCGATTCTGCCTCGTTGAGCAGTAATGTGATGGTGCTGATGAATGCCATCTATTTCAATGGGAGCTGGACAGAGCCGTTCGAGGAGTCCGCGACACGCGACGCGCAGTTTCATCTGGCAGACGGAACGAATGTGACTGTGCCGATGATGAGGCAGAGAACCGCGCTGACCTATAAGGTAAGCGATAGCTTCAAGGCGATTCGTCTGCCCTATGGCAATCAAAGCTGGGGGATGATTGTCGTGCTGCCGAATAAAGGTGTCTCGCTGCGTGATGCGGAAGCTGAAATGCTGGCTGATCCTGCTCAGTCTTGGAGGCAGGACTATGAAGGAGGGGACGCCGTTGTTGAGCTGCCCAAGTTCAAGCTGGAATACAGCAAAAGCTTGGTGGCTGCGATGAAGGCTTTAGGGATGAAGCAGGCTTTTGATGCCAAGCAGGCAGATTTCTCAGGTATGACCCACCTAAGCAAGGGATTCTATGTCAGTAATATTCTTCATAAAGCCTTTATTGAAGTGAATGAGCGGGGAACGGAAGCGGCGGCTGTAACTGCAGTTATGATGGCTGGGAGCGCTGCGCCGGTCAAAGAACCATTCGAATTCCGGGCGGACAGACCGTTCTTCTTCGCCATTGAGGATCGGACGACTGGAGCGCTCGTTTTCATGGGTTCGGTTTCGAATCCGGCGGCGGAATAAAGCACTCAGGTTGTTGGCCTGTTGGTTTCAGCCGCATTCCCTCATTCGATCGGCTTGCGCCTTCTGCTTGTTCGACGGTTATAACGGTAAACTCCGGGAGCCTGCTGCGCACTTTGCAGCGGGTAACCCTGCTCGCAGGGGAGAGCAGTTTGGTACGATTACGCGTAACCGCAGGCACCAGGCTGGAGCTGCGTTCTCAAACGGCAGAAATAGGCGATGTGGCCGAGGAGCTGCCAGTGGATAAGATAGAAGTGCAGGGGCTGAGCATTTGCTTCAACGGTTCCTGTATGAGAGATATTTTGCAGGCGGCTGCTGATGCAGCCGTGCAGTTATCCTTTGCCGGACCGTTGAAGCCGATTATCATTCGTCTGACAGATAACCGTGATGCTCTGTATATCCTTACGCCGATTCGGGCGCATGGGCAGCGTTACTTGAATCCCACGGGCTCATAGACACTCAGCACAGGATTCCAGTTCCACTGCTCATAGAAATTCGTTCCGAGGTCGATACCCGCGATCCACACCTTGCTGTAGGCTGGATTTGGCGCTGCGAACATCACGCTTGCCTTTTGCCGGTCGGAGCGAACCCAGATTAACCGTTGAATGGGAACGGCTAGCGGCTGATAATCCCCGTAGGTCTTGGAAGGTTCCGTCAGCTGCTGGTGACGCCGGTTGCCTAAGTTCACATTGACCAGAGAAGGGAATGGACGGGAAGCCGGATCGCTTGACCATTGCTGTAACTCTTGCGCTCTGGATACGACGATATGCCGATTGCCCTGCCAAGTGAAGTTCTGATCCACATATCCCGTCGGGGTATAAGAGATCGGCTTTATCCATGTGACCGGCGCAGTTCCTGCGGCACTCGGCAGTTCGGTAACCATCAGCCTTTTGTTCGAGGTCGCTTCCCGGCCGACACCGCCGATATAAGCCAGCTTCGTCCCCTGCGGAGACCAATTGAACCATAATTCATTGTTAGCCATCTGATCGATAGACTGAAAAGATTGTCCGTCAGCGGATAAGAGGCAGAGATAGTTTCCGTCAGCAGAGAGCGAGGCGGTCGGTGTCGCCAGAAAAGCGATCCAGCGGCCGTCGGCAGACCATTTGAAGATGCTTGTTCCTACTGCGAAGAACTTGTCCGATGGCAGCGGCAGCACGAATAACGTCTCTACGGCGCTTGGATCTCCGGGTTTGTTTAACGGAATTTTGAGAATTCTGACCGGAGACCAGCTGTCTGGCGGGATCCTATCCGTCTCCGATGAAGCCAGGAAGCCCTGGCCGTCGGGATACCACGAGAAATTATCGATTCCCACGGCAGCTTCAACTACCCGTTCCGGTTTAAGTAAATCGACCCAATACAGGCGCTGCTCCGACTGAAACGCGAGAAGGGTGCTTCCCGGTGCCCATGCAAAATGACCCCGGCCACCGCCATCAGCGGAAACCAGAATACTCTCTCCGGTTTGAATGTCGATGACCCACAATTCCTGTTCGTCTTGACCGCGAGTGTGGGCAATCCATCTTCCATTGGATGACCATTTGGGATTGCGGATTTGTTCCCCTTTGGTTAAGGGCGTTTCCTTGTCGCCATTCTTCATCCATAAATCCCCGCCGCGTACGAAAGCTGCTTTCAATTCATAGGAAGGTGCTGCGCTAAGGCGGCTGGCATCATAGCACGCCATAGACAGAACGACACCGAAGACTAATAGTACCTTACGTAACGTATACATGATTGTCCGTCTCCTGTCTGTGATGGTTGTCCGATTCACGGATGGTCTTCATCTACGGTTACGGTTTCCAATTCCTGAGACAATCATGCAGAGGGTATAGAACACAATACTGGGGGCCGCTGAGCAAGAAATAGGTTAATTGGTAGAAGAGAGGCTTAAATCTATAAATGGCGGTCCAGGGCTTGATATTCAAGCTCAGGGCCGCCATTCTGCCTGCATAGGGGAGTAGAATCAAGCTTGTTTGGAAGCTTGGATTTCGATGCTGATTTTCACTTCATCGGCAATCAATACGCCGCCTGTTTCGAGCGCGGCATTGTACGTCAGGCCGTATTCGCTGCGTTTGATGGATCCTTTTCCGCTGAAGCCTGCTTTTTGGTTGCCCCATGGATCCTTGCCTTCGCCTTCAAAAGCAACCTCGAAGGTTTCGGAGCGTGTAACGCCATGCAGAGTCAAATCGCCGGTAACCGCATATTCGTCATCATCCGTTTTACGGATCGAGGTGGATTTGAAGTTCAGCTTCGGATATTGCTCGGTGTCGAAGAAATCCGCCGTGCGCAGGTGATTGTCACGGTCTGCATTGCGTGTATCGATGCTGCTGAGCTCAACGTTAAAATCGATGGCTGCTGTCGTCAGATCAGCCGGATCTGCTTCGATTGCGGCGTCAAAAAGGTGGAAAGTGCCTTTAACCTTCGAAATCATCATATGTCTGATTGTGAAATCCACACTGCTGTGTGAGGCATCAACGATCCATTTTGCTTTTGACATGAAATGACCTCCTAAAAGTTTTTGCGCAGCACCGCTAGATATGCGAAGAATGAGCACCTTCCAGCAAAAACTCGCTTCGAAAGCATGGGCTTAAGTTTTTGCGCAGCACCGCCTGTACTTACTTTTAATAACTATCTAACCTTAACTGAGTAAGATTCTATGGGTAAACGCCAGCTTTGTCAATATTTATTTTATATGCCATCTAAAATAAACCAATTAGCCATCTTATGACTAAAAGCCAGCAGATTGCGCAGAACACTAACCCGGCAATCAATCCCCAATTGATGCGCTTAAACATGCCAATCCCTCCTGGTTCCTAAGAACTATATTAACCAGAGCAGACCCAATTTCCTCCATTTGGCTTGAAAATAATGAAAATGAAGAAGCCCGCATGGCAGCCGACCGGCGATTGCGGCGCTTCATGCGGGCTTCTATGGTTTAGATGACTTCCTGCTGCGGTTTCTGACTGAACTGGCTTTCATATAATTCGGCGTAGAAGCCGCCTTGAGCCAGCAGCCCCTCATGTGTGCCTTGTTCAATCACAGTGCCGTGATTCATGACGAGAATCAGATCGGCATCACGGATCGTAGAGAGGCGATGGGCGATGACGAAGCTCGTTCTGCCCTGCATCAGCATGTTCATCGCGCGCTGAATTTGAATTTCGGTTCTCGTGTCGACGCTGCTCGTCGCTTCATCGAGAATGAGGATGGCTGGATCAGCCAAGATCGCACGGGCAATTGTCAGCAGCTGCTTCTGACCCTGCGAGATATTCGATGCTTCCTCATTAAGAACGGTGTCATAGCCTTCAGGCAGTGTCCGGATAAAATGATCGGCGTACGCTGCGCGCGCAGCCTGCACCACATCCTCTTCCGATGCGCCGCTTCGTCCATAAGCGATATTATCGCGTATGGTTCCATTGAACAGCCACGTATCCTGCAGCACCATTCCGAACAGGCTGCGCAGATCGCCGCGTGTGAATTGTGTAAGGTTGACGCCGTCAATCGTAATTGCTCCGCTATTGAGCTCGTAGAACCGCATGAGCAGATTGATCAGCGTCGTCTTGCCTGCGCCGGTAGGGCCGACAATGGCGATCGTTTGACCGGGCAGCACGTCAATATTCATGTCTTCGATCAGCGGCGCATCTTCCTTGTAGCTGAATTTCACGTGTTCGAAAGCCACATGGCCTTTCGGCATCGGAATCACATTCGCAGAGATCTTCGCAGCTCCACTGACAGGCGTATTGCTGCTTGCGGGGGCCGTATCTTTCGCCAAAGCCACCTTGCTCCGGTCCTCTTTCCGAAGAACGACAGCATCTATGGCTTCAGCCACTTCCTCCTCTTCGTCGAGCAGTTCGAATACACGCTCCGCGGATGCGATCGTCGACTGAATAATGTTAGCGATTTGAGCGGTTTGGGTGATCGGCATCGAGAATTGACGGGAATAAGAGATGAAAGCCTGGACGTCCCCGATCTCGATCGACCTGCGCAGCACGAGAATACCGCCGGCAACGCTGACCAATACATAGCCTATGTTTCCTATGAAACCCATAATCGGCATAATCATGCCGGAGACGAATTGCGCCCGCCAGCCGGATTCATATAACCGTTCGTTCACTTCTTCGAATTGACGGATCGATTTCTCTTCATGGCCAAAAGCCTTCACGATCGGATGGCCTGTATACATTTCCTCAACATGGCCGTTCAATTCCCCAAGCGACTTCTGCTGCCCTTTAAAATACAGCTGCGACCGCCCCGCGATCATCTTTATCGCCAGGAAGGAAAGCGGGAGCGTTACTATGGTAATCAGCGTCATGACCCAGCTGATAGTCAGCATCATTACAATGACGCCGATTAAGGTGACGATTGAGGTGATCAGCTGCGTTAAGCTTTGCTGCAGCGTTCCGCTAATATTATCGACGTCATTGACGGCGCGGCTCAGAATCTCGCCGTTCGTCCGCGAATCGAAGAATTTGAGCGGCAGTTTCGCCAGCTTCTCATTCACATCCTTGCGCAGATCGTTGACTGTTCGCTGGGCAACGCCTGCCATGACATACTGCTGAATGTAGCTGAACAGCGCACTAATGATATAGAGTGCGGCCAAGACGAGAAGAATCTGCCAGATGTAGCCAAAATCGATTTTGGCTCCTTGCACGCCCTTCATCTTCGCGACCAGCCCTTCGAAGAGCTTGGTCGTTGCTTTACCCATAATTTTCGGACCGAGGATGGAGAATACGGTACTCAGCACGGCGGTTGCAAACACGACAAACAGCGCACCGCGGTGGGGCTTCAAATAGCCCGTTAACCGTTTAAGGGTACCTTTGAAATTTTTGGCCTTCTGGACGGGCATTCCCATCATCCCGCCAGGGCCGCCGCGTCCGCCGGGGCCAAAGCCAAAATTGCCAGGGCCCGGGCCTTGAGGGGCTCCGCCAAGGCGACCTCCGGGTGCTCCGGCACCTCGCTGCTGCTCACTCATGCGATCTCCTCCTCAGACAGCTGTGACGTCACGATCTCACGGTAAATCTCTGATGATTGCATAAGCTCGCGATGCTTCCCGATCGCTGCGATTTTGCCGTCATCGAGCACGATGATTTGATCGGCATCCATGACGGTGCTGACCCGCTGCGCGACGATAAGGACAGCCGCATCGCCCGTTTCATCCCGAAGTGCGTGGCGCAGCTTGGCATCCGTCTTGAAGTCGAGCGCTGAGAAGCTGTCGTCGAACAAGTAAATATCCGGCTTGCGGACAAGCGCCCTTGCAATGGACAGCCGCTGCTTCTGGCCGCCGGATACGTTCGTTCCGCCCTGTGCGATGATGGAGTTGAAGCCTTCCTTCATCTCGGACACGAATTCGCTTGCCTGCGCGACCATAGCCGCATGCTGAATCTCTTCATCCGACGCATCCTCTTTGCCGTAACGGATATTGTCGGCAATTGTGCCCGTGAAGAGGACGGCCTTCTGCGGAACAAGGCCGATCTTAGCGCGCAGCTGCTGCTGCGTGAGCTCGCGGATATCGGCGCCGCCTATGCGGATTGTACCGCCGCTTACGTCATAGAATCTAGGAATCAGATTAATGAGCGTAGATTTACCGGAGCCGGTACCGCCGATGATGGCAGTGATCTTACCGCTCTGGGCACTGAAGGAGATGCCTGAAAGAGCGGCCATCTCGGCACCCGGGTAATGGAAGGAAACATCTTCAAACACAACCGAACCGCGTTTGGCAGCCGGGTTTGCGGCTGGGGAAGACGGATCTTTAATGTCCGGTTTCATATCGAGTACTTCATTAATACGCTGCGCAGATGCCGAAGCCCGCGGGATCATGACGAACATCATGGAAGCAAAGATAAGCGCGAACATGATCTGCCAGGCATATTGAATGAAAGCCATCAAATCGCCAACAGCCATATTGCCGCTGTCAATGCGAAGCCCGCCGAACCAAACGATGCCGATGCTGGCGAAGTTTAAGACGAGCATCATAATCGGCATCAGGGATGCCATAATCCGGTTTACTTTGATGGAGGTATCGGTCAGGTCCTGGTTGGCATGATTGAAGCGTGTCTGCTCTTGGCTGATGCGGTTGAAGGAACGAATGACTCTGATGCCCGTCAAATTCTCGCGAAGCACGAGATTGAGTTTATCGATTTTCACCTGCATCACTTTGAACAGAGGAACGCCTCTGCTTACGATGCCGTATATGACAAGGGCGAGCAGGGGCACGATTGCAATAATGATCAGCGATAGCGTGGCGTCCTTGTACAGCGCCATAATGATACCGCCGAAGCACATCATCGGCGCCATAACCATGACCCGCATCATCATGGTGAGCACCTGTTGGACTTGAGTGATATCATTTGTTGTTCGAGTAATCAGGGAGGCGGTGCCGATTTTATCGAATTCATGGAGAGAGAACTGCTCGACATGCCCGAATATGCGTCTGCGAAGATCTTTGCCGAAGCCGCCAGCCGCCTTGGCGGACAGGAAGCTTGCGCCAACGGAACAGGCTGCGCCGCCCAGCGCAACGAGCAGCATGAAGCCGCCGATTTTCCAGATATACGGGGTGTCGCCGCCGACAATGCCCTTGTCTACGATATCAGACATGAGCGTAGGCAGGTAAAGCTCGGATAAGGATTGGATAAAGACGAATACTAGGACGAATATAACCGGCACGCGATAAGGCTTTAACATACGCAGCAGCTTGATCATAAGTCTCTATTCACCTTCTTTGTGGGATGGACTAGCTTGGGATTCTCGGCCCGGACAAGGGGCTGGATCTACGCCTCCGTAATAATGAACGACCTCATCTAGCAGCTGGACCAAGAGCGTACTTCTCACTTTGCCAAGGTGTTCAACCAGGCCCTGCATTCTCTCGTGCATAGTATCTTCGGCTTTTTTCGTTAATCGCTGGCCTTCAGCAGTGAGTTTAATGCGTACGACTCTGCGGTCAAGCGGATCGGCCGTTCGTTCGAGCAGGCCTCGAGCTTCTAGGACATTCACCGTTTGGGTTACTGAGGGTGAGGTAATGCGCATGATGCTGCTGATCTCGGATGCTTTTAACCCGAGTTCATTCGTTTTGGAGCAGCGGTGAATGCAGAAGAGCATCATCGTTTCGCTGGGCGAACAGCCGTCAAGAGGTCTTTTGCCGCCCCAATTGAGGTGGCGAAGCTGCCTGAGGGCACGGATGAGCTCATGTGAAGACTCGCGATCATCGGGCATTTTGGCGGATCCCCCCTTTCATTTTAGAGTGTGCAAGTGCTGCGGCTTGGAGAATATACTTTTGTTAGTTAACTTAAGTATATTTATGAAAGCGGTTATGTCAAGATTCCTATTTATAAACACTCGTAAAATTGTGTATGATAGAAGGATAAAAACTTGCGTGGGAAAGGTTGGTTACCGTGGAGAACAAGACATCATCCTCAAATTTTATTAAAAATATCGTTGCGGAAGATTTGAAGGCCGGTAAAGTGAAAGAAGTCATAACCAGGTTTCCGCCTGAGCCTAACGGCTATTTGCATATCGGACATGCCAAATCGATCTGTCTGAATTTTGAGCTGGCAGATGAATTCAACGGAAAAACAAACCTGCGGTTCGATGATACGAATCCAGTTAAAGAAGATACGGAATACGTGGAAGCCATCCAGGAGGATGTGCGCTGGCTCGGCTTTGAATGGGATGAGCTGCGGTTTGCATCGGATTATTTCGAAGAAATGTACAACCGTGCGGTGCTGCTGATCAAGAAGGGCAAAGCGTTTGTATGCGACCTGACTGCGGAGCAAATGCGGGAAACCCGCGGCACATTGACTGAGCCGGGCAAGAACAGCCCATACCGGGACCGCAGCGTGGAAGAGAATCTCGACCTGTTCGCCCGAATGCGTGCAGGTGAATTCAAGGACGGGGAACGTATTCTCCGCGCCAAAATCGATATGAGCTCGCCGAACATCAACCTGCGCGATCCGGCACTGTACCGGATTGCCCACGCTCACCATCACCGGACTGGAAATGACTGGTGCATCTATCCGATGTATGACTATGCGCATCCGATCGGTGATGCCATTGAGGGTGTGACGCATTCCATCTGTACGCTGGAGTTCGAGGATCACCGTCCGCTCTATGATTGGACAATCATAGAATGCGAGATGGAATCGGAGCCGCATCAATATGAATTTGCCCGTCTAAACGTAACGAACACGATTATGAGTAAACGTTATTTAAAATCCTTGGTTGATCAAGGCATCGTCGAGAGCTGGGATGATCCGCGCATGCCGACAATCAGCGGTCTGCGCCGCAAAGGTTTCACACCTGAAGCGATTCGCGCTTTTTGCCGGGAGATTGGCGTAGCCAGGGCATACAGCGTGGTTGACGAGCGGATGCTGGAGTTCTTCATCCGTGAGGACCTGAAGCTGAAGGCGCCCCGCACGATGGCTGTCATTGATCCGCTGAAGGTTGTCATTACGAATTATCCGGAAGGGCAAGTGGAGTTTCTGGATGCCGAGAATAACGCTGAGAATGAAGAGATGGGCAGCCGCCAAATTCCGTTCTCGCGTGAAATCTATATCGAGCAAGAAGACTTTATGGAGAATCCGCCCAGCAAATATTACCGCCTGTTCCCTGGCAATGAGGTGCGCTTGAAGCATGCCTACTTCATTACCTGCCAAGAGATCATTAAGGATGCGTCAGGCAAGGTCGTTGAGCTTCGCTGTACGTATGATCCAGAGACGAAGAGCGGATCTGGCTTTACCGGCCGCAAAGTGAAGGGAACCATTCACTGGGTGGAAGCTTCGCAAGCTGCGCCGGCAGAATTCCGCTTGCTCGAGCCGCTGCTGACCGATGAGGCGGCAGATTCCGACAAGGAATTCCTGGAATGTATCAATCCTAACTCGCTTACTATCATGCAAGGCTTCGTCGAAGCGAATATGAAGGAAGCGCAAGGCCAAGACAAGTTCCAATTCTTCCGCCACGGCTACTTCAACGTCGATCCGAAGCATACGAATAAGGAAAAAATCGTCTTCAACCGTATCGTTTCGCTGAAAAGCTCATTCGACGCGAAGGCGTAAGGGAAGCAAGTTACAAGCTATAGGCAATAAGCACAAGCTGTAAGTTACATGCTATAGGCAATAAGCACAAGCTGTAAGTTACAAGCTATTAGCACAAAGCTACAAGCTTTCAGCTGCAAATCGTCCACCTTATCTTCGGATAAAGAGGCAAGCTGCAAATCGCCCGCCTTATAGTTGGATTAAACGACAAGCTGCAAATCGCCCAACCTATCGTCAGACTAAGAGGCTCCCTCGTTCGCTGTTCCTTGTGGGAAAGAAGCCTTGGAGCTAGAATAAAAAGTGGACACCCGTTAAGTGTAAATAGATAATTACATTAACGAGGAGAGGTGTCTTGTATGGAAAAACAGCCACGCAATCAGTACACGGAAGAGTTCAAAAAGAGAACTGTAAAGTACATTCTAGAACAATCAAAGTCGATGCCGGAGATCGCTGGAGAACTGGATATCTCGGCTGGTGTGTTGCACTCATGGAAGCAAAAGTACCGTAGCGAGATTCAGGCAGAGATGCAGGCGGAAGTCCAAGCTTCACCAGAATAAAGTTCGTCAATTGGAACAACAGTTGCGTAATATGGAGACCGAGTAGCAAAAACAAGAACGTGAGAATGCAGATTTACGTGAGGAGCTTGAAATCTTAAAAAAGGCGCTGCACATCTTCGGGAAAGAAAGGAACTAAGGTTCCAATTCATCGAAGATCATCGCTCCGAGTTTCGAATGGAGAAGATGTGTAACGTGCTAGAGGTTTCAAGGAGCGGCTACTACAAATGGCTGTCTGAGAAGGCTAATTTGAATCGTTACCAGGTGCGTCGTGAAGCTCTCTTGGCACGTACCTCCTGGCTGTTCCACGACGCTAAGAAACGCTATGGTTAGCCCGAAAATTACAGAGATGCTCCGAAGCCTATACTGTATTCAATACAGTATAGGGGAAGGTGTTGGATCAAAGTCGAAGCTATACTGTATTTCATACAGCTAAAACGCCCCCTATAGGGCTTTAGAAGCTAAATTAGGGAGAAATAACTGGAGATATCCAGTATAGCAATCGAATTTGAAGCGGAGAGCGCTATATAAGTGCAAATATCCAGTATAGATGATGGATTGGAGTAGCCAAGCTTATGCAACGCCACATTGCGCACAGGGAGCTGGGCGGGGTACTATTGAAAATTTGTTGGTGTGGATGTGGCGGCTAAGCCTGTCTGATCGAATTGTCGGAGCTTGGAGTAGCCAAGCTTATGCAACGCCACATCGCGCACAGGGAGCTGGGCGGGGTACTATTGAAATTTGTTGGTGTGGATATGGCAGCCAAGCCTGTCTGATCGAATTGTCGGAGCTCGGAGCTGCCAAGCTCATGCAACGCCACATCGCGCACAGGGAGCTGGGCGGGGTACTATTGAAATTTGTTGGTGTGGATATGGCAGCCAAGCTTGTCTGATCGAATTGTTGGAGCTTGGAGTAGCCAAGCTCAGCAATGCCACATCGCGCACAGGGAGCTGCACGGGGTACTATTGAAATCTGTTGGTGTGGATGTGGCGGCCAAGCCTGTCTGATCGAACTGTCGATGTTTGGGCAGCCAAGCTCATGCAACGCCACATTGCGATTGTTTATATCAATACTAGTGTTTAATTCGGTGCCGAATTCAGGTACCCATATAGGTAATTCATCAATGGGAGCCTGCATAGTAGAACAGATAACCGTTCGCTGTTTATCGGACTTTAGCTTCCGGGGAGCGGGACGGGTAATGGGCAGGCATGATATCAATAGCCAATAGCAAAAGGCGTATCTCGTTAAGAACAGCGAGGTACGCTTTTTTGAATGTCGATATTCAGCTTTTTACGGCGGGCAGGCTTAAGAGTGCCACTTCACAACTTGCTCGTAAGGCAAGTAAGTTCGCGGTCCAGGCGTTTCATTGGGCTGGCCGAACGGCATTTGAGCAACGAGCGACCAGTTCTGCGGAATATCCCATTTTCGCTTAATTTCTTCATCAATGATCGGGTTGTAATGCTGCAGCGAAGCGCCTAAGCCGTGATCGGTAAGTGCAAGCCAAACCGCATATTGCAAAATCGCACTGCCCTGTTGAGACCAGGCTTCAAAATGCATCTGGTAGGAGGGAGGGGATTTGGCCTGTGTTTCCTTAACGGTTGTCTGGTCTTCAAAGAACAGCACGGTGCCGGCTCCGCTGCTGAATCCATGCATGCGTTCCTCGGTTGCAGCGAATTTGTCCGCAGGCACGCGAGCACGAAGTGTTTCGGTAACGATGCTCCACAGCTGCTTGTGCTGATCTCCCAGCAGAACAACTAATCGTCCGCTCTGCATATTGAAGGCGGAGGGAGCGTGAAGAGCGAGCCTGATGATCTCCTCGATCTGTTCTTTGGTGACTTTAGGCGAGTCGGTTAGTTTGCGAATCGAGCGTCTGCCTTCAATAACCTGCGGCAACGATTTGGAATTGTTGTCTGTATTGCGTGTCATCATTTGGGTTCAACCTCCTTGGGTTGTTGTACATGTTAAGGCTGGTAGGTTACCGTAAATCATAGGTGAAGCTCGTTAGAGCACTAGATGTTCATTACCTGTCCATTCGCAGCGTTGAATCAGCGCGAATACGTCTGTTTCCCCCGTCGCCTGAACAACTTGCGTGTAACTCTTTTCCAGAGGGTTAACTAGAACTATACTTAGGAGTAAATACGTAGTGTAACAGTCTATAGGAAAAGGGATCGGGGGAAACGGAATGTCCTTATCATGGACTCCCATTCATGGGCTTATACTTGCAGGCGGACAGAGCTCGCGTATGGGAGAGGACAAGGCGCTGCTTGATATAGCCGGCAAGCCGCTGCTCAGACATATTATAGACCGGATGGAATCGCTCGGTATATTTGCAATTACTGTGGCGGTAGCTGATTCGGAGAGAGAGGCGAGATATCGGGAAGCGCTGGGCAGTTTCGGTGAACCGGAATTAATCCGCTATGCGCACGATCAATTTGCAGGCTGCGGTCCATTAGCCGGGCTGCATGCGGGTCTATCCTCTATACAAGCGGAATGCTACGTCTTCGTCCTTGCCTGTGACATGCCCAGCCTATCGGAATCGCTGTATGCGCGAATGGTGGCGGCAAGCTACGAGTCCGATTCGGAAGTGATTCGAACGCCGGAGCAGCCGTTCCATGCGCTTTATCATACCCGTGCAGTGCCGAAGCTCCTGCGCCAACTGGAGCAGGGGGAGCTTCGTATGATGCGCATGCTGGATCAGCTTCTTACGAAATTAATTGAACCGGCTGCACTTGAGGAAGAAGCTTTTCGCAACTTAAATACGCGGGAAGCTTATGAGCAGTTTGGCCGCGGTCATGAGATGCGATAGCTGCTTGACATCTGTGTGTCAGCATGTATGAAGATATAAAAACCGACCCCTATGGGGTCGGTTTTTAGAAGAGATGGGCGAATCGTCAGAGGATGGCACGAAGCGCAGTGTGTGCTCATCACACGATCGGTTCATGCCAAGCGACAGCCGTTTCTTCTGGATGCGGGCGCAGGCGGCGCAAACAAGTGGGAGTGGTCTGGCCTCGCCTGTTCGCCGAACGGACCGCGCCCGCGATATTTATTTCAAGAGCTCCTTTACTCGGAGTCTCCTGCGACACGTTCGATGCGGGTGGCGCATATTTTGAATTCGGGCATTCGGCTAACCGGATGCAGCGCATCATTCGTAAGCGCATTAATGGAATGCTCCCCGCCCCAATGAAAGGGGACGAATATCGTCGTCGGATGAATGTCCGGCGATATTCTGTAATCCAGAATAAGAGAGCCGCGCCTGGTCGTCAGCCGAATTCGGTCACCCATGCGAAGTAAAATTCGCTCAGCGACCGAGGTGTGAATCTCGGCAACGGGAACGGGCGCTTTCTTCATGAGCGCTGCAGTCCGGCGGGTTTGCGCCCCGCTTAAGTAATGATTGCCGAGCCTGCCCGTACTTAGAATATAGGGATAATGCCGATCGGTTAGTTCTGCGGGCCTGCCGGGTGCTATACCGTGAAGCTTAGCGCGTTTATCAGGGTGGTAGAAGCTGAGGTTCTCGAACATACGCGGCGTACCGGGGTGATCCTTGGCCGGGCACGGCCAGAACAAACCCTGATGTTCTTGAAGGCGGGCATAAGACATCCAATTTATGATACATTGTCATGGGTATAAAAAAGACGTACCGCAAGGCACGTCAGACTGCATACAATTCACTAAATAATCCCAACTGATACCCCACAGAACCGTCTTCTTTAACGGTGAACTTCGTTATCAAATCGAATACTTCTTCCCTGCTGTAATCCGTTTTGACTTCCAACGATTCAAGCTGTTTTACCTTGTCTTCGATAACGGCAATTTCACGTGTCAGGTGTTCATTCGTTTTGCTTAATTCTTTTATCTCATGTCTAAGCACCGTCTGCCTATCGTCCACTTCCTTTTTGAGTTCGGTGAATTCTTCTTCGGAAATCTGTTCATTAAGAAGAAGTCTTGTCAACGTTTTTCCCTTGGTTTCAGCATCCGCAAGTTCCTTCGTCTTCACCTGTAATTCATCGTCACTAGGGGTGTCTATGTGTTCCTGTAGCGATTCAATCCTACTCATTAGTTCGTGGTACACACGTCCCTTTTGAAGCGCAAACGACCTTATCACACCGTCTGCTGTTATCTGGTCAACCATGTCTTCCAACACTTTAAGGCTAACGTTCAGACCATCACAAGCGTTCTTGCCTTTGGTCTTCTTCAAACCACAATTAAAAAACACTCTGCCTTCATCTATGTTTCGTGTATACGTGTTTCCACACTTGGCACAATATATCTTACCTGCATACTCACTTACCCCACGATACACACCTTTTTGGTTCACGTGGCTAACCTTGGAAGAACGTAATTTGTTACAAGCTTCAAACAATTCTTTAGATACGATTACTGGAACACGATTTTCAAAAACTTGCCATACTGATTCATCTTTGACCACTGGTGATATTTTATTGAAGATTGCACCTGTTTCATATTTATTCCGTACCAGTGTCCCCATATATTTTTCGTTGGAAAGAAGACGTTTAATGAAGGAAGCCACAAAAGGTTTGCCACTTCTTGCACGTATACCATCGGCTTCCAATATGTTTAGTATCCGTCTGATTCCAATTCCTTCTGAATATAACGTGAAAACCTTGCGGATTACTTCGGCTTCATCTTCCCTTATCGTCAGGTCACGTGTTTCGGTGCTGTAAGTGTAACCGTATAAATTTTTGTTGGTAAAGATTACACCTTTTTGTGCAGATTCCTTCATTCCAGACTTTACCTTCTGGGACTTGTCAATTGATTCCTGTTGGGCAAAGTTAAGGAACAGGTTCAACATGAATTCTTTATCAATAGAATCGAATACTAGGTTTATGTCCAAGAAATAGACGTGAACACCTTTCTTCAATAGTTCCCTCAAAATATCAATGACCATAACGTTACGTGCAAAACGGCTTGTATTCTTGACATATATCTTGTGAAAGCGTGGTTCACGTGAAGAAGCGGTGAAAACAGTTTTCTTCTGGTTTATCTTAGTTTCATCAAGACCTGCATCGTGCAACATTTCAGAAAATTCTTCCCTGCGATTCAGTGACGTTCCGCTTATTCCTTTGTCGGCATAGATTCGGTACAGGGTATATTCGGGGTTCTTCGTGATTTCACGTTGAAAATAAGACTTCTGACTTTCAAATGAATTATCCTGCTCAACCGTTGACGTACTAACACGACAATATGCCACAACTTTAATTTTATCCAAATTATGTTCCCCCTATGATGTATGTATCCATGACAATGTATCCATGAAACTATTGTAGTACATTGTCCAGTGTGATACATCCCATAAAATATTCCATTTATAAAAACAGACTTCCCCCAGAAGCAGGAAGCCGTTGTTTGCTTTCGGTTATTTTTTCTGTTTGAAGCACTACTTGGTTATTGGCAGGTCTTGTTTACTTTTGTACTTCTTCGGATTGTCAAGTTTATCGGCTTCTATCATTTCGTAATACCTTGCAATTCTAACCTTATCAAGTTCGGGCAGGTCTTCAAGTCGTTTGTATACGATTCTTTCAGAAAACTTTTTGGCTTCCGTCTTTGCCCCTGTATAGACGTTCCATGTCGTGTTGATATAGTTCATATAATTAAGCCCCCTGTTTTTGTGGTTGTGGTAGTTTGGAAAGTGCATACTGTAAAACCTGCATTGAAATGGCTTGGTTACTGGTCAGAAAGTCAATGATTTTCAAATTCATTTTTGCGGTTAGTGGCTTCACACCACGTTCGATTGCAGAAAGATAATTCTTGGACATACCCACACCGTCAGCTAAAAAATCTTGTGTCATTTCACAACCTTCCCGAATGGCTTGAAGTGTTGCACCAGTGAAAACAATCTGTTCATCTGTTGGGTCTTGTGCAAGCAGTTCCAAAGCTTCTGGATTTCTTTGGATAGAAGGCGATATTACTTTTTTGTGCTGTGGCTTGAATTCAACTTCATACCGTTTCAAATTCCGTTCATTCTTGTGGTGGGAAATTACTGCCGAAGGTTCATCTTTTTTATTTGAGTTCTGTGATTTCATAAAGTAAGCCATGCAATAACTTCCCAATAAATCCAGACAGTCCTTATATTTTTTTGATGCTTGTGTTGGCTTGCTTGCTGAATAAAGGTCGATACCGTTCAACGATTGATAAGCGTTTATCAACCCTTCAACCTGTTCAATAATTTCAGCTTGACATGGAAGGTCTTTCAAATCTTGTTGGTTCAATTTCATGGCTATCTTCCCGAATCGTTCCAATTGGTTCACGTGGGAAGACAGGTCTGCGATAAATTCGGCTTCGTATTGGGTGCGGTTCTTCATTACGCAACACCCCCAACGGTTTCAATTAGTTTGTTGTATGACTTGCCGTAATTGGCAATGGCTTTCTGTGTCGGTTCGGTGCGTGTAACCTTTCCGTTCATCTTCTTGATTGCTTCCAGTTCCTTGCTGTTGCCCTTGAAAAGTTTAATCATCTGTGTGTTCCCCCTGTGGTTGTTTTGTCTTACACCCTTCAATGCAGGAAGGAAGCCCGATTTGGGACATTGAAATTTCCTCCAGTACCGTTTTCCCTTGTGCGGTACGGTTTTTTGCTTACACGAATACATGTCAGGGGGGCAGTCATTTCGGGACATTTCACAGCGACAAACTTTTCTGGAACGACAAAAAGACCTTCAACCGAAGTGGTCAAAGGTCAGACGGTATTATATGAAGGAACACGATTCATAGGGACTTCACAGTGGACTTCAACGGTGCTACACCATCAAGACACGTTGAACCAGTAGGAAGGCTTACGTGGGCTTCTGGGCTTACAGTGGGGTACAGTGATTCAACGGTGCTTGTCTGCAAAGGGCTTTTTTCAAATGAGTTTCTTCATTATAGGGTGTTCGTGAAATTCTCTGGTGCTTTCGTCGTGTTATCAGACGGTAGAACGTGAAGCCCTCGGGGACAAGGGAAGTCGCCAAAGAGTTACCGTATCATTTTGCAACGGTAAGAGGTGCGGTACGTGGGGCTTCCAGCGGCTTCACAGGGCTTTCAATCGTCACACCCAGACAAAGACACGATGAACCACACGAAAAGCATACGTTGGATTCTGGGACTTTATAGTGAAGCAACGGTGCTTGCCCAGACTTTGACCAGTTACCGTTGGCACGTAACTTCTAGTTATAAGTTGGTTATAGTTTTATGGTTCTTGTTACTGGGAAGTTTCGGGTCAATAGGGGTGCATAGGTTTCCCATAGAGTTGACGTGGAATTTCCCATAGCTGCCTTGTCAAGTGGGGACTGATTCCAGGGAGTGGGCTACCGTTGGGGAAATTCAAAAAGTGTTACATGTAGTGCCTTATAGTATAGAACGGAATGGGAAATTAGGTTTCGTCCTCTTTTCCTTATTTCTTGTTCCTTTCGATAAAGGGCTTGGGGCTTTGCCCCTTGCTTTTTTATACTTCCAATTGGTTGTATGTACGTCACTTCACGGTGACAACGAAAGATGAAGATTGGAAGCAGTTGCTTATGAATGAAAGCCACTTACCCCCTGTAATGTGCAGTCATATAAGCAAGACCACGTTTAGCAACTGCTTCCACACTTCTTTTATTTGAGATTGATTGGTTGTACTTCTGAATATATGAATCTACTTTGAAAGGTGGTGGAAAAAACTATGAATTGGTTGAACGGTCAAAACATTAAAATTATCCGCTTGAACTTGAATATGAAGCAAACGGAACTAGCAAGAAAGATTGGAATTTCCAAGCAATTACTTTGCGGAATCGAAAACGGTGACTGCTCCATTACACCTAACGTTGAAGCAAAGTTGGAAAGCTTCTTCAATTCCGTTACGAACGAACGCACAATTATTGCTTTACTGGAATCACACATGAAATTAAATGGAAAGCAGGTGAAATAAATGACTGAACTATCTCCCACGCAAATGGAAGCTTTGACCTTGTATATGAACCGTCAAGCCTTGGGAATCACTCAAAAGCAGATTGCTGAACAGTTCCAAGTTAGTGACCGTCAGCTTCGCAGGTGGATTTCTTCGGATGAAGGTAAGGAATTCATTACAGGTCAAGCCATTGCTGTTGCAAAGGAAAGTCTTAATGATGTTTTGTCAGTCCTTACCAAAAAAGCTCTGGAAGGCAAAGTTCCCAAATGGACAGAATTATGGTTGAAAACAATGGGAATATTGAACGCTTCTGAAATGGAAGTAAACGTGAATCAACCCGATGATAGTAGGTCAAATGAAAGTATAAATTCCGAGATTGCCCTGCTGAAAAAGCAGCTTGGAATTGAAGACAACGCTGAACCAAAGAAGCAACCGTTGAAGAAAACGCAGGACGAAGAAATTGAAACCTTGCTTGCACAGTTGAAGGCAACGGAAAAACCATCATTACAATAATCGAACTATAAAGGGGCTATTTTACGATGATGAACGAAAAGAAAAACGAATTGACAGCACTTATTGAAGGCTTCGCCAAGAAATCCAATAACGTTGAAGCACGTCTGCAAGAACTGAAAGCCGAACGGCAAACACTTCAAGCAACGGTTACCGAAGCACAAGCAACGTTTCAAAACGTGGTTACACAGGTGTCAATGGGAACTAATGGTTATTCCAATAGAAACGTTATGGACAGCAAGAAAAAGCTTTCCCTGTTGAACATCGAATTGAAAGACGTTTCGGACGTTATCGACACGCTTGAAGATGCAAAAAAACGGGAACTTGCCAAGCTGATTCCACAAATTGAAAAGGCTTATATGCAGTACGCTTCCGCTTTCAACGATGAAACGATTCTCCCCCTGCATGAAGATGTGCACAGGGCAAAAATTATGTATCTTGGGGCATTGGCAAAGGTCAAGAATTCGGAAGCTGAACCTTCCCAACTATTGCAGGAAGTTCAAAACGTTCGATACCAAGCAGGTGTTCGTGAAGAAAACAGAAACCTTCGTTATTCCGCACCAGTGTTAAACGTTGGCGCACGTGCAACCCTTGGGGAAAACGATACAACGACACGCATTGAACCAAGTGAAATTCAAGATATGTTGACTGGAAATATTCGAATGTTGCCAAGGGTTCAAGCCTTTGTTAAGCATGGCAAGGTATTTCTGAAAACCAAAGACGCAGAAGACTTCTTGAAAAATCCTATTACGGAAGACGGTGCTGAATAATGGAAAACAAGACTGCACGTGAACTGTTAAGACAAGGTTACCCAGAAGACAAGAAGCAGAAACAGGAAGCCAAGACTGTTGAACCAAGTTCCACAGACGTTGAAAATGCTTCTGCCGTTCGCCTTCTTTCGTGGGGATACAAAAAATTGCTTACCGATAACGCAGACAGCACCACCGATTAAACCGCACTTCTTTACCTTTGAAGGGGGGTGTTCGGGATGGCAAAAGCACCTGTTACAGTGACGATAGCAAGCACAAAACCAAAGGGTAAGTAATACCAACTGGTTTCGGGCTTCCAGTTCAAAAAGCACTATTTTTTCTTCTTCTGATTTGACACGAAAGTGGAATTGTACCCTTACAACGACTTTTCTAAAAACTAGGTGACGTCCCCTAAAACGTTATCTATCGGGACGCACCGTAACAAGTGCGTTCTTTTCTATTCAATTCAACCAAAAGGGGCTTTTATACGATGGACAAGCAAACACAGTTTAATAAAATGTTGTCAACGTTTACCAAGAAAAATCGTGACAAGGTTACAGAAGTAAAAAATCGTCGTCACGCAGGACAACGGCAGAACAAAAAGAAGGCTTCCGCAGAACGCAGACAGCAACGTAATGCAGTGGGTAAATGGTAATGAAAGTAAACCAACCGTTTACCCTCTATGCAGGGGATTCACTGGAAGCCCTTCAATTTACGATAACCAATCAACATGATGAAGTGATAGACATTTCTGGGTGTTTCGCTTCCCTTCACCTCTTCAAGGGTGACGGTGTTTGTGTAGTTGACCAAAAGTATTTGGTAACCGACTCAAAAGGTAAACAGGGCATTATTTCCTTTCCCTCTCTTGACCACAATACAACACTGGTCATGCTTGGTTACTATTCGTATGAAGTACAAATGGTTACCCCACAGAACAACGTTTACAAGGTATCCACAGGGACATTTTTAGTCAAACCAATCCATTATTCATAGGGGGCATTACTTTGACATTCGCACAAACCGAATTGAAAGAACGCTTGGTACTTATCCGCAACATTGGCAAGCTTGCAGACCTTCCCGAACCGCTGAAAATGCAAATAATCACCAATTTGATTGAAAACAAATAACGTTGGGATGGGGATTTCTTCCCATCTTTTTTACTATTCCACAAAAAGGGGCAATTATGATGTTATATCATGGAAATTTTATGTATTCAGTTTACCCAAAAGCAGGAAAAGTTTACCTAACAACTCCATACAAAGGTGGATTCCGTAAGACCGTTGTAAGCTTGGAACAGTTACCCCGAATCATTGACAATGTTTTCAGTATATACCCTTATGAATCAAACAGTGGGGCTATACGTTACCGCTTCTATTCAAAGAAAACAAAACGGACAATGGTTCTTGCTCGTTGGCTCACAAATTGCCCAGAAGATTTGGAAGTTGACCATTTCCCTTTGCACAATCCTTCTATAAATACTAACGATAATTTACGGTGTGTTCCTGCTTGGGTGAATCAACGCAACCGCAGAAATAACGTTTCTAGTTCAGACCATTTTGGGGTTTACCTAAAAAATAATCATTGGTGTGTGTTTGCCAAGGATGAAAACAAGAAATTCAAGCAGGTCATGAAGTTTCCACTGAATGCACTGGAACAAGCTAAGGACAAGCAACGAAAAGCACAGCTTGGGTTCAATTATGATGGATTGTATAGTCAGATTATGGATAGTTTCGGGGCTGAATTACCGTTGGAAGCACGTGAATATTTTGAAAGAATCGTCAAACAAGCAGGGGTTCACAAGGGGGCATAACGGCAATGAATAATTCTTACACATCCCCCATTTTCTCAAAATTATACAATGACTTTATTGATTCGGGATTACTTGCAGACCTTCATGGGAATCACTTGAAATTACTGCTTGCCATCTGTTCCCACGTAGACGGAAAAGGTATTGCATTTGTTTCACAAGAAACCTTATGCAAGGAAGCTGGGTTTACGGATGGGGCGCACGTCCGAAAGTGGTTGACTCATAAAGAATCAGGTCTGCTTCATTACCGCTTCAACGGTGAACACGTGATTGAACTGAAAGACACAGGACGGAATCCATTGGGGCAACCTTACAACATTTATCGTATCCTGCCCCCTTCCAGATTGGGAAAATTTGAATTCAATTCACATGAAGCCACAGGTACGGATATACCTCTGGATAGTGAAGCCATAGGTACAAAAATCAAAAGCCACAGGTATAAATCGACTTATCCCACAGGTACGGATATACCTCCTAATAAGAATAAACAAAAGAATAAAGATAATATAAAGAATGGCTTCGCTGAAAATCTCAACGGTAAGGATAAGGATAAGACCGTTGGAACTAATAAAAAAGAAGAAGAAGAACTTAATAGAATGGTTGAACGGCTTGGGGGAAGTAGGTGAAAAACCTTCCTTCAAGCTTCTTTTTTCGTTGTCCTCAATTTGTCTAAAAGTGCGGTTTCGTTTGCCCACTGGACACACTTGGTTTCATCTAATGAAACTATTGGGGGCAGGTGGAAACGTCTAAATCCCTTGATGAGACTGGATTTCCCCCAGTTCTTTTAACGTTGGGTAACTGCTTAAATCTCCGTTAAACCTGCCCTGCACGTCCTGCCCCCTGAATTTCCCACTTGACCTTTTGCCAATCCTGTTATTATCGCTGCCCATTGTATTATTCATTCGTTCCCATTCCCTTACCGTTGCCTTCCCATGTCACCCCTGTAATTGACCTGTAAGCGACTGTATTCAACGTATGGGACTGTTTCCCCTCTTAGTCACCACAAGCCCTGTAAACCTTGTATGGAACTGTACGACATAGCCGAGAAAGCCCCTTGTAATCACGCTGATACACCTTGATACACCGTTACAACTACAATCAAAACATAACAGGAAGATGTTATGTACAGTCATGGTTCTGCATATCTTTGCATACTTATTCACACGTTCACACAGGGCTTGACGTTGGCATACAGGGCTTACGAATATCACAGTGGGATTGTCTGCACATTGGGCTAACGTTCAGCACAGGGACACACAGGGCTTGACGTTGGACAAAGAACACATAAGGGGGGGTACACGGGGGGGGGGGAAGGGGTATAGCTGCCCCTGCAATAGTGGTTCAGAATATACATACAAAATTTTTAGAAAGTCGGGGGTCAACGTGAACCCCAACGTTAAATTACGATATGTCGTAAAAGGATAGCGCATTGTCCAAACGTGTTATATCATGGGAAGTACAACTGGAAAGGACGTGACCTCATGGAGAAACAGGAAAAAGAAGAACTGCAATTAGACCGATACTTACGGCTTTTTACTGGAAGAAGAAGACAACTGGTGGAAAAAGAGAAAGGAAACTGTTGAAGCGGCGGAATGAATCCAACCGCTTCTTTTTATTTAGGCTCAGTTATCATTGAATGTTGATTTTTGAGCAAAAGAAACCCACCTCATGTTTAAGGTGGGTGATTCAACTATAGTTTAATGAACTTGCAATAACTTTTCCTCTTTTGAACTTCATCAAACAAAGAATCTGATGACCCGCATGAAGCACATTTTAAAATACTAGTCCCCTCCAGCTTACTTACTCATTACCACTCCAGAAGTCTCGTAATTCTTTTTCTGTTTCAGATTTGAGTTCATTCAGCTTTAACAGCATGAATTGTTCCTGTTTGGATAGAGAAGAATCAGAATTGATTTTACTAAACAATTCTTCAATTTTTTTAGTTATAATTCCCACACAAATATCAGTAGCCTTATCGTAACCATCGTAAAATGCCTTAGCCATTCGTGTATTTTCTGATTCCCTTACATGTTCCCTTACATCATGTAATGTATCAGTTAAAACCTCTTTCACAAACTTTTTCATTATCGTTCTCCAATCTGTATTTAAATGAAAAAATAAAAAAACTCCTTAAATTGTTAGCTTAATGATAAATCAACAACAAAGAATAACATAGCCTTTATTTAAGGGCAAGCCTTACACCGTCGCCAATCATACGGCTTGCTTTTTTCATCTGCCTTTTCAGATATTGCGGTTAAATCATCTGAACAGTATTTCGGATAACGGGTTGTATAAGTGCCAATGCGTGCAGGAACCGTCAGATGCCAACAACCAACCTTATGTAGAACGTTGCCCGTTTTTCCTCCTGCATGATTGAACACATAACCGTCAACATGTTCCTTGCACCAATCTTCATATTCTTTTTCTCTCTTGGAAAAGTATTCAACATCAACCTTAGCCTTTGTCATAACAATCACCGCTTTCCTCTTTGCTCATTTATTAAGGCAATTAAAAGTCGATACAGATTTAAAAAGGTTATGAACATCAAATCTACTATTCGTACAGAAAATCATTTGTTATAATATGGAAGGCAAAATTCTTAATAGGGGGAAAATAAACATTGGTAGATGATTTGGATTTAAGCTCTTCCAGAGTTTTCAAAATCACAACTTACATTATCATTATTGCTTTATTCGTACTTATGTGCTTTTCCATGCCAAATCAGTACGACAAACGTATTCTGGTAGTTATTCTCTTAATAGTTTATTTATTTTATTTTTTTCTCTTAGAAATTCCATTGCACGAGAAACTTCATTATTGGAGGGCAAGACACTTGGGATTTAGAGCTAGAGTGGATTTAAAGTGGACGCTTTTAAATCGTTTATGGCGGATAAATCCAAGACGACCTCCTGTACCAAGCCATCCCAATGTTAGGGTCTACGGAAAGCAGCGATTTCTACAATTTGTATGTATAACAATTTCACCAATTTTAATTTTTTTATTTTTTGTAATTTTGTTTTCAATTTTATTATCTTTCTTTTGGCAGAATAATTATTTTAATGTCGTTCTTGTGATGGCTGAAGTAACAATTTTAATATCGTTTTTTGTATTATTGGGGGACTTTTTTTATATTGTTTTTGCCATAAAGAACCGTATTAGATACGGGAACGGAATCCGATTTGTAGACGACGGAACACGCGTGATAGCTGAAATATAAGAGCAGAAATAGGTGACGGTCAAACTGTTGCCTTATTTTTTTTGTTATGAAAAATGGGAAATCAAAGACGTTGAACCACAGTATGATTAGCTTGCCGCAACAGCTATAATATGGTTTCACTTTCACTTCTATTGCCTTCATAAATAAAATCACAATCCTTTAATAAAGATTGTGTGATAGATAAATTCCACGCACGCATGCGACTATGCCACCTTTTATGTTTCAAAAAGGTCTTCCAATTCATTTGGTAAATAGCATTAAGGGTTAAGTTTTTATCAAATATTGCTATAATCACATATTCAAATTTTTGTTTTTCTTCTTCGATAGAATTTGGTTCATTTAATCCGTAGAAAACACCAGTTACTTTCCCGGAAGTAGCTTTGATACTGTATCTATCACCATTTATACTTATCGCATCAATGTTTTGTGTGCCAGTTGGAGCTGCTTGCAATTTGGGCAATCTTGTTGTCTTATTATAATGTTTAATTACCAAATACTCTCCAAGTTCTCCAATAACATTGTTTGTTCGTATTATTCCTCTTTTTTTTAATTCACTTAACCATACCCCGTAGACTTCAACTAATTCCGATTCTTTCATTTCTTTAAAAATACTGAAAATATCAATTCCCATTTTGTCCTCCAACCACTGCTTCCACCTAAAAATGGCATTATTTAATACATAGAATAAGCACAGATACAAAATAAGGACAACCGTATTGGAAGCCTGATTTATTACTCTTTATTAAGACTTTCTTTCCAATTGAGTAAATCGTGGAGAACTTCTCTAAAATCCTTATTAAATGGATACTGTTCAGAAAGTTTGTCAGATTGACTTTCTTCGATTTTATCCCATTCCTCACCCAACTTAATACAAGCGTCTATTGCAATATCCAGCGCCTTCTTAAATTCGTCCACTTTCTTGACTCCCCTTTTATTTTAAACTTTTAAACAACTAGTTTATATCTATCATATTCTACCCTAGCAATAATTGACTAGGCAAGAGTTTTCAAATATAATAACCTCGTAGTGTTAAAGTATTTCTTTAACTTTTTGGAGGGTTACATAAATGATTACAATAAGTAAAGATAAAGTCAGGGTACATATGAAAAAGCTCGGCATAAGTACTCAAAAAGAATTAGCTGAAAAAATGCAAATGACAAAAAATCAATTATCCATGCTATTATCTCCTAATTTTAATCCTATTAAATCAAATGCTGTGAAATTATGTGAAACGCTAAGCGTTGATATTGAGGAAATTATGGAGAGCGAACAAATTGAATTAGAGTTAGAAGAAGGCATTACTGATGAAACTGAAAATGAAGCAGCTTTTATTTTAAATGATAAAGGTGAGCAAGATTTTATTGAAGTTAGAGATGTTAGACCAGAAAGACAATATAATTGTGTAGAGCTATTTGCTGGAGCAGGAGGTTTAGCGCTTGGGCTTGAGAAAGCTGGTTTTCATTCTAATGGATTAGTTGAAATTGACAAGTTTGCATGTAAGACCCTCAGAAAAAACAAACCTAATTGGAACGTACTTGAGAAAGACATAGTTGAGGTTGCTGAACTAGGCATTAGAAACTTTATTGATAGTTCTGTAGGAGAGATAGACCTTTTATCTGGTGGATACCCATGTCAAGCATTTAGCTATGCAGGTAAAAAGATGGGGTTAAATGATGCAAGGGGTACTATGTTTTACTATTACGGTAAAATCCTCGAGGATTTAAAGCCAAAAATGTTCTTGGCAGAAAATGTTAGAGGACTTGTAAACCATGATAATGGAAAAACTTTATCTACAATGTTGTCAGTCTTTGAAGAGATTGGATATGAAGTCCGTTGGAAAGTTCTAAGGGCATTAGACTATGATGTTGCTCAAAAAAGAGAAAGGATAGTTATCGTAGGAATCAGAAAAGACTTAGTTGAAAAAAACAATGTAACATATAAATTTCCTAAACCATATGGATATGAGCTTACCCTTAGAGATATTTTACAGAATGTACCTAAGTCCGATGGAGCTAAGTATCCAGATTCCAAGAAAAAAGTTCTTGAACTTGTGCCTCCCGGTGGCTATTGGAGAGATTTAGCCGACGATTTAGCCAGAGAATATATGGGGAAAAGCTATTACTCAGGTGGAGGTAGAACTGGAATGGCTAGGAGGTTATCCTGGGATGAGCCTTCGTTGACTCTAACATGTTCTCCTGCTCAAAAACAAACAGAAAGATGCCATCCAGATGAAACTAGACCTTTTACAGTTAGAGAATATGCTAGAATACAGAGCTTTCCTGATGAATGGGAATTTGTAGGTTCCACAGCATATGCTTATAAGCAAATTGGAAATGCAGTACCAGTAAATATGGGTAAAGCAGTAGGACTTTCTATTGTGAATGTTCTCAATCAATTAAATTAAAAAAAAGTGGATGTTGTGATAACATCCACTTTTTTCTAAAGCTAAACTATGGTTTTAAACTATCCTCAATTTGTTTGGCAAGTGCATTGATAATATTCTCAACAAGAGCAGAACCATCATACTCAGATGCTACATCACCAATAGCATCTGTAATCCGTTGATAGAAGTCAGCATGTCCTGTAAGTCTTTGCCAAAATTCTACGCCCACAATTACAGGATGGTCTTGTTGAAGTCTTTTGTAATGCCCACTTAGCTCACTGGGTGTTCCATAGAAAACACCAATAACTAAGTCATTTAATCCAATGTTTAGATTATTGGTTTTCGCAAGATTTTTAATCCCTTTGAAATGACTTTTTATTGTATCAACATCGTCAGCATTTATGGTGTTCGTACCTGCTTTTATTTGACAGTACTTTCTTCTGCCGTCTAGTTTGTCAATAAACTCAATATCTAGTCCCGGTATGGCGGATGCAAACCCTTCTAATACTTCGCTGCAAAATTTTTGCAACTTACTACCAAAGATGGTATTAAGGGAAGTTCCAATTACTCTTGGATACACAAGAGCTTTTGCTATACTTTTTGGGTCATCATTTCCTGTAATAAAAGTAGCCTTGTACTTGTCTAAGAAAGGATTTAACCTAAAAGAACTAAGGTCTCGGCAATCTTGAGCATTTTTTATGTGACTTGGAACAATGTCATTTCTAAAAAAGTGTTTTGCCTTTTCGATAATTAGGTTAAGTTCATCTTCACTCAACCCTTTTTGGAGTAGCTCTTGATTTTCCCCGCTCATTTATTTCATTCCCCCAAGATAGATGTGGTAAAAGCCATAATATTATGGTATTTGATTTACCAGTAGATTATGTACTATTTTCCATGATTCTAATTACTTATTTTTTCCATTCTATCACGGACTTACTTTTATTACACTATAGTTTTCTATTTTGGAGGTATTTCTCGACTTGTGCTTTTTAATTATCCAATATGGCAAACGTATTTCCTAATAAAAAACTCCTTCTTTTTAGTCATACTTTTGGTCATGCAATACGGTATTACAATTCGGACACTCAGTTGTGCATTTTCGTTCGTATTCCAACTTCTCTTTCGAAGTTAAGTCCTTTGGGTATGCTTCAATTTCTTTGACAAGCATTACGCCGCCGCAAGAACAAATAAACATTTTTGAATCATCCCTTCCACAACATGAATTTCAGTACCATTTGTTCATTCAAACAAAATTCGACATAGAGCAACGATAATCCTTCCCTTCTTAAAAACAGGTTATTTACAAATAAATACAGGTAGGTTATGATTAAGCCAAGTAAATATCATCCATTTCATTGAGCGGAAGCACCGCCATTACGTGTATACACGTTTGGTTGGTGTTTCTTATTTTATAATAATGAAGGTGGAGTGATTACGAATGAAAAAAGTAATACGGACTGACGCTGACCTTGATAATTGCATTTACTTTCAATCCAATATTGAAGTAAGTATTGGTGGGGAATTGGACGACATGGGGGTTTTGCAGGATTATTCAGAAGAAACAATAAAGGTAAACGGATACTACTATTTAAGATGTAACTGCACCTTGACTACTGCCAAATAAATACAAAATGAATTAGGGGTTTCGGAGTGTTCATGTTGACCACCAGTGACCCCACGTGACCAAGAGAAACCCCAATTTTATTCGTCAGCTAACGATACCTCAAAACGCTGAAACCGTTGGTGCATAAGGCTTTTCTAGTTGCGTGATATTGTGACATAACATGTACCGCTGTAGTCCGCCTTGCCGCCGGCTGATGCCCGGCACAGCTCCTCAAATACAGCCTCCGGCGAATCGTATTGAAAATATTGACCCCGTCCCAGCCTCTCAGCCAGCTTTCCGATGAGCTTATAATCCTCCATGACCTCACCCGGCACTTGAAAAGCGCGGGGGCGATGAAAGACACGGCCCTCTAAATTAGTTAACGTCCCCTCTGCTTCAAGGAAAGAGGAGCCTGGCAGCAGCCAGTGCGCGTAAGCTGCCGTCTCCGTCTCAAACATGTCGCTCACAACGAGCAGCTCCAGCTTTTGCAGCGCTTCAGCAACCCGTGCGCTGTTGGGGCTCGATACGAGCGGATTGGAGCCCAGAATAATCATGGCTTTGATCTCGCCGTCATGAATCTTGTCGAACAGCTCGTAGGCGGATACACCTTTGCCTGGCAGCTCTTCCGGCTCAATGCCCCATACTGCAGCGACATGCTTACGTGCTTCCGGATCGTCAATCATCCGGTAGCCTGGCAGCTGATCGGCCTTCTGCCCATGTTCGCGGCCGCCTTGGCCGTTCGCCTGACCGGTGACGGGCCCGAAGCCGCATCCGGGTTTTCCGACTTTCCCTGTTAAGAGGCAGAGATTGATGTAGCTCAGCGTATGTTCAACACCATTTATCTGCTGTTCCAAACCGCGTGCAGTAAGCACGATACCGGTCTCAGCCTTAGCGAAGCCGCGCGCTATCGTGCGGGTGACTTCCTTTGGAATCCCGGTATACAGAGCCACCGTCTCCGGTGAGAAATGCTCTACGGCTTGACGTACTTCCTCGAACCCTGTTGTATGTGACTCCACAAACGATTGATCATATAACTTCTCGTGAATAATGACATGAAGCAGCCCATTAACGAAAACAGAATCGAATCCCGGCTGCAGATTCACATGAATGTCGGCAATCTTGGAAGTCAATGTCTGACGCGGATCAATGGTAACGATAATCGCCTTCTGTTTCTTGGCGTCGAGCAAATAAGGGATCATCGTCGGCTGGCATTCCGCGATATTTGTACCCGCCAGAATGATATATTTGGCTAAAGGAATATCATCCAGCGGCAGGTTTAAGCCCCGGTCAATTCCGAAAGCGCGATTCTGGGCGGCGGCAGCCGAGGACATGCAGTATCTGCCATTGTAATCGACGTACTTGGATTGCAGGGCAACACGCGTGAATTTGCCAAGCAGATAGCAAACCTCGTTCGTAAGTGAACCGCCTCCAAAGACTGCAACCGCATCATGACCATAACGCTGCTGAATTGATTTCAAGCGGGAGGAGATATCATGAAGCGCATTATCCCAGGACGCTGAGACCCAAGGGACCCCTGGCGAAGGAAAGGACTGCCGCCGCATTGGGGTTAAGAGACGTTCTTCATGAACGACGTGACCCAAGGCATGCAGTCCCTTTTGGCATAATCGGCCCGTCGCTACAGGAAAATCAGGACTCGCCTTGATCTCCCATCCGAGATCCGTATCTGTTCGAAGGAGTTCGATACCGCACTGCATGCTGCAGTAGCAGCAGTGGGACTTACTTCGGTTCTTATTCGGTTCCGCAGCGATGGGCGATGCGGCTGCCATAATCATTCCTCCGTTTGGTCACATTAGGATGCGACTGTGCTCTTGATTGAGGACTGGTCGATAATCGCTTTGCCGCCATTGCCGATCCAGGTTTTTTTCCAAGCGCCTTGTACGATGAAGATGATCACGATACATAGCAGGGCAACCCCGCTTAGAATAAGGAAACCAGGCGTATAAGAGCCGCTGGAGAGCTTCAGGTTTCCAAGGATTTTTGGAAGGAAGTAACCTCCAAGACCGCCGGCAGCTCCGACAATACCCGTTACAATGCCGATCTCTTTTTGGAAACGCTGCGGAACAAGCTGGAATACAGAGCCGTTACCCATACCAAGCGCCATCATCCCTATGAAGAGAAGCGGAATCATAAGGCCAAGAGGCGGAAGAGTGGAGATGCAGGCCATCATGATTCCCACGACTCCATACAGAGTCATCAGCATGCGGATACCGCCGATTTTATCTGCTAACCAGCCGCCCACTGGACGGAACAAGCTGCCTGCAATAACACAAATCGTTGCAAAGTCTGCTGCCCGAACGGGGCTGAGGCCATATTGGGTATTGAAGAATATCGTTAAGTAGTTGGACATGCCGACAAATCCGCCGAACGTGACGCCGTAGAAGATACAGAACAACCAAGTGTCACGCTGTTTAAGTATGGAACCGTAATCAGTGAGTTTACGCGGTGCTGGCTGATTAGGGCTGTCTTTGGCCAGAATCGAGAAGACAATGAAAATAAGGATAATCGGAATCAGAGCAAGGCCGAACACGGCATGCCAGCTGCCGTAATGCTGGGCAAGCCGATTGGCGAACAAAGTGGCAAATACCGTACCGCTGTTGCCGGCGCCTGCGATTCCCATCGCGAGTCCCTGATATTGCGGCGGGTACCAACGGCTTGCAAGCGGCAGCGCTGCAGCGAAAGAAGCGCCGGCTATGCCAAGCAGAATGGCAACGGTGTACAGCTCACTTAATGAATCAACGAATTTCCAGCCCCATACGAGTGGAACCATTGTTAGGAGCATGCCGATTTGTCCGGTCCGTTTGGGGCCGATGACATCGGTGAAATAACCAAGTACAAGACGCAGAACGGAACCGCCAAGCACAGGCAAGGCGACCAGATTGGCTTTTTGAGCGGCATCCATGGGGTAGTCATTCATAATAATGACGACGAGGGGGCCGAGCAGAACCCAAACCATAAAGCTTGTGTCAAAATACAAAAACGAACTTAAGAGTGAAGGGGTATGGCCGCTTTTCAGAAAGCTTTTTCGATCCATCATGGGTAAAACTCCTCTCCAGGGTTAGGCTGCTGCTCTTGTTATTTTAGCGGCAGTATTCTACTTTTTCTCTATACCACAACGGCCGTGAACACAATAAGAGGCCGCACGCAGTCCAAAGTGAACTGCAATACGGCCTCTTTGCCAACGGCTTGCACACCGGTGTGCAAGCTCGATATGAGTGAGATTCACGTCATTGTGATCCTAGTTGAATTATATGCGAGCGGGAAAGTTCATGTCAATATACCTTACATAAAATATTTTGATTGCGGGGAACGCTGGATAAACAGTCGAGGTTTTCTATAAAAATGGGAGAATTGGTAATGTGGGGGTTGGTTATTGAAACAATTCTATGTCATGTAATATGACATAACGAAATGATGTAATCTATCTTGACACGTTGAAAGGTCCCAATTATAATTATAAAAAAGAATAATACTGCGACGGCACAATGATGTGTCTTCTAAAATCCGGCAATGGAGCCTATTCTACTGGTCATGATGACGAGTAGAGTAGGCTTTTTATGTTTTCTCAGCCTGTTAAGCGTTTCGTAAAGAACGATAAGGAGAGATCATTACATGAAAAGAAAGCTAGTCATGATCGGTAACGGGATGGCAGGGGTTTCGGCTTTGGAGCAGCTGCTTAAGCTGAATCCGAATCGCTATGATATGACGGTAATTGGCGCAGAACCACATCCGAACTACAATCGAATTATGCTGTCGTCGGTGCTTGCAGGTGATGCGAGCATGCAGGATATTATTCTGAATGATTGGGATTGGTACAAGGATAACAATATTACACTGCATGCCGGACAGACGGCAGAGCGTATCGATACAGATAAACAGATTGTCACGACGGATAAAGGGATTTCAGTTCCATACGATGAGCTGATTATCGCTACGGGCTCGCTTCCATTCATGCTTCCGCTGCCAGGCGCGGACAAGGAAGGGGTTATCGCATTCCGTGATATTAAAGATTGCGAAGCGATGATCGACGCATCGAAGAAATACCGCAAGGCAATCGTCATTGGTGGCGGTCTGCTTGGCCTTGAAGCCGCACGCGGTCTCGTCAATCTCAATATGGAAGTCAGCGTTGTGCATATCTTCAATAATCTGATGGAGCGGCAGCTGGATCCAACCGCATCGCGCATGCTTCAATCGGAGCTGGAGAACCAAGGGATGAACTTCCTCCTCGAGAAGCAATCGGACTCCATCATGGGCAAGAAGCGTGTAACGGGTCTTAAATTCAAGGATGGCACACATGCAGATGCCGATCTCATCGTTATGGCAGTCGGTATTAAGCCTAACGTACAGCTGGCCAAAGACAGCGGCATCGAAGTGAATCGCGGGATTGTCGTCAATGATTATCTGCAAACGAGCATTCCGAACATCTACTCTGTAGGCGAATGTGCGGAGCATCGAGGAATTGCTTATGGACTGGTCGCGCCGCTGTACGAGCAGGGGGCGATTCTGGCGAAGAAGCTGGCCGGGATAGAAAGCGATGGCTACCAAGGCTCGGTCGTATCGACGAAGCTGAAGGTGTCCGGCGTTAATGTGTTTTCTGGAGGACGTTTCGCCGATGAACCGGGCACGAAGGCACTTCGTGTACAGGATGACCTGAAGGGCGTTTATAAGAAGGTTGTTTTTGAAAATGGAAAAGTGGTCGGTGCGGTTCTGTTCGGAGATACCGCTGACAGCTCGCGTCTATTCTCGGTTATGCGCAGCGGGGAAGACTTTACCGGACGCGAGCAGGAAGTGCTGTTCGGCGCTTCCGGTGGCGGCAAGACACTCAGCCCTGCAGATCTTGTAACGGCGATGAGCGGGGATGAAATTATTTGCGGATGTAACGGAGTCTCGAAGGACGCGCTCATATCCGCAATAACAGAAAAAGGCTGCACGACAGTCAACGAGCTTAAGGCTTGCACCAAAGCATCCGGCGGATGCGGAGGATGCAGACCGCTGGTTGAAGCTGTGCTGACTACGACGCTTGGCGTAGATTCCGTAGTTTCCGCGAAAGAAGGCATTTGCGGCTGTACGACACTTACACGCGATGAAGTGGTAGAATCAATCGGACGGATGCAGCTCACAACAACGAAGGAAGTTATGAATGTGCTGGAGTGGAAGAATCCTGAAGGCTGCTCCAAATGCCGTCCGGCATTGAACTACTATCTGGCTGTTGCTTTCCCTGAGGAGCATGAGGATGAGCCGGAGTCACGCTTCGTTAATGAGCGTAACCACGCTAATATTCAGAAAGACGGTACGTTCTCCGTTGTTCCGCGGATTTACGGAGGTGTAACGACGCCGGAGGATCTGCAGCGGATCGCTGAGGTCGCGAAGAAGTATCAGGTGCCGCTCGTGAAATTCACCGGCGGACAGCGGATTGACCTGCTCGGCGTGAAGAAAGAGGACCTTCCGGGGATGTGGAAGGATCTCGATATGCCATCCGGCTACGCCTACGGCAAAGCGCTTCGTACGGTTAAGACTTGTGTCGGCTCGACCTTTTGCCGTTTCGGTACTCAGGATTCCATCCAAATGGGGATCGATATGGAGAAGAAATTCGAGCGTCTCGGCACACCGCATAAGGTTAAGCTCGCTGTATCAGGCTGCCCGCGTAACTGTGCGGAAGCGACGATTAAAGATCTCGGCGTCGTAGCGATTGAAGGCGGATGGGAGATTTACGTTGGCGGCAACGGCGGTACGAAGGTACGCGCGGCCGACCTGCTCACAAAAGTAAAGACCGAGTCGGAAGTAATGGAGTGGACCGGCGCGTACCTGCAGCATTACCGGGAAACAGCTAATTTCGGCGAACGGACGAGCGAATGGCTGCAGCGGATTGGTCTGGATACGATCAAGAAAGCGCTGGGGCAGCAGGCGGATCGTGATGCATTGAACGTGCGGATTGACAAGACGCTGAGCCTGACTACAGATCCATGGAAACAAATCATTGAGAACGACAAGCTTAACCGTGTATTTGAACCATTAGCGGCACCGGTATCTGCAGAAGCAGCAGCTGCGAGAGGAGAATAAACGAATGAATGAAGTAACGATTGGCCATATATCGGAATTTCCGGAGAGACGCGGACGCGTATTCCGGCTTGGCAATCTGGAGCTGGCGCTGTTTAAGATATCGGACGGCGAGGTGAAGGCGGTAGAGAACAGCTGTCCTCATAAACAAGGTAAGCTGGCTGACGGTATGGTATGTGATCACCATGTCTATTGCCCGCTGCATGATTGGAAAATTGATTTGAACGACGGGCTTGTTCAAGCGCCGGATGATGGCTGCGTCTCGACTTACCCGGTCACTGTAGATGAACAAGGCAATGTGATTCTTCGGATAGAAGAAACGGTACAGTCAAAAGTTTCCTAGCTGCACAAAACGATCGCTCATCCTAGATTCATCTGAGGAGGAACCATCCATGGCTCGATTAGAGGGTAAAATCATTGCCTTAACCGGACCGCGCAAGGCCGACGAACTCGGCAGGATGGTCAACAAATTCGGCGGTACAGCTCTGATGCGACCCGCTCAAGGAACAGTCTTCCTGGATGATACCCATATTGAGCAGCAGCTCAAAGCGTTGATTGAACATCCTGCGGATTGGATTATTCTAACGACCGGTGTTGGAACGGAAGCTCTGATGCAGACCGCTGATAAGCTTGGTCTTAGCGACCTGTTTCTGGCTGTGCTTGGGCAAATGCGCATAGCGGCGAGAGGCTACAAGACAGTGAATGTGCTTCGAAAGCTGGGACTGACACCGGAGGTCCGAGATGATGACGGAACTACGGCGGGTCTGCTGCGAAGGATGGAGCACTATGATCTTTGCGGCAGCCGCGTTGCGCTCCAGCTTTACGGTGACCCCGCGCCTCGGCTGATTGCTGAACTCGCAGTGCGAGGCGCCAATTGTGAGGAACTGCTGCCCTACCGTCATATTCCTCCTGAGGGAGATGTAGTAGAGCAGCTTGTGGAAGAAATTATTGCCGGGCAGGTAGATGCGGTAACGTTGACCAGCACGGTTCAAATTAGATATCTCATGGGCTGCGCAGCCAAGCTCGGGAAGCTGGATGCTGTGCGTGATGCATTCGGCAGCTCCGTTCTTGCAGTCGCTGTCGGTAAAGTGACGGCAGAGGCGGTGCAGGAGGAAGGTGTGCAGCGCGTCTTGTTTCCGGAGGAGGAACGGATGGGCAGCATGGTTATCGCGATGAGTAAGTTTTTCGGTGAGGGTGAGGGCGGTCCAGTGCCTTAGACATGTTCGAAGCGCTAACCGCTGTTCATCAATCAGGGTTATTTGTAATTGCATGTCCATCCATTCTTGAGTCCGTCTGCTTGCTTCCGAATTCGGAAGTGAGCGGGCGGCTTTTCTTTCGCTGATCAGAAAGAATAAAGTTAATAGCTGTATGATGTACCGCCTGCGCTTTGCTGGTCCCCGGTTCCGCAGGTTGACGGATTCCACAAAAGAGGCAGCAATGATTTATCCGCTTCGAGCATAAGAAGTTCCTTGGCAGGGCCGGTAAGAATGGCGTCGTACAGCTTGACCCTGTTCGCGCATTCAAATTGGATAAGCGATTCGCTAACGTGATCTCGTATTTCTGGATTATCCTGAGTGACAGCGAGGAGGGATCGGGTCCATTTTGGATGCTTCAGCTGATATTTAATGTAAATAAGCCTGTTCATGAAGTGTGCCTTCTCCCTCCGCGCGATTCGCGGGGCTGTCGGTTTGGTCTGGCATGAATCTGGTTCATCGCCTCTGGGTGGGCGTAGCAATTGGATTAGTATCTATAGTGGATTTTTGCATCTATTTAGAGCGTTTTTTGACTATTATGAGAGCTATAATGGATATTTCCAGTTAAAAAAACCGGAATTAGCGCTGGAAAGCTTTTAGAGGATGTTTAACTGCATGGAATACAGTATAGATACGTCATGGCGCCGATATTAGCTTCTATACTGTACAAAATCCAGCATAGGAGACAGCACGGGATTCAGCACGTGAGCCAGAACGTGATCAAGCACGGGATCCAGACGGGATCCAGCGCGTAAGCCAGACGAGATCCAGCACGTGATCCAGACGGGATTCAGCACGTGAGCCAGAACGTGATCAAGCACGGGATCCAGACGGGATCCAGCGCGTAAGCCAGACGAGATCCAGCATGTGAGCTAGAACGTGATCCAGCACGGGATCCAGACGGGATCCAGCACGTGAGCCAGAACGGGATCCAGAACGAGATCCAGCACGTGATCCAGACGGGATCCAGCATGTGAGCTAGAACGTGATCCAGCACGGGATCCAGACGTGAGCCAGAACGGGATCCAGCACGAGATTCAGCATGTGAGCTAGAACAGGATCCAGCATGTGAGTTAGAACGGGATCCAGCATGTGAGCCAGAACGAGATTCAGCATGTGAGCCAGAACGAGATTCAGCATGTGAGCTAGAACGAGATTCAGCATGTGAGCTAGAACAGGATCCAGCATTGAGCCAGAACGAGATTCAGCATGTGAGCCAGAACGAGATTCAGCACGTTAGCCAGAACGTGAGCCAGAACGTGAGCCAGAACGGGATCCAGAACGGGATCCAGCATGTGAGCCAGAACGTGATCAAGCGCGGGATCCAGCACGGGATCCAGCGCGTAAGCCAGACGTGATCCAGCGCGTAAGCCGGACGTGATCCAGCACGTGATCCAGCACGTGACCCAGCACGTGACCCAGCATGTGACCCAATTTTCTTGCGGGGAAAGATCGGCATGCAATGCCTGATCATATTCAGCGTGTTGGAAAATTACGACTTAAACGATTACAGGGAGTGGGGCTGTAAGTTCTGGCATTATACAGTGTGTAATCGGGCCGGCCCGTTTCTTTTTGTTAGGCGAAGTTTGCTATAATGCTAGGGGTTGATATAACGGTAAATGGAGGCGCCAGCTTATGACGCAAACCTACGCGATGCAAATTGAACTTTTGCTGCGAGGACATGCCAATGCAGAAATTGCGGGACCGATGATTGCCTACATGCGCAATCAGTTCCCGTTTCTTGGGATTAAAATGCCGCAGCGTTCAGCTTTGACGAAGCAGTTCATGAAGGAGAACGGTGCACCGTCGGGAGAAGAATTGGAGCAGGCGGTGCGGGAGCTTTGGGCGCTGCCGGAGCGTGAATTCCAATATACCGCGCTGATGATGCTGGAGAAACGGGTGAAGGAAATAACGCCTGCACAGACAGAGCTGCTTGAACATATCATCACGACAGGCTCGTGGTGGGATACGGTCGATGTGATTGCCGGGCACCTCGTGGGAGCTTTATTTTCGCGTTATCCTGAGCTGATCCCTGTTTATACCCAGAAGTGGATTCATTCGGACAATCTCTGGCTGCGGCGGACGGCGATATTATTTCAGCTTCAATATAAAGGGCGAACCGATAAGGAGCTGCTGTTCTCATTCATCCGATTATGTGCAGGTGAGGAGGATTTCTTCATCCGCAAAGCGATTGGCTGGGCGCTTCGTGAGTACAGCAAAACGAATCCGGATGCGGTGAGACAGTTCGTTGCAGGGATAGAGTTATCCCCTTTGAGTAAGCGTGAAGCGCTCAAGCGAATGGGATAAGAGCTGCGTTCATAACCGCCGCCAAGGCCAGCGATTAAAAATTGCCTTTTTAGGTAAAATTACAATTGACGGCTATGGGAAAGCATGGTATTCTTAATCCCAACAAAGTGGGTAGGAATTATAGGTTATAAGGTGGTGGGCTCGGTATGAATCATTCGATAACGATAAAGAGCGGCCAACTGGAGCTGTCCGGTGTCCTGCAGTATCCTGTGAGAGATAACAACAATGAACGCAAGGCGGGCAAGTATCCGCTTATTATTATATGCCACGGCTTTATCGGCAACCGCATGGGAACGGATCGTTTGTTCGTTGAAGCCGCGGAACGGTTAACGAAGAACGGGTATCTCGTGCTCCGCTTCGATTATGGCGGCTGCGGCGAGAGTACCGGCGACTACGGGAGCGGCGGGCTTGATGAGCTGATCGAGCAGACGAGAACCGTCATCGATTACGGATATAGTCTGGATATTGTTGACTCCGAGCGCATTATTTTGATTGGACACAGCTTAGGCGGAGCGGTGGCAGTTCTTACAGCGGCGCGCGATTCTCGCGTGAAGTCGCTCGTCCTGTGGGCGCCGGTTGCACATCCTTTCATGGATATTCGCAACATCATCGGAACCAAGGCAATTGAGGAAATTGACCGGACAGGGAAAACCGACCACATGCATTACGAGTTGACTAAGTATTTTACCGACTCTCTTGCACAGTACCAACCCTTGACTGAGCTTCGCGGTTACAGCGGCGATGTGCTGATCGTACACGGTACAGCCGATACGATCATACCGGTCGACTACTGCTTCCTCTACCAGAAGATGTTCTGGCTCCGCAAGGAAGGCAACTGCGACAAGGAAGTGATTCTGCAGGGCGACCATACCTTCTCCTCGAAGTCCTACAGGGAAGAGCTGTTCGATGTTACGTTCCGGTGGATTGACTTGATCGGCAAACGCCGCTCAGATTGGAGCTTGTGGACGATTTAATCGGATACGTCATAGGTATTGAATTGAAATAAGAGCCCTGCGGAAGACGATCGATCGTCCTTACCGCAGGGCTTTTTGAAACAGTTCAAGGGTTACCGCAAGATTCTTAAAAGCAGTACCAGCGTTACCGCAAGGTTTTGTTGAGCAGTACCAAGAGTCGGAAAATGACTGCGCGAGCTTAAGCTGATCAACTGTCTATAGCGCCGAAAATCCATCGAAAACGCTGGGTTTTCAGCGCTTTTTTACGTTGAACCATATATTGGAGATAGATCCGCATGTTGGATGATTCACCGTTTGCCCTTTAGGGTTATAAGGGTATAAGGATGTAGTTTGGAAGGAGGCAGGAAGAGACAGGTGGAGATTCCTGTTCAACTATTGATTGTAGATGACCGCCCTGAAAATTTGGCTGCTATAGAAGCTGCGCTGGCAGGGATGTCCTATCATGCCATCCGCGCTTATTCGGGCAGGGAAGCTTTGCGCTGCCTGCTGGAGAATGATTTTGCCGTTATCGTAATGGATGTGCAAATGCCGGATATGGATGGCTTCGAGACGGCCCGCATGATTAAGACCCGTGATAAATCGAAGCATATCCCTATTATATTTTTGTCTGCGGTTAGTCAGGAGGGGCGTGACTTTACCGTGGAATTATCCGGAGCCGTAGATTATATGACCAAGCCCTTCATTCCACAAATTCTGCGTTCCAAGGTTGAAGGTTATGTGAGCTTCTATGAGGCCAACCGGTCTTTGATCAGGCAGAGCGAGCTGCTGCAGAAGCAGACCCGGCAGCTGGAGAAGGCGAATCAGGATTTGCTGCAGGCCAAGGAGTCGGCCGAAATCGCATCCCGAGTGAAATCGGAGTTTCTGGCTATGATGAGTCACGAGATTCGTACGCCGCTGAACGGGATTATCGGGATGTCAGATCTGCTGCTTACCTTGGATTTGAGTCAGGAGCATGCCGAGATGGTGGAAATTATCCATACCAGCGGTAATGCGCTGCTCAAGGTCATTAATCATATACTGGACTTTTCGAAACTGGAATCCGGCAAATTGGAGCTGGAGGAGGAAGCTTTTCCGCTTCAATTGTGTCTGGATGAAACCATAGATTTATTCACGGCTAAAGTCCGTCAGCGTAAGCTTGCGATGAATGTATCGATTGATCCGCTGTTGCCCCAGAGGATTGTTGGAGATATGACGAGGCTTCGGCAGGTGCTGATCAACATCGTTGGCAATGCCGTCAAGTTCACGTATGAAGGCGGTGTAACGATTAGCGTGAGACCGCTCGGAGAGCGGGATGGGAGGCTCATTATCGAATTCGCGGTTAGGGATACGGGGATCGGTGTGCCGCCGGGTAAAATGGAGCAGCTGTTCCAGCCCTTCTCCCAGCTCGACGCTTCCACGAACCGCAAATTTGGCGGGACGGGTCTTGGGCTTTCCATATGCAGATCGCTAGTTGAGCTGATGGGCGGCTCGATAAGGGCAGCGCCGGTGGAGGGCAAGGGAGCCTTGTTCGTTTTTACGATTGCCGCCAAGCAAGCCGATACGCCATAATGCGTGAATTACATTAACGAAAGAGGGTTGAATCATGGCTGAGACGGAAAATAGTCCACTTGTAATGACTGATGCGATCGACTCTGGCCTTCTGCTTGATGCATTGATGGCGCTGAAGAAAGGGGATTTCACCCATCGCATGCCCTATGATCACACGGGGATTGCAGGCAAGGTTGCAGATACCTTTAATGAGATCATGGACATGCAGGAAAGCATGGTTGTGGAAGTGCAGACGATTGCTAAGGTTGTCGGCAAGGAAGGTAAGCTGAATCGCAGATTCACACATAAGAATACAGGCGGCTCCTGGGAGACGGTCTTCGAAGCGCTGAACGGGCTCGTGATTGACCTGATACAGCCGACCAGTGAGATGGTTCGCGTCATTAATGCCGTCGCACAGGGCGATTTGTCCCAGAAGGTAGAGCTGGAGTTCGAGGGCCGGGCGTTGACCGGCGAGTTTCAGCGGACGGCGAACAATATTAACCGGATGGTGAATCAGCTGAGCACATTTGCTTCCGAGGTTACGCGTGTGGCCCGGGAAGTCGGAACCGACGGCAAATTGGGCGGGCAGGCGGATGTGAAAGGCGTTTCCGGCACATGGAAGGATTTGACCGACGGCGTAAATAACATGGCGAGCAACCTGACGGATCAGGTGCGGAATATCGCGGCGGTCACAACGGCAGTAGCGAACGGGGATTTGTCCAAGCAAATCACGGTGAATGCCAAAGGTGAAATTCAAGAGCTGAAGAACACGATCAACACGATGGTGGACCAGCTCTCGACGTTCTCCTCCGAGGTTACGCGGGTGGCCCGTGAGGTGGGTACGGAAGGGAAGCTCGGCGGACAGGCGGATGTAAAGGGTGTATCCGGCACATGGCGCGACTTAACGGAAAGCGTCAACTATATGGCGAGCAATCTGACGAATCAGGTGCGGAACATTGCGGTTGTGACGACTGCCGTAGCCAATGGCGATCTGTCGAAGAAAATCACAGCCGATGTTCAAGGGGAAATTCTGGAGCTGAAGAATACGATTAATACGATGGTGGATCAGCTCTCGACTTTTGCTTCCGAGGTTACGCGGATGGCCCGCGAGGTCGGTACGGAAGGCATTCTCGGCGGGCAGGCCGAGGTTAGCGGCGTTGCAGGCACCTGGCGCGATTTAACGGAAAGCGTTAACTATATGGCGAGCAATCTGACGAACCAAGTGCGGAATATCGCGGAAGTGACAACGGCTGTAGCCAAGGGCGACTTATCGAAGACGATCACGGTGGATGCAAAGGGTGAAATTCTGCAGCTGAAGAGCACCATTAACACGATGGTGGATCAGCTCAGCAACTTCGCCTCCGAGGTTACACGGGTCGCCCGCGAGGTATCGAACGAAGGGATACTGGGTGGTCAGGCGGATGTGCAGGGTGTATCGGGTACTTGGAAGGATCTGACGGACAGCGTTAATTTCATGGCGAGTACGCTGACCGACCAGGTGCGCAACATCGCGGAGGTGACGACCGCAGTCGCGAAAGGCGACTTATCGAAGCAAATTACGGTTAATGCCAAAGGCGAGATTATGGAGCTGAAGAGCACGATCAATACGATGGTGGATCAGCTCTCGACCTTCTCCTCTGAGGTCACGCGGGTTGCCCGCGAGGTAGGTACACTTGGGATGCTGGGCGGACAAGCCCAGGTACGAGGAGTAGCAGGGACTTGGTATGATCTCACCGAAAGCGTTAACTATATGGCGAGCAATCTGACGAATCAGGTCCGTAACATTGCCGTTGTGACAACAGCCGTAGCGAACGGGGATTTATCGAAGAAAATTACGGCGGATGTACAGGGCGAGATTCTGGAGCTGAAGAATACGATCAATACGATGGTGGATCAGCTCTCGACCTTTGCCTCCGAGGTCACCCGCGTTGCCCGCGAGGTCGGAACGGATGGCAAGCTTGGCGGTCAAGCGCAGGTTAAAGGCGTCGGCGGCACATGGAAGGATCTGACGGAGGGCGTTAACAATATGGCCCGCAATCTGACGGATCAGGTGCGGAATATCGCGGATGTCACAACGGCTGTAGCGAAAGGCGACCTGTCCAAGAAGATTACCGTAGACGTCAAAGGCGAAATTCTCGAGCTGAAAATCACGATGAATACGATGGTGGACCAGCTCAGTAACTTCGCCTCCGAGGTCACCCGGGTCGCCCGCGAGGTCGGGACGGAAGGGAAGCTCGGCGTTCAGGCAGAGGTGAAGGATGTATCGGGCACATGGAAGGACCTCACCGATACCGTAAACTATATGGCGAGCAATCTGACCGTACAGATGCGGAATATCGCAGGGGTCACGACGGCTGTAGCCAACGGCGACCTATCCAAGAAAATCACCGTCGATGTGAAGGGCGAGCTGTTCGAGCTGAAGAACACGATCAATACGATGGTGGACCAGCTGAATTCTTTTGCCTCCGAGGTTACACGGGTGGCGCGCGAGGTCGGTACGGACGGGAAGCTTGGCGGCCAAGCGCAGGTACGGGGCGTCGGCGGGATCTGGAAGGATCTCACCGATAACGTTAATATTATGGCGACCAATCTGACGGATCAGGTGCGCGGTATTGCGAAGGTCGTCACGGCTGTTGCAAACGGAAATATGAAACAGAAGCTGACCGTAGAGGCCAAAGGCGAGATTGCCGAGCTGACTGATACAATCAATAATATGATCGATACGCTCGCTACGTTCGCGGTACAGGTTACGACCGTAGCCCGCGAGGTAGGGGCGGAAGGGAAGCTCGGCGGACAAGCCAGCGTTCCGGGAGCGGCCGGTACATGGCGGGATTTGACCGACAATGTTAACTATATGGCGAGTACGCTGACGACGCAGGTTCGCGCGATCACGAACGTGGCGACTGCCGTTACGAAGGGTGATTTGTCCCGGACCATTGATGTGGCTGCGGCCGGCGATGTCGCAACGCTCAAGGATAACATTAACGAGATGATCCGCAATTTGAAGGAAACGACGCGCATCAATACCGAGCAGGATTGGCTGAAGACGAATCTGGCTAAATTCTCAAGGCTGCTGCAGGGTCAAAGAGACCTGTATGCGGTCTGCCGCATGATTCTCTCCGAGCTCGCGCCGCTTGTCTCCATGCAGCACGGCGTATTCTACATTAACGAGCCGGTGAACGGCGTCCAGACGCTGGCGCTCTTCGCCAGCTACGCCTATCAGCAGCGCAAGCATTTGGCCAATGAATTCCGCGCTGGAGAAGGGCTGGTCGGTCAATGTCTGATTGAGAAGCAGCGTATTCTGCTCACGAATGTGCCAAGCGACTATGTCATGATTTCTTCGGGTCTTGGCGAGGCGCCGCCGCTTAATATCGTGCTGCTGCCGATCATTTTCGAAGAACAGGTGCTTGCTGTGCTGGAGCTTGCCTCCTTCCGCAGGTACAGTGAAATCGATATCGCATTCTTCGACCAGCTGACGGAATCGATCGGTATCGTGATCAACACGATGCAGGCGAACCAACGGACGGAGCAGCTGCTGAGCCAGTCGCAGTCTCTGACAGAGGAGCTTCAGAAGCAGCAAAACGAGCTGAAGAACACGAATGAAGAGCTGGAAGACAAAGCGAAGCTGCTCGTCATCCAGAAGGCCGAGGTGGAGAGCAAGAACAACGAGGTCGAGCTCGCCAAGCGTTTCCTTGAGGAGAAAGCGGAGCAGCTGGCGCTTACGTCGAGGTACAAATCCGAGTTTTTAGCCAATATGTCGCATGAGCTGCGTACACCGCTGAACTCGCTTCTCCTGCTGGCAGAGCAGCTTGCTGAGAACCCGGATGAGAATCTTACCGACCATCAAGTGAAATTCGCCAAGACCATTCAGGAATCGGGGCTTGATCTGCTCAACCTGATTAATGATATTTTGGACTTATCCAAGATTGAATCCGGCACGGTGACGCCTGAGTACAATGATATCAAGATAGCCGATCTAAGTGGCGGTCTTGACCGGATGTTTCGGCAGATCGTGAACAATAAGAAGCTGGATTTCCGGTTGACGACGGAAGCTGGCGTGCCCCAGAAGATTGCCACCGATTCGAAGCGGCTGCAGCAGATTCTGAAGAACCTGCTCTCCAATGCATTCAAATTCACGGAGCAAGGGCAGGTCATGCTGCAAATCCGCAAGGCGACCTCCGGCTGGAGCGAGGAGAATGAGTCGCTCAATAAGGCGAAGACTGTGCTCTGTTTTTCTGTAAGCGATACGGGTATCGGTATTCCGGCTGAGAAACAGCAGATCATATTCGAAGCCTTCCAGCAGGCCGATGGCAGTACGAACCGGGAATATGGCGGAACGGGCCTTGGCCTTGCGATTTCAAGGGAGATTGCGGCTATGCTCGGCGGAGAACTGACCCTCTATAGCGTTCCGGGCATCGGGAGCACGTTCAACTTCTATTTGCCGCTTGATGTGGAGACCGATGAACCGGTGCCTAAAGCGAAGTATGTCCCCGAGGTTATCGATGTAGCGCCGCCAACGCGCACCCGCAGCTTCGCCCGCTACTCTGAGGAGGAAATCATCGATGATCGCGATTCGATCGTGACCGGTGACCGGGTGTTCCTGATTGTTGAGGATGACATGAAGTTCAACGAGATCTTATTAGGCTTATTACGGAAAAAAGGGATTAAAGCCATTATTACGACGAATGGCTCGGATGCGCTCGAGCTGGCTGTACGATATAAACCTGCTGCGATTACAGTGGATTTGCGGCTGAGTGACATGGATGGCTGGCTTGTCATCGAACATCTCAAGAATAATATGGACGTACGCCATATTCCGGTATGCGTTATCTCCGTCGAGGAAGATGCCATTGAGCTTCTTCGCAAAGGAGTATCGGATTTCGTCTGCAAACCGGTTACGAATGAGGATCTTGAGAACACCTTGGATCGGCTGAGCAGCGATGCGGATCGAAGTGTTCGCCAGCTGCTGTTAGCCGTTCATGATGAACAGCGCCGTCAGCAATTCATCGAGCTGATTGCTGGCAAAGATGTGAAAATTACATCTGCGGATACGGGCCGCAAAGCGATGAATCAGCTCAAGTCCAAGACGTTCGACTGTGTTCTGGCTGATAATGATCTGCCTGATATGATACCTGCGGTGTTCGTGCGGGAAATGCAAAAGAACACGAAGCATAAACATGTGCCGCTCGTTATCCATCCAAGCCGTAAGCTGACCCCAGGCGAGGAAAACGAACTGGAGGAGCTCATGAAATCCGTTGTGATGACGGAAGCGAAATCGCTCGTTCAAGTGCTTGACGAGACGACATTATTCCTGCATCGCAAAGCGGAGAATCTGACGGATGCAACGAGGGAGAAGCTGGTAAGACTGTACGCCTCCGATGAGATGATCGAATACAAGAAGGTGCTTGTGGTCGATGACGATATCCGGAATATTTTTGCGCTGACTACGATATTGGAGCGGCATAATATGAAGGTCATTCCCGCCGAAAACGGTCATGACGCCATTATCTCATTGGAGCAGACGCCTGATATCGATATTGTGCTGATGGACATCATGATGCCGGTCATGGATGGGTATGAGACTACGCGCGCGATCCGCAAGCAAAAAGAATTCGCGGAGCTGCCTATCATTGCGCTCACTGCGAAGGCGATGAAAGGCGACCGCGAGCTGTGCTTGGAGGCAGGGGCATCCGATTATATTACGAAGCCGGTCAACAGCGCGCAATTACTGGCCATGATCCGCCACTGGCTGGGCAGTCCAGTCGCAGAGGCACAGAGCGTGCAGGTAAAAAGTTAGCTTGTACGGGAAGCTGTGCTGTGCGTCGCCGTCTCTTGAGGCGGGTCGTGGCAACCTTAAGCTGCGGGGAAACAGCAATCGAGGAAACAGCTGCCGAGGAAACTCGGCGGCTGCTTGTGCTTTTCTTACGCGTGTAGGTACACTCTGCAGAGAAGGCTGTGCTTGCACGATTATGCATTGAAGATAGCAGATAGCAGGTAGAAGATAGCAGGTAGCAGGTAGCAGGTAGAAAATAGAGGATAGAAATTAGAAAATAGCAGGTAGCTATACTGGAAACCATACAGTTATTTTGACCCTATTTGGCTTTTCAATTGCCTATAGTGGTTAAATCCATTTAAAAATGCTCTTGGGGCGCTCAAAGTCGTTCTATTGGCTAAAATAAATGGATATATGCAGTATAGCTATAGAGTCTCGACCTAGCTGCCGCATATAACTGGACAGAATCCAGTATAGATATTCCTATTGAGATATGTTTGGATAAAAAGCTGTGGTTGGTTAGCGTTCAAAGTTAGCGTGCAGGTTCCGAATAGGCAGCAATAGAGGGAGAGTTAGTGTGCAAAATTCGAATGAGTAGTAAGAGAAAGTTAGCGTGCAGGTTCCGAATAGGCTGCAATAGAGCGAGAGTTAGTGTGCAAAATTCGAATGAGTAGTAAGCAAGAGTTAGCGTGCTGGTTCCGAATAGGCTGTAATAGCGGGAGAGTTAGTGTGCAAAATTCGAATGATTAGTAAGCGAGAGTTAGCGTGCAGGTTCCGAATAGGCTGCAATAGAGGGAGAGTTAGTGTGCAAAATTCGAATGAGTAGTAAGCGAGAGTTAGCGTGCAGGTTCCGAATAGGCAGCAATAGAGGGAGAGTTAGTGTGCAAAATTCGAATGAGTAGTAATAGAGGTTAGCGTGCAGGTTCCGAATAGGCAGCAATGGGGAATTAGCGTCCAAGTTTCAAATTTGGTGGCAATAGAGAGCGAGTTAGAATACAAGGTTAGCGAAAATAAGCGGAGGTAAAGAATAGAACAGAATAGTAAGTTGCATCAGAGCAAGCAAGGGCAATAGGTAGACAAGCTGGTTTTGGCCGTAGCAAAATACAAAGCTGCGGACAGGGGAGCGAGCGGCACAGTCGCAACATTAATGAGCATAGACTCGTTCTTATAAAAGAGCGCCTGCAGGTACACAATGAAGAAAGGTCCCGGCAAGGCGGAATATTGGAATGAGGAACATCAAGTGAAATGGCGGTGTGCATCGATGAGAGCTGGGAAGTCTAAACTGGCCATATTGCTGCTGGCTTGTGTATTGGCGGCAGGTTGTGCGGATAAGGGCAATCGTAACCAGAATGAACATACAGGACTAACAGGAACGAATGGCCAAAATAGTGAGTCCGGTAACCAAGTCAATGTTCCCGGCAATGGGGACAGCGAGGCAGGACAGACGGATCCGTCTGGAGCTGGCGGAGACTCAGTGAATAATGGAGAGGGAAATGCGGACTCGAATACCGGCTCAGGCTCAGGCGGCGGTTCATCAGGGAATCCGGGTCCCGGCTCTGAAGTCGGTAATGAACCGGGTGAGAGCGGGGAGCCGCCTGCGGAAGATGCGGTCAGTGAGAAGGTTCGGCAGCAGCTTGCGGCAATGACGCTGGATGAGAAGCTGGGAGAGATGATCATTGCCGGCATAGCAGGCAATACAGCCGGCGAGCAGACGAAGCGGATGATTGCTCAGCAGCATGTGGGCGGTATTATTTTTTACAAAGAAAATGTAACCGACCCTAAAGGTGTCGTAAAGTATGTGAACCAGCTGAACGGCTGGAATAAGGACAACGATGCGCCCCTGTTTATCTCCGTCGATGAAGAGGGCGGGCGGGTAAGCAGGCTGCCGGGGCTCGAGCGGCTGCCGACCGGCCGTGAGGTTGGGAAAGCCAACAGTACTTCATATGCGGCGGAGATTGGCGGCTTCCTGGGAGATGCGAGCAGCAGCATGGGCTTTAATATGGATTTCGCCCCTGTCCTGGACATTAACAGCAACCCGAAGAATCCCGTCATTGGCGACCGCTCGTTCGGGGCGACGTCCAAGCTGGTGACGGATATGGGCATGAATGTGATGAAGGGCATCGCTTCGGCGGGCGTTATTCCAGTCGTTAAACATTTCCCCGGGCATGGCGATACGTCCGTAGACTCCCATCTGGAGCTGCCGGTCGTGAAGAAAAGCCTGACACAGCTCAAAGCCTTTGAATGGGTGCCCTTTAAAGAGGCGATTCAAGAAGGGGCAGACGTCGTTATGATTGCCCATATCTTATTTCCAAAGCTCGATCCGAGCTATCCGGCTTCCTTGTCCAAAGTTGTGATTACCGATGAGCTGCGCGGCACTCTTGGATTCAAAGGGGTTGTAATCACCGATGATCTGACGATGGGGGCAATCGCTAAGAATTACGGTATGGGTGAGGCCGCTGTTCGGACGATTAAGGCTGGGAGTGATATTTTGCTAGTGGCTCATGGGTATGATAATGTGGATAAAATCTTGGCGGCATTGAAATCAAGTGTGAAGAAAGGCGACATCACGCAGAAGCGGATCGACGAGAGTGTGACGCGGATCCTGCAGCTGAAGGAAAAGTATCAGCTTACAGATGACACAACGATCCAAACGCCGAACTTGACCAACCTCAATGCAGCTATTCGCAAAGCGACAGCTGCTCATTAAGCTTCCATGATTCCCTTCACGCTCACATCATTGACCATCATCGCTCCATGTCTAGCTGCGTGTGCGTTTGTATGAGAAACAAGTGGAAGGGGTAATCGTTAAGCGTCGGAGGGGATTTCATTATGAAAATAAAGCTCGCTGCAGGCTTCCTGATCCTAATAGCGGTTATAGGTGCTTTTGCTATTGTGGCTGCCCGGAGCGGCGGCGAATCGGATGAAGTCACCCTTCCTGCGAGGACCGGGAGTGATCAGCTATTGACATTGAACGAGGTGAAGGAAGCTTTTGCAATAGAAGGATTGACGCTCACCAGCTGGCAAGGTCGAGAGTACTTCACGCTGAATCATCGCAAGCCCGGCATGTTCAAGACCCTTGATGGCGAATATGCCATGTATGTCTTCGGCTCAATGTGCTGCTGATGTACTTAAACACCCCTTCTGCAGCTAATTCGGGAGTTGGGGACAAGATTGAGAGTGCGATCTATGGCGCGGAAGGGTAATGTTGGAAGAGACGGAAGCGGCATATTTGCACACGGGTATACAATACTAAGCTGAGGATCTGCAGCCGCTGCAGCCGTAGACTTGAAGTATACAGCCGAAGGGGAAATGCACATGATCGCGGAACAAATCGTCAACATCCTGGACGATAAAATACAGACGGTTAAGAGCACGAACGGTACGGTGATTTTAGTCGGCCCGATTAATTTGCCCGTTGAGCTGGACGGACTTACACATATTTTTCAATGGTACTGCTGGCTGCCGTGTAAGGATTTGGTTAAGAGCAGCGGCGATTGCAGAGATAAAGAACAAACGGAGTTCCTGATTGAGCAGCTGTCCGCATCTAATTTGGCTGAGAAGCAGCAGTCGAGCGCGCTGGTGTACGGGGATTTCCGCAACCATGAGGACGCGTTGATCCGGATGCACAGCATTTGCCACACCGGAGACATCTTTGGGAGCAAACGCTGTGACTGCGGCTATCAGCTGCATCAATCCATGAGAATGATCATTGCGCATGGAACGGGAGCTTTATTTTATCTGGCGAATCATGAGGGCAGGGGAATCGGCTTGTTCAGCAAAGCGATGGCATATCTCCTGCAGGAGAAGGGCTATGATACCGTCGAGGCCAATTTGGAGCTCGGCTTCCAGGATGATACGCGTAATTATGACGATACGCTGCATGTGCTCAGACATCTGCGGGATAAGCCGGTAACGCTCATTACGAACAATCCGAAGAAGCTCGATGCGCTGCAGGCCACAGGTATGAATGTGGACGGACGTATCCCGTTATGGGGCGATATCTCGGAGTTCAATAAGAAGTATCTCGAGACGAAAGTGAAGCGTTCCGGTCACTTCGATTCGGAAATTACAATCCCGTAAGCAGAAATAAACGCTCTCCGCCCTCCTTGGGAAAGGAGGTGATGGAGAGCGCAGCGATCATCCAGTTTTGAAAATAATAACCGGTAGGTGAGCAGTTTAGTTACTACTTCCCATCTTCCGGTCATTGTACATAAGTCATTTACTCGCCCGTAGCCACGCGCTCCATCAGCCCCATCAACTCTTCAGCCGGATAAGCGCCGGACAGCGCATATTTATTATTGAATACGAAGAAAGGAACGCCGGTCACGCCGATCTTGCGGGCCTGCTCGATGTCGGCATCCACGGAAGTGCTTCCCTCTTCGTTAAGTAAACGGGAACGAATATCATCTTCATCTAAACCAAGCTCACGTGCAACGGCCAGTAATTCATCAAGCTGTGCAACATCGCGGCCTTCTTCGAAATAAGCACGGAATAAAGCGTCAACCGCCGCCGTCTTATCCGCTTCAGGTACGAGGGTAACGAAACGGTGAGCGAGTCTTGTGTTCGGCATCCGGGTTACGCGGTCAAACCGAAAGGTGACTCCTACGTCGGCGCCGGCTTTGGTTACATGCTCCAGCATCCGCTGCAATGTCTCCGGACCGCCCATTTTCTTCTGCATGGCTTCGTCGAAGGCGCGGCCTTCCTCAGGAAGCGACGGATCTAATTGGTAAGCGCGATAGGTAATGGTGACTGGCTCGCCGCCTTTGGCGTCCCACAGCTCCAATGCGCGGAAAAGGTTTTGTTTGCCGATGCGGCACCATGGACAGACCACGTCAGAATAAAGATCAATATGCATTAGTCATAATCCCCTCATGGAAGTCGTTTTGTTCTTATTTTAACACAGGACCGGGGCAGTTCCTAACCGTAGAGCTGGATAGCATATCGGCTCTTTGAAGAATTTTAGGAGGAGGTTACAATAGAATAGAGGTGATGATGGTGATTCGAATCGGTTTGGCGGGATGGGGGGACCATCCGACTTTATATAAAGAATCAGGCGCAGCCCGCAATAAGCTGGCTTCTTATTCGCGTTGGTTAAACTGCGTCGAGGTGGACAGCACCTTCTACGCCGTTCAATCACAGGAGCTTATGCATCGCTGGGCCAAGGATACGCCGGCGGAGTTCCGTTTTGTGGTCAAAGCTTACCAAGGCATGACGGGGCATGCCCGGGGCGGGGGCAGCGGTTATAAGCCTTTCCCTAGTGAAGCTGCGATGTTCGAGGCTTTTCGGGAATCTATCGTACCCTTGCAGGAGGCGGGGAAGCTCGCCGCTGTCCTCTTTCAATACCCGCCCTGGTTCGATTGCACGAGGCAACATGTGGATATGATCCGCAAGGCTAAGCAGCAAATGGGTGAGGTGCCGTGCGCGCTCGAATTCCGTCATCAAAGCTGGTTCGCACCGGAGATGAGAGAGAAGACGCTGGACTTTACGCAGCGGGAGGGCTGGATGCATACGGTTTGCGACGAGCCGCAGGCCGGAGACGGATCGGTGCCGATTGTTGAAGCGGCGACAGATGAGCAGGCGACCATTGTCCGGCTGCATGGCCGCAATGCGGAAGGCTGGGTATCCGCGGGTCAGCCCAATTGGCGGGATGTGCGTTATCTGTACCGCTACAATGAAGAAGAGCTTCAAGATTGGGCGGAGCGCCTGCATCGTCTCGAGCAGCTGTCGCAAACGGTCTTTATCTTGTTCAATAACAATTCCGGCGGGGATGCCGCAGATAATGCGCTGCAGCTCATGCGGATGCTGGGGCAGGTTCCGCCTCGGGGTGCTTTTGAGACCGTTAAGCCTGCAGAAAAAGCAGAGCAGCTGGAGCTGTTCGATTGATGCGCACCCGGACGAGCCTCGCCGCATTCCTGCTTATGCCTCATAGAAAAGCGAGGACCCTCTAATGGTGATAAGAAAGACAAGAGCCCACGGATTCAGAATCGGACCCGAGGGCTCTTGTTTACCCGTGAAATCGACGCAGAGATGCTGCTGTAAGCCTCAACCCGAATGATTTTGAAATAAAAGCCAAAATACCTGTTGACAGAAGCCTTAAAATCATTTATCTTTAATTCAAGATACTTAATAAAGAGATAGTTCACGACAACGAATTATCGCTTAAGTACCCAATACGAAGAAGAGGAGTGATCACGATGCGCGCCTTGCTACAACGAATCAATGAGCTTTCCAAACAGGCCAAAGCCGAAGGATTATCGCAGGCGGAACTAGAGGAACAAGACAGTCTCCGCAAGAAATACGTCGAAATCTTCCGCGGATCTCTGGAGAGTACCTTATTGAACGTTACGATATATGATCCTAACGGCGATGATGTTACACCGGAGAAGTTGAGACAACACCAGGCGAGATTGGCAGCCGATGAGCCTGACTTAGGAGGGTGAACGAACAAATTGGATAAGAGAAGGGAACACGAAGAATTATTTTTATCTGATATCTTAAATTAAAGATTATTAAAATTAAACTATTGGAGGATGATTGTGATGGTAGCATTGGGATTGTTGTTGGTTCGTGCGGTAGTGGGCTTGTTGTTCGTGGGGCATGGAGCGCAGAAGCTGTTTGGCTGGTTCGGGGGTTACGGGCCCAAAGGAACCGGCGGCTGGATGGAATCGATCGGCATTAAACCGGGTGTTGCGATGGCGGTCGCTGCCGGCTTGATGGAGCTGGTTGGCGGGGCACTCTTCACTGCCGGATTATTCACGCCTCTGGCTGCTGTGCTGATTGCACTTACGATGGTTGGCGCTATTGTGAAAGTGCATCGTGCGAACGGACTCTGGGCAACGGCTAACGGTTACGAATATCCGCTTGTGCTCCTGGTCATTGTCATTGGGGTTGCCTTAACTGGAGCCGGAGACTATTCCTTGGATGCGCTGATCAAATAAACCTGTAAGGTCTAGAGAAAACTAATAAGAAATCAATCATATAGAGGAGGAATTCACATGTCATTACAAACCGCAGGCATTCATCATATCACCGCTTTTGCAGGCAATCCGCAAGCCAATGTCGATTTTTACGCCGGCGTTCTCGGTCTTCGCATGGTGAAGAAAACGATCAACTTTGACGCTCCCGAAGTGTACCACTTATATTTCGGCAATGAGCAGGGAAGTCCGGGGACAATTATCACGTTCTTCCCGTCCCCCGGTTCTCCGAAAGGAAGAATCGGAGGCGGTCAGGTGGGCGTAACCTCTTATGTCGTTCCAAAGGGTGCGCTTCCCTTCTGGGAAAATCGTTTGGCAAGCTTCGGCATCGAAACGACAAGAACAACCCGGTTCTCTGAGGAGTATCTGCAGTTTAAGGATAACGAAGGGCTGGGGCTCGAGATCGTAGAGCGCGAGAAAGGTGCGCCGAGCAGCTGGTCGTTCGATGGGATTACAGCCGGTCAAGCGATCAAAGGCTTCGGGGGCGCCATTCTCTTCAGCACCAACTATGCACAAACGATGCATGCGCTGGAGCATATACTCGGATTCGCCAAAGCTGCTGAAAATGGGGAGTATGCGCGGTTTCAATCGACTGGTGATATCGGCAACGTGGTTGACGTTCCGCTTGCCAATATGAATTGGGGAGTCGGCGGAGCTGGTACGGTCCACCATATTGCATGGCGGGCTCAGGATTTTGCGCAGCATGAGGAATGGAGAAATACCGTGGAGAGCAGCGGCTATCATCCAACGCCTGTCATCGACCGCCAATATTTCAATGCGATTTACTTCCGTGAAGCAGGAGGCATATTGTTCGAAATCGCAACAGATCCGCCGGGATTTGCGAATGACGAGCCTGCAGAATCATTAGGACAGAAATTAATGCTGCCGAACTGGTTTGAGCCGCACCGGGATCAAATCGAAGCGAATCTGTATCCGATCGAGGTTAGAGTGGTTGCGCCGAGCAAACAATAAGCGGAATACAGCCTGTGCCGTCTGTTTCCGGCGCAGGCTGTATAGGATCCCATAAATCGTTACAAAATAAGGTACATGCCGCCGTTGACAAACACAACTGTAACTGATATTATTACAGTATAAAGCGGGGTGGCCGTTAAGCATGAACAGCGAATTTACGATTGCGGTACACAGTTTGGTTTATTTGGCTCATAAGCCGGAGCGAATGGCTTCGAGTGAAGCGATTGCGGACAACGTGGCAACGAACCCAGCGAGGATTCGCAAGGTAATGAGTTGTTTGAAGCGCGGCGGTTATGTCAACACAAGGGAAGGCGCTGGCGGTGGTTACCGGCTGACGCTGGATCCGGCGGTTGTCACCTTAGCTGATATCTACAAGCTTATGGCACAAGGCTCTGTTATTCCAAGTTGGTGCTCAGGCGATCCGGATATGGATTGCGTGGTTGGCTCCAACATGAGGGAAGTGATGGACGGTATCTTTTGCAAAGCGGAGAAGCAGCTTGAGAGTTACTTCAGCGGCATTACCCTTACCGACGTGCTGGACCAGATCCAAGAGTGCGAGGATTGTTGATTCGATTTATGATGTGACGGGTATTCCCTTCTCATACAAGTGTTTGTAAGAGAACTTATAATTTGAGAGGATGATTGAATATGGCAGTAGCATTGACTAAAGACAACTTTAACCAAAGCATCGAAAACGGCGTAACCTTGGTAGATTTCTGGGCACCATGGTGCGGACCTTGCAAAATGCAGCTTCCTATCGTTGAAGAGCTCTCCACTGAGCTTCAAGGCACAGCGACAATCGGCAAAATCAACGTGGACGAAGAGCCGGAACTGGCTTCCCAATTCGGCGTTATGAGCATCCCGACTTTGATCCTGTTCAAAGACGGTCAACCGGTTGATAAAATGGTCGGTCTGCAATCCAAAGATGCTTTGAAAAACAAAATTCAAGGCCAAGTCTAATAAGCGGTTGACTCGCTTGAACGAAACCTCATGCCATGGGCATGAGGTTTTTTGTTTCGTACGTTATGTTGATTGTTAAATTCGCATGAGGCTATTCGAGTTAATCGATTGGCGTGTACACGCAGAAATGAATATCTTTATTGCCGTTCACATCAAAGAACGAGCTGATATCATAGCGCTGCCTTGTTCGACCCGGGCCGATGAATTCGATGATCATTTCGGCTTTGTTCCGTATATCGTGGAGATCCCAGTGTTCACGGAAGAAAGGACTTACCTGTTTCAATTCTTCTACAAATGAGGTGAACCAAGGATCTCCGATGTAAGAATCGAAATACCCGCGGAAAATCGCGATGGCATACGCCGCATAAGTCTCCCAGTCTGCGACGCGCTCTCGGAGAGAGGGGTTTGCAAACACCTGCCAGGTCATATTCCGTTCTGCCGCCGCAAGAGACCCGAAATCCCCAAAAAGCGCTGTCACCGGCGCATTCCAAGCAATGACATCCGTACGATTGCCCACGAGAATAGCAGGGTATGCGATGTTATCCAGTATTTTGCGCAGGGATGGCGTCATTACAAAATCCCGGACTGGCGATGGAGGCGGCATGTGAACACGGGCAAGCCGAAGCAGATGCAGCCAGGGTCTGAGGGGATTGTTGAGCTGAAGAGGCAGTATAAGCCAGCCAGATTGTCATCCATTGAATCTAATAGCCGGCAATCACTCATTCATGATCCCCGCAGGTAATTCTCACGCCGGCAAGTACCCGTTCTTAAACACGCGATACCATTCCTCCAGCCTGTCGCCTTCCAACACGCCCAATTTCTCTAAAATAAGTCTCGAGAACTCGACCGCTGCGCTTCCGTTAGCGGTAATGAGATTTCCGTCGCTGACGGACTGCGCCTCCACATAATAGCTGTCGCCCTTATAGTTAGGGGCGCCGCTCTTCAGATTAGCCAGCATATTGCCCGTATGCTTATTGTGGTCGAGGAACCCGCCATTACCCAGGAAAGTCGTCGCGTCGCATATTGCAGCAACCGGGATATTACGGCTTAAACAAAGGTCCACGAGTGAACGGAATGGCTGATTATGCTCCGCTCTCCACCCCGTGCCTCCGGGAATAATGAGCATGGCCACGTGACTGGCCTCCGGCAGGTCATTCAGCGTATAATCCGGCAGGACCCGGAAGCCGCCCATCGACGTCTTGGGTTCTTGATCAATAGCGATCGTTTTCACCTGATAACCGGTGTCAGGCTCGTTAATCTCTGCACTTACATAGCTGGCTTCCCAGTCCGCAAACCCGTCCGTTAGTGCAATCAATACGATTTTTTTCATGATTGATCCCTCCTAGTGGGCTTCTCTATAACCTTATCTTATCTCAATATCACTGACAGCTGCAGTCAGTGATAGCTTGGTTTTCACTACATTTTCAACTAAAGCTAGCAGCAGCCGGGAAACATGCAACTTTTACCAGAGTGTATGCGTTTAACCTGATAGTTGAACAAATCCATGGATCTCTTGGGGGAGGCAAATGAAGATGAATAAAGGAAACAGGCATTGGCTGGTCACATTATGTGCGGCTGTCGCATTGACGGCAGCGATGCCAGGTGCGGCTTTTGCCGATTCAGCGGTACCGCCGGGTCCGTCGGCTGGTGCAGGCGACCTGCCGGCAGGCAGCGTGAAGGAGGGGAATCCCGTAGACGCATCGGTTTCGAAAACAAAAGCAGAAGCGCTTGCCCGCAGTTATGTCAGCATCCCGGATGATTACAAGCTGCAGAATGTTAATTTATACAACAGCATGAATGGAATCGACAATATCCGGAATATATGGCGGCTATCGTTCGTGAAGCTGGTGAACGGCAAGCAAAAGGGCGGTATTGAAGTAAGCATTGACGCAGACAGCGGGCAGCTGACCTCTTATCAGGCAAGGGTGGAGGAGCCCAATGCGAAGCCGTCCTATCCGCTTAAGGTTAACCGGGACGCAGCACGCACAGTGGCGCTGTCCTTTATTGCCAAGCAATCACCCGGCTACAAGGATCAGCTTCGTTTCGACGAAGACTACGGCAAGGATTTGAAGCCGCCTCTCAATGGTCAGGTCGTTCATTCTCTCCGATTTGACCGATTGGTCGGGGATATCGCCTACATGGATAATTACATTGATGTGGATGTGGACAGCGAGGGCCGCGTGCTTCGTTATGAGATTAACTGGAATGATAAACTGGTGTTTACACAGACGAAGCCTTCCCTGTCGCTCGAGGAAGCGGCAGCGAAAATCCAAGCACTTGCCAAGCCGGTGCTGTTCTATATGACGCCTTACCAAATGAAGGCGCCGCGCCAGCCGATACTTGGCTATTCCTTGGCGCCGATTACATTAGATGCGGTAACGGGTGAACTGGCGGTATCGCCGAATTCGGCCTCGGATCAATGGGAGACCTCGCCGCTTGCGGACAAACCGCTTGGCAGCAAGCCGCAAACGGGTAAAGCGTTAACCCGCGAGCAGGCGGCGCAGGCGATCAAGGATGCTTTCCCGATTCCTCAGGACGCCGTTCAGTCTGATGCGAATTATAATGAATATAAGGATGACAGCAGCGGAGTGACCAGTTCTTCCTGGAATATCAGCTGGCAGCTAAAGGATGGGAACAAGGAAGCCGGCAGCATTCATGCATCGATCGACAGCGACACCGGCGTGATCCGGAGCTACAGCTCCTACCGGTTTCAAGAGAATGCCGCAGACGCATCGGCCGCTAAGCGAATCACATACGAAGAAGCAAAGACCAAAGCAGTAGAGCTTGTGAAGAAGCAGCTGCCCTGGCTGGCCAATCAGCTGTTTGTCCGTCAGCCGAGCGAGATCGAGATCGAGCGGCAAAATAACGGCAATAACCAGTATTCCATCGCGATTAACCGCATCGTAGACGGCGCGCGCATAGACAATGACAGCATTCAAGTGAATATTGATGCGCAGACAGGTGATGTTCGCGAGTATTGGGTGAATGTGTCCGGCGTTGATTATCCGGCTCAGACACCTCCGGTCATTAGTGTGAAGCAGGCAGTAGACGCCTGGTTGAACTTTTATAAGCTGGAGCTGACCTATGTAACCGAGACTTCCTTCCAAATCAACGGAGAGCCGGTTCCTGCGGAGAAATATAAGCTGATGCTGGCATCAGGAGAGCTTCAGGGGGATGCGGGGGATGTGGACTCGAAAACAAAGCTGGTCTACCGTCTCGTTCCCAAACCGATGGATGAGTCGGTCCTTCTCGATGCACAGACTAGGCAATGGAGAAGCACGGAGACAGGAGATGTCACCACACTTGTCAAGCCCAAAGCGATGGATGTCGAGGGCCACTGGGCGCAGCGGGAGCTTGAGCTCATGGTCGCTTACAAAGCGCTTGATGTAGCAGACGGCAAGGTGCGGCCGAACCAGATCGTTACAAGAGGCGAGCTTATTAAGATGCTCGTTCTGGCTATGAACAGCGGACGCCCGCCGATTATGTATGCAAGTGACCAAGCAGCAGCCGATTTTGCTGATGTCAGCTCATCCTCAGCTTATTACGTCTATGTGCAGGATGCGGTTCAGCAGAATTTGATCGATATCGGCGATGGTTCCTTTAACCCGGAAGGCAAGGTTAACCGAGAGGAAATGGCGGAGCTGATCGTCAGAGCGCTCGGCTATAATTCGCTTGCGGAGCATGATGAGCTATTCAATACGTCATTCAAGGATTTGAAAAAGGTGAAGCAGAGGGGGCAGGCTGCTATTGTAGTCGGACTCCATATTATGAGCCTGACTGACGGCAATTTCCTGCCTGAGCGTCAAGTGACGAGGGCAGAAGCGTCTGCGGCATTCTTCCGTTTTCTTACAGAACGGGCAGCGCTCAAGGAGGCCCCGCTCAGGAATGATTAACAGGCTGTAAATCCAGAAGAAGAGCGCCAGTGCAGTTTGGCGCTCTTTTTGCTGCTGCAGGGCTTCTACGCGGAGCAGCGGTGAATACAAACACAGGATGCCGGTGCTTGAGAGATCAGGCATCGTCGCGCTTTTACTTGCGGTGTCGACCGCTGCCACCATGGTAACGACTCCGAGATGTGATCTAAAGAAGGGTGTGTTTTGGGCATCCGGTAAGCGAAGGGCGAGCAAGTTTGAGATGCAGAGAGAGGAAGGTTATGATGGAAGGATCAGCCATCATGAATGGAGAGGGAGGGCTACTATTTGACCCGCATCGCCTTAATACCAACGTCAAGAGCCGCGAATTTCTTCAAGTTCCAACGGGACCCGCTGGGCTTTCTGATGGACGCATTCCCGATTGGGGATATCGTATCGCTGCGTACGAGCTCGTTTCGGCCTACCTTTGTCGTGAATTCACCTGCTTTTATACAAGAAATCTTAGTTCATCAGGACAGCCAGTTTCGTAAAGGCCGAAGCTCCGGCGTATTGAGCCGAACGATCGGTGATGGGCTGCTGACATCCGAACAGGAAACCCATCGTCATCAGAAACGCTATCTGACGCCTGTTTTCTATAAAGAGCGGATTCAATCGTATGCCGGTATTGTCGTTGAGGAAACGCTTAAGCTAGCGGACAAACTAGAGGACGGCGTACCCGTTGCGATGCATGATGCGATGATGCAGCTGACGCTTGGCATTATTGCACGGAGCATGTTCAAGACGGAGGTGGACGAGGATAAAGCTGAGCTGGCTGCCGCTGTGGACGTGACGATTAAGCAATCGGCCAAAACGATTTTCTCGCCGATTATTCTCCCTATGGCGGTACCGACTCCCGGGAATGTGGCGCATAAACGGGCTATTCGGACGCTCGAGGCGATGGTTTACGACGCCATTGCAGCAGCGAAGCGGGAGCCGGAGCATTACGCCGACAGCTTGCTGGGGCTGCTGCTGGATACGAAGGAGGAATCAGGCGAGCCGATAGCTGACGTTGAGATCCGCGACCAGATGATGACGATGCTGCTGGCCGGGCATGAGACGACAGCGAATGCGCTTGTATGGGCCTGGTATCTGCTTGAGCGCGGACCAGCCGTAGAGCGCAGGCTTCATCTGGAGCTGGATCATTTAGGTGCAGCTAAGGAAGGGCAAGACGGAGAATATTTTGACGCCTATGAGCGGTTCAGGGAGCTGACTTACACGAAGCAGGTTGTGCAGGAGACCCTTCGGCTGTATCCGCCGGCTTGGGCCATTCTTCGGGAATCGGAGCGGGAAACGCAGATGCTTGGCGATCATTTTCCTGCGAACAGCAGCTTCATTATCAGTCCTTTCGCAATCCACCGCAATGACGAGGTATTCGGGGATGCGGCAGCGTTTCGTCCGGAACGTTTTGATGCAGGGCTGTCGGAATGGCCCCGCTTCGCTTATTTTCCATTCGGCGGAGGCTCGCGGGGCTGCATCGGATCGCAGTTTGCAATGCTTGAAGCCGTGCTTATTATCGGCACGCTGGCGGAGCGCTTCACATTCACCTCTGTCCCAGGGCAAGGTGATGCGGTACCCGAAGCGCTAGTCTCGCTGCGGGTGAAGAACGGCAGATGGATGATTCCTCATCGCAGAATGACCCGAGACTAAGCGCGGAATTGATCGAGTGTGCCCGGAGAGACAACGGAATGCAGGAGCGGAGTTGATCGAGTGTGCCCGGAGAGACAATGGAATGCAGGAGCGGAATTGATCGAGTGTGCTCGGAGAGACAACGGAATGCAGGTACGGAGTTGATCGAGTGTGCTCGGAGGGCCAACGGAATGCAGTAAGGTTGCTCGCAGTCCAGAATGTCTTGTCTATAGTGGATCTAATCCAGTATAGACAAGCAGTTTGGCCAAAAGTGGCAGCTATACTGGATTATTGCAGTAGAATGAGCAGATAGGAGCGATTATGAGCTTCAAATGAGATTTTTAAGTGGAAATATGCAGTATAGCCCCCGATAAAAGGAGAAATAACCGAAAATAAGTGGAAATATGCAGTATAGCTGCTGCATGTGCAAGTAGTGCAAGTAGGCCATTTAGTAGACACGCCTTAATGGAAGACCTGTATATTAAACTATTAAATAGGGTCGAAGTTCTGCCGCGCCTGCGGCAACAACAACAGAAGATTTTAAAGGACCTATATATTGAATGAGTTAGTCAATTAGGGTGTGTAGTTGGCTTCAACAGTCAATTTCTAATTTAGATCGATCTAACTCTAAAGATATATGGTTTGTATGTCTGTTATAATCAAAATATGGAAAAAGATCAGCAGATTGTGCTGATCCCGAGCTTTGTCGGGGAATTCTCCACGGATTACCCGCTCATGATGGCCGCAGCCTGCATGGCGATTGTCCCGATGATTATGACGTTCTTTTTCTTTCAGCGCAACTTTATCGAGGGAATTGCGATTACGGGTTTGAAGAACTAGTTAGGAAGGAGCTGGAAACTTGAAAAAGCCAAATATTTTGTTTATTATGACCGATCAGCAACGCTGGGACAGCCTTGGATGTTACGGAAATTCTGTAATCGAGACGGTCAATCTGGATTGGCTTGCATCCGAAGGGGTTGTGTTCGAAAACGCTTATACCTCGTGCCCATCTTGTGTGCCGGCAAGAGCCTCGATCATGACTGGCATGCATCCTTGGAATACGGGAATTCTCGGCATGGGCAAGGGGCAAGGTCCGATGGGCGGGGGCTTTCAACACACGCTGCCCGGCGAATTAAGCAACGCCGGTTATCATACCCAGGGAATCGGCAAGATGCATTTCCACCCTCAACGGTTGCTGAACGGTTTTCACCGTACGCTGCTTGACGAGTCGGGAAGAGAAGAAGCGCCAGGGTTCGTCTCGGATTACAGGCAGTGGTTTAATCGAAATAAAACAGGCGATTACGATATCGTCGATCATGGGATCGATTGGAACTCCTGGATGGCCCGTCCATACCATGCGCCCGAATTTTTGCATCCGACCAATTGGACCGTCAATCAGTCCATTGAAGCTTTGAAAACCCGTGATCCCAGCAAGCCTTTCTTCCTGATGACGTCGTTTGCCCGGCCGCATTCCCCTTACGATGCTTTACCTTTTTATTTTGATTTGTATTTGAACAAATCACTGCCAGAACCCGATGTCGGCGATTGGGCCGGCATCCACGATGTGCCGGAAGATGCGGCCAAACCGAACGCCTGGAGAGGGGTAAGGAGTCAGGAAGAAATTCGGCGCGCAAGAGCCGGGTATTACGGGTCCATTCATCATATCGACCTCCAAATCGGCCGATTGTTGTTTTACCTGGAAAAAATCGGGGAATTGGAGAACACCCTGATTATTTTTACTTCCGATCATGGCGACATGCTCGGGGATCACAATTTGTGGAGAAAAACATACGCTTATGAGGGATCCGCGCATATTCCGATGATTGTACGGCTGCCCAAATCATTAGGGAAACCCTCTTGCAAACGGATTGACGCTCCTGTTCTGCTGCAGGATATTATGCCGACCATATTGGAAGCCGTGGGTGCGGAAATTCCCGAAACCGTTGACGGAGTAAGCTTGCTCGGACTCATTAGGGGAGAAAAGACGGAGCGGAGTTATATTCACGGCGAACATAGCACCTGCTATTCGGAAGAGCAGGAAATGCAATATTTGACGGACGGGAAATGGAAGTATATATGGTTCCCGCGGATAGGAACAGAGCAGTTATTTAATCTTACCAACGGCAGAGACGAAACAATAAATTTTGTGGACAGTAAAGATTATTCACAAGAACTTCAAAAATGGCGAGCCCGATTGGTAGCAGAATTGTCTACCCGCGACTCCGGCTTGACAGAGGGCGACCGGCTGGTTAATCAATCCGGCAAGCCTTACCTGATTTCACCAAAATACAGAGAGAGGCTGGATACATGTGAGAATTAGAGGATATAGAAATTAAAATATCCAATATAATTATACGTAGGCACAAATAATGGTGATTCCAAAAGAATAGCCTTAATATTTTGATATTAAGTTATCAGGCCCATCTTCCTTACGAGGACTGGGCTATTTTTATGTAAAGGATGGGCGCTTTTCTCCGATATATGAATTCGGCGTGAGCTGAAGAGTAGGATGGGAACGTGTTAAACATTAAACTTAACACAATGCACAAAGTGTTAAATTGGAGCCACATCCTAAAATTTAGCTATTGAGTATTAGTTTGCTCATTTAATAATCAATTTTTGAGTCACGTAAAAGACAGGTAGAATTACTTGTAACCAAGGTAGAGTAGGGGCAGTCCGCTCTTCATACGTCAAAACGCCCTTAACGTATAATTTCGTTAAAATGTTGGCCGGACCCCATGGATAACAAAGCTTCCGATACCAGGTCATGTGTCATCGACCTTCTCTTCCTGTCCGTTTCAAATCATCTGTCATTCTATTCTATGAAGTGCCCGTTTCATCGGTTTCGGCTCCTGCATGAGTTGCAAGAGCGTTTTTTTATAAAATGTCTGAAACATTTGAAATCACGGTATTTGTACGTCAACCTGCCTAAATGTTCCATGGAATTTTGGAGATTTGTACGTTAAAAGACGAAATGTACCTATCGTTTTCCTGACAAATTGTACTATTATGAGTGACGGTAAGCGCTATCAAAGCGGGAGACCTGTCAGGCTGCAAAAGGCTTGTAAAAGGCTACGTCCAAACGAGAGGGGGATAGGGTTGTAACCCGTCAAAGCGTCAAACTTAGAGGTTTTGTGAAAACGTTTTTATTGGAATGTCGGAGTACAATTGTTAGCGCGCGGTTGTCAACGCCGTGGAATTTATTTCAAATTTAAAGGAGTTGTTGGGATTTGAAACAAGGAATGAGAACGTTGTGTCTGAGTCTGCTGCTGGCGGCATTAGTCATTGCGCCGATAGGTTTGATTCCGCCGAAGAGCAATGTGGCGGAAGCCGCCGACAACGGCCTTGCCCAGAAGCCGTTGATGGGCTGGAGCAGCTACAGCCTGCAGGTCTACAATGAGAACGGAATCGATTGGGTTACGGCCGACAGGGTCAAGGCGCAATCCGATGCCATGCATCAGAAGCTGCAGCCTTACGGCTACAATTACATAAACATCGACGCCGGCTGGAACGGCGGTTTCGATGAATACGGCAGGCCGCAGCCCAAGGAATCGCTGTATCCGAAAGGAATCCAGGAAGTGATCGATTACGTCCATCACAATGGACAGAAGATCGGTCTCTATACGATACCGGGCTTATCGAAAGAGGTATACGACAAAAACCTGCCGATCTACGGGACGCCTTACCATGCGCAGGATATCGTGCAGCTGCCGCTCACGACGGCCGATTATTGGGGCATCAATTATAAAATCGATTTTTCGAAGCCGGGCGCAAAGGAGTATATCAAGTCCGTCGCCGACCAATTCGGCAAATGGGGCATCGACTTTCTGAAATTCGACAGCGTCACTCCCGGATCGGGCCACAACAATACGGCCATTGACGCGCGCGACGAAGTAGCGGCCATGTCGGAGTCGTTGAAGCCGTATCATATTTGGCTTGAGCTGTCGTGGGCGCTCGATCACAATTACGCGGACACCTGGAAGAAATACGCCAACGGCTGGCGCATCGAGTGGGACATCGAGAGCTACAGCGGACCCGGAACGACCCTGACCAAATGGGAAAACATCGCCAGGCTGTTCCCCGACGCGGCGCTGTGGTGGCGGGACGCTGGACCCGGCGGCTGGAACGACTTCGATTCCCTGAATATCGGGAATGGATCAATGGACGGGCTCACCAAAGACGAGCGCAGGACTGCGATGACCTTCTGGGCCGTCTCCGCGGCCCAGCTTTACATCGGCAACGATATGACGAATCTCGATGACTACGGGCTAAGCCTTCTGACCAATCCGGAAGTTATTGCGGTCAATCAGGCGGGCCGGCCGGCACACCCGTTGTCCATTACGACGAACCAGCAGGTCTGGTATTCCAATAACGGCGACGGCACCTTCAATGTGGCGTTATTCAATCTTGACAATAAGCCTGCCGCAATGAATGTCAACTTCAGCGATATCGGCTTGGAGGGAAAGGCAGCGGTCCGCGATTTGTGGAGCCGCAAAAAATTGGACAGCAACGCAACCGGCCTTAAGAATATCATTCTTGAGCCGCATGCTTCGCGCTTGTTCAAGATAACGGCCAAGAACGGCAAAGCAAGCGTGAACGATGATGAATCGGGAATGAAATATACCGGCAGCTGGACACGCAACGGCGGCAGCGAGCAGATGGCTGACAAGCAGGATTTGTCGGTTGCGATTGTTGACGGTTCGGCGCAGAACGCGACAGCATCGGACCGCTATCTGATGCTGAACGACGACGATTCCGGCATCATATATTCGAACGGATGGTCGCGCAACAGCGGTCGCAGCTTCGGCGATTACTTCGACGATGTGCACTATTCGGAGAACAACGGCGAATATTTAGAATACACCTTTAAAGGAACCGGCATCCAGTATATTACGGAGCTCGATCCTTCCCAGGGCGATGTGGACATTTATCTCGACGGGCAGTTCCAGCAAACCGTCAACACCTTTGCCGCCCAGCGGTCGGCCCAGCAGGCCATTTACAAGGTATCCGGCCTATCTGACGGCTTCCATACGATCAAAGCCGTGAAAAAATCGGGAACTTTCATGCTGCTGGATGCGCTCAAGGTTCAGCTGCCCGATCTGATTAATGTCAGCGCCGCCGAGTTCGACAAGTCCACCCAAGCTGATCTGACGGTTAACGTCTTGGGGAACATCGGCAATCTGGGCGGAATAACTAACGGCAGCGCGGCGCTTACTAACGGAATCGATTATTCGATTAACGGCAATGCGGTGACGATCAAGAAGGAATACCTGGCGGCACAGCCAGCGGGAACGACCCGGCTGACTTTCGTCTTCAAAGGCGACTACCAGAACGACGTGCATGCTGCAGCAGCGAACGGCGATTATTACGAATATACCTTTACCGGAACCGGCATTGACGTGATTGCGCCGAAAGGTCCTAATCTCGGCGAGATGGACATCTATATCGACGGCGCGCGGAAGGCGACGGTGAACGCCTATAGCCAAACCCGCAGCGTGCAGCAAAGTCTGTTCAGCGTCTCCAAACTGAAAAACAGCAGCCATACAATCAGGGTTGTCAAAAAATCGGGCGAGTTGATGATTGCGGACATGCTGAAATTCATCGTTTCATAAAGCTCCGGGACGAGTTCGTCTTCGCAGTAGTCGGGTGGCAACGGCGCGCTGGCTGTTCCGACAATTCCGGCGGCTGGCGAGACCGCGATGACGATCTTCATTCCGGATGAATAGGATGAAGTTCGCCAATACCGAATTCACGATAGAGAAGGAGGCTATCCGGCTTACCGTCCCCTTTACGCCGTTCTCCCCTAAAAAGGAGAACGGTTTTTTCATTACATAAGATAAGTTATTTATCTGAGCATTTTGCATTAACCTAAGCCCTTGATACGCAAGGATTTTCAGGCATAAAAAAGGGACTTCACCCAAAATTGGAGAAATTTTCAAGTGACCAAACAAAAAAACTTGTGCAAAATCACGCGGTTATACCGCATTGGCAGAACAACACATCAAAATGCATTGCAAATAATCCAAAAAGGATTGGGTATTTTTAGAAATAACCGTATTTAGCACCATACTTTTCGGATGAAAATAGCCTTAGACTCCCGGTGGAGTGGAATGTGCTAATTGTTGTGTAGGTATTATTATAATTTAGGTTTTTCAAATATGAATTTTAGGCTAAACCTATTCAACTATCAATTGTTGAAAAGAATATGCGTAAAACTCATTCCTCAAATGAAACACACTAATGAAGGCTTCCCAAGTAGAATTTGCTTAAAGGGAAATTCTGGGGACAACCAAAAAAGGATGCTTACATATAGCATCCTTTTTCTATTTTTTCGCAGTTAGAGTGTTACGGTGAACCTTACCATAAGTAACGGTAACGGCAAGTTTTCTTATTGTAAAATTAAAGCCGATTGCAAGCAGCAGTCGGCCTTTCAATTTATTTCCCATTGCGAATAATCGTATCACCGATTGATCGGACAAAAGCTGAAAACTCGATGTGGGCTTTTTTTCTTATTATCCAATGTGCTAGGTTACCATTAGCATCCATTTTTAACGCTTTATCTAGCCTTTTTTGAGTACCTCTAAACTCCTTGCGCGTTCTAGAATCGCAAGGAGAGTCTGGTAATCCTATGGCGGATAAGCTCATCCGGGACGCGGAGTATGTAAAGTTGTCCCAATAAAGAGTCTCTTATTGAAATCCCCCGGTTTGAAGGCGGCGCCTTCATCCGGGGGATTGGATTTTATTCATTCCCCCGATCTCAAATTTGTCACCGGTTCCTGGGAATATTCGAGGTAATCAAATGACGTTCTGCAGCCGTTGCCCGCGGGGGACTGCGCTACAACGCCAACCTTGATTTCTGCCGGAGCCTCCATACGGAAATACCTCACCAGAGTCCACGATGTTCCATCCACTGAATAAAAGAAGGCGAAGCAATTCCCGAATCTGGTCACTCTCAAGTAAGGCTTCTTCTCACTGACTTTCTCGGAGTTACAGTCGTCCGAAGTGCCTTTGGTCACTACACTGACCATCGTCGGAATTTTATTTGGATATTCAAAGCATAGCTTTGCCCAGTTTTCTTCATCGACCATAATCATCATACAAGCGGAATCGAAATCTTCGACCATATCAACCTCGACCCGGGCCGATACGGTAAAATCACCCTTGAGCACGGTGTAAAGGTACGGAGCCGAGTTTCTCGGACTTCCTCCATTCGGATCGCGGAAGTAATCCGCCAAAGGAGGCGCAATTATCGTCAGCCTGCCGTCACCGTCGAATTCCCAGGATTCAGGTTGATTCATCCACTGAAAGCCTGGTGCTAATTGCCGGCCTTGCCGGCATTGTTCAAAAAGATTCATATTATGCCTCCTCATTTCTGCAAAGATTCCGGATCGTCTCAACCGAATGCCTGAACGCGAGGGCTTTGTCCGGACAGGCAGCTCACCCGTTTCCATATGGACCGAACAATAAAGGTATCGGAATCACAATCTCCTTCCTCGCCGTACACGGATTTTGGCCGGTATTCTCCGATATATGAATTCGGCGTGAGCTGCCTCATACCCTTGTTTCCACCAAACTGCTTTTGACAAGGAGATGTAAGGCTAATCAACCGAGGGACGGAGAACCCTTCACGATGATTACCGAACTCGAGCGGAGTTCCCAAAGCAATGCCTCGAAAGCTGACGGCGCGGGCCACATGAACTTCCTAGGCGATATCTACGCGACGACTAAGTGAGAAACGGTAATGTTTTCAATGAGTTGATTTTGCTTGTCCTGTGTCCAACCCCAACCCCCAAAACCGCCTTCCCAATTAAACCTTCCTCATTTTTCAAGCTCTGTGCAGGAATATGGTGGTAAACCAAGAACCTATTCTAGAAGATACTGCCTGCAAAGAGCAGATACGAATTCATTCGTTTGGAGCTGAGGCGATTTTATGAGAATTCTAGTGACAGGTGCTTCCGGTAACGGAGGCCAAGCGGTATGCAGAGCGCTCAAACAGGCTGGCTATGATGTAAGAATGGCGGATGTCATGCCGTCTTCGGCGGAGGATTTGAAGACGCTTGAGTTTGTTCGCTGCGATACGCGTACGGTATCGGACGTACGGCAGGCGGTTAAAGGTATGGACGGGGTCATCCATTTGGCGGCTTGGCACTGCGCCCATAATCCACCGGTCAGTGATGACACGATTTTTGCTGTAAATGTGGATGGGACGTATAACGTGCTGGAGGCTTGCAGGCAGGAAGGCGTGAAGGCAATTGTATACGCTTCCTCAATGGCATATGGCTGGTGGTCCGTCTATGGGGTCACTAAAGTAATCGGTGAAGATCTGTGCAAAACCTATCAGAATATGACGGGCGCTTCGATTGCCATGCTGAGATACCATGAATTTATTCCGAGGCCGTATCTGGAATTCGGATCGCGTTTGCTTCAGAACGGGATCGATCGGCGTGATGTTGCGGCAGCGACGGTCGCGGCTATCCGCGCGGCGCTCGATCGGAGGTTTGAACTCTTCCAGACCGTTATCCACACCAATCACGGAATGCCGAGTGAAGTCGTAAAGGATTTTCGCAATAAGGGACCTGCCTGGTGTGAGTCTCAGGTAGAGGGTGCCCAGGCGCTCATTGAGAAATATAAACTTGTCCTCCCCAATCAAGTGGAGCAGCATGATCTCTCCGAAGCGGAAAGGCTGCTGGATTGGAAGCCGCGCATCGGCTTTATTGAATTTCTGTGTGATTTGAAGCTCCGGGACGAACAAGGGCTTGACGTGCATGAGTTATTCATCCCATCAGAACTTCCGGAGGTGCAGAAATAATGGATCGTTCAAGAATAGATCCGAGTTGGAAGATTGAGCGTATCGAATTTGCCAGACTGACAGGGGAGCGCGCCCGTATTGCAGGTGCGAATGCCAGAATCGGCGTGCATGGCAAGAACTGCGCAGTAGATATTGCACGCGTTACTATTGATGGCGAAGCGGGCTATGGAGTTTCCTTTCTCTCGGAGGATCGGGCGAAGGGCCTGATCGGCAGGACGGTAAGCGAGCTGTTTGACGAGAATGGATTGCTGCTTGAGCCTTACCGGCTGCTCCTTGAATACCCGCTGCTGGACTTCCTCGGCAAGAGATGGAATCAGCCGGTTTATGAGCTCGCAGCCAGGGACGGCCGGGCGACGGGTGAGCCGCAGACTGTACCTTGTTATGATACTTCGCTGTATTTCGATGATCTTCATCTGGATAATGAGAAGGATGCTGTCGCATTGATGCAGGAGGAAGCAAGACAAGGCTTCGTCAAAGGACATCGGAACTTCAAGATTAAAGTCGGCCGCGGAAACCGCTATATGCCTGTATGGGAAGGGACGAAGCGGGATATCGCGATCGTGTGGGGCGTGCAGGAAGTGGCGGGTCCCGAAGGCAAAATCATGATTGATGCAAATAACGGCTATAACCTCAATCTGACGAAGGATGTGCTGGCTGCGCTTTCCGACGTTAACCTGTACTGGATCGAGGAGATGTTTCATGAAGATGAGGCGCTCTACAGTGATCTGCGGGCATGGCTGAATGAACGGAGCTCCAAGGTGCTCATTGCAGACGGGGAAGGTCTTGCCTCCCCTTATCTGGTTGATTGGGCGATCAGAGGTAACGTGGATGTGCTGCAATACGATATTATTCACCCCGGATTTACCCACTGGCTCGAATTAGGTGCCAAGCTGGACAGTCACGGATTATTCAGTGCGCCGCACTGTTACGGCAATGCATACGGCATTTATGCCTCCGGCCATCTGGCAGCAGCCATTAAAGGATTTCAGTTCGTGGAATACGATGAGATCGCCATAGCCGGAATGGATGTCTCGGCTTACGAGGTGAAGGATGGACTGTTTTATGTTCCGAATAAAGCGGGCTTTGGCATCGACTTTGATGCGGAGCTGTTTGCGAGCCGAGTGAAGCAGGGCGGCTGGTCCGTGTAAGGGGCTTGACGCCTCAAGTTCGCAGTAGAGAAAGAGCCTTCCTGTAAGCAGTCGATCGCTGCTGCAGGAAGGCTCTTTGTGCTGCGTGATGAAGCTCGGACCGCTGCTTAAGGATGATATTCCGTATACGAACGGGAGCCGCTCTTAGATCGCCCAGTTGCCTTGGCGGTAGATCGGTACGATTGTACCGTCATCCAGGATGCCGTCGATGTCCATTTCGGCGGAACCGATCATGAAATCAACATGTGTAATGCTGGAGTTGACGCCGTTTGCGATAAGCTCCTCGGGCGTCATCGTTTTGCCGCCTTCCACATTAAAGGCATAACCGCTTCCAATGGCAAAATGGTTCGAGGCATTCTCATCAAACAGGGTATTGTAGAACAAGATGTTCGATTGCGAAATTGGCGATTCATGCGGGACAAGTGCAACTTCGCCCAGGTAATGCGAGCCCTCGTCCGTTTCCACCAGACGCTTCAGAATTTCCTCGCCTTCTTCTGCCTCCACCTTCACAATACGGCCTGTCTCGAAGGTCAGCTTGAAACGGTCGATGATATTACCGCCGTAGCTAAGCGGCTTCGTGCTGGAGACATAGCCGTTTACGCCATCGCGCTGCGGAACGGTGAATACCTCTTCTGTCGGCATATTCGCCATGAAGGCGATCCCGTCCTTAGTTGTACTGGATGCGCCCACCCACAGATGTTTGTCCGGCAGCCCAACCGTAAGATCAGTGCCTGGAGCACGGTAGTGCAGCTTGCGGAAATGCTTCGCGTTGAGAATATCCACCTTGGCGTGAAGATTGGCATTATGCGCAGCCCACTCTTCTACCGGATTGTCTGTATGCAGTCTGACCGTTTCGAATATAGCGTCCCACAGCTTAGCGACCGCCTCTTCATCAGATATACCCGGGAATACCACCGTCGCCCATTCTTTGGAGGAAGCAGCTACAACGGTCCAGGCCACTTTATCGGATTGAATCGCACGCCGGTATTCCGCTAAGGCCTGACCGGATGCCTTCTGAAAATTGCTGATGCGCTGCGGATCGATGCCCTTGAGCAAGCTTGGATTAGGAGAAATGAGTGCAATGAAAGCAGCGCCGCGCTCTACGAAGGAGTTGCGTTTGGCTGATTCCCATTCAGGGAATGACGTAAAAATCGCATCCGCTGCTTTTTCATATTTGAGACGGGAGAGAGCTTCATCTGTCCAATCGACATGAACGTTGCTTGCGCCGGCATCATAGGACCGGGCAGCAATGAGTCTGGCCAATGGGGCCATCTCGATTGCGCTGGTAATGTAAACCTCTTGCCCTGGCTGCACATTCACGCCGACTTTAACAATCAGCTCAGCGTATTGCTCCAGCTTTTGCTTGAAATTTGACATATGTACGCCTCCTAAAAGTTTTTAGCGAATCACCTTGAAATACTTCCTTGCGAGCTAAAAACTCGCTTCGAAAGCATCAACCTAAGTTTTTGCGCGGCATGGCCTGATCCACCGTCCCCTCTATTCTAAACAACTTTGCGGCGAATATCGAATCGGAGCAAAAAAATATTTTATATATAAAAATTTTCATATAAATGATAAGCTAAGTTATATAATAGCTGTATAGAGAGCTGTACAAAATAGGCAGTTGGAGGTAGGGAGAGAAATGAATACTGTTAACCGCAAATGGATGACGTTATCCGTAACGAGTCTAGGTGCGCTGTTGTCTGCGCTTAACTTTAGCACGCTTATTATTGCGCTGCCGGATTTAATTACAGGGCTGCACGCCTCACTGCTGCAGGCGATGTGGATCATGCTCGCGTACATGGTTGCGCAAACCGTAGCGGTGCTCATGGCGGGAAGTCTTGCGGACCGTTTCGGCCGCAAACGGCTGTATATGTTCGGGCTGATCGTGTTTACGATTTTCTCCTTTACGTCGGGCTTCGCGCCGAATGCGCCGATGCTGATCTTATTCCGGGTTCTGCAGGGTATCGGCGGAGCTATGGTTATGGCCAACAGTACAGCCATCGTGGCCGATGCTTTCCCGAGGGAAGAGCTCGGGCGGGCGCTCGGCATCAATATTATGGTCGTGGCTGTCGGTCAGATTATCGGGCCTGTGCTTGGCGGCTGGCTGACAACGGCATACGGCTGGGAATGGACCTTCTGGTTCAACATTCCGTTTGGCGTCATTGCCATTCTATGGGGGATGTGGGCGATGGGCATGAAGGATGTGAAGCGGGCAGGTGAAACGAAGAAATTCGATATGCTCGGCTCCGTCCTCTACGTCATCTTCATGACAGGGCTGCTGCTCGGATTAACATGGGGGCCGATTCAACAGTGGAATTCACCGGTCGTGTATATTTCGTTTCTGGCGTTCGTTATTGCTTTTCCTCTTTTCCTTCGGGTGGAGAATGGTCATCCTTCCGCCTTGCTGCATCTGCCTTTGTTCAAAAATATCGTTTTCTCGCTCGGTATCGTGACCGCTACGTTAAACGGATTGGCGAGGATGGCGGTGATGTTCATGCTGATCTTCTATTTCCAAGGAGCGCTCTCCTACGATGCGCTGATGGCGGGGATTTTGACCATTCCTCTGGCAGCGGGCATGCTGATCTTCTCCCCGCTTGCAGGATGGCTTGGCGACCGGTACGGAGAAACAACACCGGCAACAGCAGGCATTATCTTCAGCTTTATCGGGCTTGTCGGTTTGGCTATGGATACGGGGCTTCATACACCCTACTGGCAGCTCGCCTTCTGGATGACGCTGATCAGTATCGGCTCGGGCTTGTTCAACTCGCCTAATTCCAGCAGCATCATGAATGCGGCAGGACCCAAGTACCGCGGCGAGGCGTCCGGTATCCGTTCGCTCACCGCAAACCTTGGCATGATGCTGAGCGTCGCTTTCACCATCCCGCTTGTCACACAGAGCATTCCAAGAGAAGCGATGCTGGCGATTTTCTCCGGGACGCAGGTCGGGCTGGAGAACCCGGAGCAGTCATTGTCCGGATTTATTACGGGTCTTCATACTGTGTTCTGGGTTATGGCTGCATTGATGGTCGCTGCTTGCTTCCTGTCAATTATGCGGGCTGGCCGCACGGTAAAGCATGAGGCGGGTGTGAACGGAGTAACGCCGCAGTAGATCATACATGGCGGGCATGTAAAAGTCCGGTCCTCAAGAAGGACCGGATTTTTCACCCTCATATTAGAGGACTGCGAACTTAAAACTTAGGTGCTTTCGCCCAATCACCGGCGAACTTGTCTATGCCTTGATCCGTAAGCGGGTGCTTCGAAATTTGTTCAATGACACTGAATGGGATCGTTGCGATGTGTGCGCCGGCCAAAGCTACGCGGGTTACGTGATCCGGATGGCGGACGGAAGCAGCAATAATTTGAGCATCAAGATTATGGACACGGAACAGCTCGGCGATTTTTGTAACCAATTGAACGCCGTCCTCCGAGATATCATCCAATCGGCCTAGGAATGGGGAGACATAGGTAGCCCCTGCACGAGCAGCCAACAGCGCCTGATTGACTGTGAAAATAAGGGTGACATTCGTTTTGACCCCTAATTTAGTGAGATATCGGCAAGCCTCTAACCCAGCTAGAGTCATCGGAAGCTTAATGGTGATATTCTTATCGCCGTCATTGATTTTGATAAGCTCCTGCGCTTGTGCAATCATTTCCTCAGCGGTTACCGCATCAGGAGTTACTTCGGCAGAAACCGATTCAACCTCAGGAACAATCTGCAAAATTTCTGCAATTCGGTCTTCGAATTTGACGCCTTCTTTGGCAACGAGTGAAGGATTCGTGGTCACACCGGATAAGACTCCGATTTTATACGCTTTCTTGATGTCCTCAACATTTGCTGTGTCAATAAAAAACTTCATCGTGAAAATACCTCCATCTGAATTAGTCTGCTTGTTTATTCTTCTCCTACTTGCGCTCTTTTCCCTTTGTTTATAAAACTTTTTATTTCCACCTGGCATGCACGTATGAAAAAGCCTGCTTCGCTGCGCCCTAAGATCCTGCACCGGAATGAAAAATGGACGAGTTCATACTTTCGTAATCTTTTTGTGAGAGCTTGTTAATGATTTCGTTCTTGTTCGGTTACGGTTATTGCGTATGCTTGGGAGGCATAAGGAATAGGGGATATTCGCCTGCGGCTAAAGCAAGGTATACTAGAGGAAATGTACAGGGTGCAGGGAGAGGTGGAGTCAGCATGGCAGCCACAATCGTAATTGCTGATGATGAACATAATATAACCGATGTTTGCCGCCGCTATTTGGAGCGGGAAGGCTACACGGTATGGATCGCCCATGATGGAATAGATGCCCTTCGTCTATGGGAGGAGCATGCGCCGGATTTGCTGGTGCTCGATCTGATGATGCCGCGCAGGGATGGCTGGGAGGTATGTGAGACCATCAGGCAGGCCAGCGATGTTCCGGTTATTATGCTGACTGCCCGGGGCGAGGAGCGGGATCGGCTGCTGGGTCTAACAATGGGCGCTGATGATTATATGACGAAGCCATTCAGCCCGCGTGAGCTTGTGCTCCGCGTGAAGAATATATTGCGCCGCACGAAAATTGCGGCAGCGTCTGCGGCAGCCTTGGCAGCCGGCACAGCCTTGACGCCGAATGCGGGCCGCGGGAACGGCGCGGATGCGATTGTTCCAAGCATGGCGATTCATTTTGAAGGCTTATCTATTTTTCCTGAGGAAAGAAGAGTCGTGGCGGAGGAGAAGGAAACGGAGCTGACTGTGAAGGAATTCGACCTTCTGCTGACGTTAGCCGAATATCCGGGACGGGTATTCTCGCGCAGCCAGCTGCTCGGCCGAATATGGGATATGGATTTTGACGGGGACACGACAACGGTGACCGTTCATATACGAAGGCTCCGCGAGAAGCTGGAGCAGGCTCCTTCAGAGCCGCGCTGGATCAAAACCGTATGGGGCATCGGCTATAAGTTCGATGCGAAGGGGCAGTCATGAAGCTGCGCGTCTATCTATTGATGGCGAACGCGGCTAGTATATTGGCTATTGTCGTACTGCTCGTCTTCTTCTACCAGTACATGCTGCTTTCACAGAAGCAGTTCATCTGGCTCTCCAGCGTATCGCTCGGAGCGGGATTGCTGTCGGGTACGCTGCATTTTATTCTGGTCCGGCCGGTGGAGCAGGCGGTACTGAGAATTCGTGAAGGCTCGGCACGCATTGCGGAGGGAGACTTCGGCGCCCGCGTGGCGCAGGTTGGACCGGTGGAGCTGAAGCAGCTTGCAGGGCAGTTCAATGATATGGGCAGCAAGCTTGCCGCAAGCTTCGAGCAGCTTCAGGCGGCTGAGACCGCGAGGCGGGAGCTCGTCGCCAACATGGCGCATGATTTGCGTACACCGCTTGCTTCCCTGCAGGCTTACGCCGAAGCGCTCGAGGACGGAGTCGTACAGGATGAAGCGACCGTCCGGCGCTATATGGCTACGATTCGGACGGAGTCGATAAGGCTTGGACGGCTGATGCAGCAGCTGTTCGAGCTCTCGACGCTGGATGCAGTCCATCCTTTAAATGGTCAAGCAGGCGGTGACGGGCTTGGATCAAACGACAATTGCCTGCTCGAGGATGTGCTGGTGGAGCTCCTTCCGCGGTTTGGGCCGCCGCTGGAAGCAAAGTCGATTACCCTTGAGGTGAAGGTTCCGGAGCAGCCGTTTGCATGCCTGCTATCTTCGCAATCGCTGCAGCGGATTCTGCAGAATCTGCTTGAGAATGCGATTCGCTACTCGCCTGACAACGGCATGATCTTCATTGAAGGTCAAATCAATGATGACGGCCGCATTCAAATTGCCGTATCAGATAGCGGCGAAGGCGTCGCTCAGCAGGAGCGTGAGCGGATTTTTGACCGGTTTTACCGCGTAGACCGGTCGCGCGGGCGCGGGAGCGGAGGCGCAGGACTTGGGCTGTCCATTGCGAAGTGGCTCGTCGAGCAGGCGGGCGGGGAAATTGGAGTCGTATGCGGCGAAGAAAGAGGCAGCACCTTCTGGTTCACGGTTCCGGCAGCGGAATCGGAGCGGCTCCAGCGGCGGTTAGTCCATGTTTAAGAAGGAATGAACAGCTCCTGATGGCAGGTTTACCGATATAGATTTCACCTGATGACAAAAGTAGAAGGAGGAGATTCGGTTGAAACAATGGCTTGCATTTATGCGCAGAGGGTACGGCAAGAAGCTCGTATCGCTTCATTCCTGGAACGGCTGGATTGTCGTCATTCTGGCATTGACCGGAATTGTGCTGTTCCAAGGAGCATGGCGCGGCATACTCGGGGAAGGACGCGTCATTATCCGCTGGCTGCACATTATAGTGGGCCTGGCTTCCCTAATTCCTGTCGTATTCTACCTGGTGCTTGCCTCCAAGCACTGGAAGCAGCTGAAGGGCAAGGGCATGCAGCGGGCGAACGTTGTCATTGTGCTGGGTTTATTAGTGGGCTGGCTGCTCTCCGGCGTGCTTCTCTGGCAGTTCAAAGCAGTTGGTCCGGCATGGTCGAATACCGCGCTAACCATTCATGATCTGCTGACCTGGGTCGGACTGCCTTATATTATTTATCATTCCTTAACGCGTCTCAAATGGCTGAAGCAGCCGCATCGGCTTACGATTAAGACCGGCAATCCCGGCGAAGGCGTGCATCCTGCAGCAAGACCGGAAGCGGTTTTGTCGCGGCGTGCTTTTATCCGGACGGCCATTGGCGCTGGGATCGTCATTGCCGTCGGGCCATCCTTCTTAAAATGGATGGGCAGCCAGTTGAATTCGGGAGCGGACATCGAGCAGCTTGTCCAGTCTGATGCGAATAAGCTCATTCCTGCTCCAGCGCCGCTGCCGGCATCCCTGCCTCCAATCGGCGGGGGGAGCAAAGGTTCCTTCCGTATCTACACGGTGACTCCGATTCCAACCTTTGACAACAATAGTTTCTCGTTCACGGTGGATGGACTGGTCAATAACAAGCTGCAGTGGAATTGGGAGCAGTTCGTAAAGCTGAAGCGCACGGTGCAGGTTAGTGATTTTCACTGTGTCACGGGCTGGTCGGTGTATCAGAACACATGGGAAGGCATTCTTCTTAAGGATCTGCTGAAGCTGGCCGGGGTTAAACCAAGTGCAAAGACGGTTAAGCTCTACTCCGGCGACGGTGTGTACACGGACTCCTTGACGCTGGATCAAGCGAATATGGACGATGTTATGGTTGCGCTCCTGCATGACGGCAAACCGATTCCGAGCGACCTTGGCGGTCCGGTCCGTCTCGTTGTTCCGAAGATGTACACCTACAAATCGGTTAAATGGCTGAACCGGATTGAATTAATTGAAGGGGATCATACGGGATATTGGGAAGAACGCGGTTATTCGACGGATGCATGGGTATAGATTGGATGCCGGGCAAGGCTGTTCCTTTAAAGGAGCAGCCTTTGTCCGTTATAATGAACAGTGAAAAGCCCAGTCAGGATAAAATGGAACAATAGGAGGGGCAATATGCTGCTGGAAGTAATTGCGACGAACTTGGCGGATGCCATCGCTGCGGATCAAGGCGGTGCGGACCGTATTGAGCTCGTAACGGGTATGCTGGAAGGGGGATTAACCCCCAGTTTAGGACTTATCGAACGGGCGGCGGGCTCGGTATCAATTCCGGTTAACGTCATGGTGCGGCCGCACAGCTTGTCTTTTCATTACGATAAGCACGATGTTCAAACGATGCTTACTGATATTCGCCATATACGCAAAACTGGAGCAAGAGGGATCGTCATTGGCGCTCTGACCCAAGAGGGCCGGGTAGATGTTGGTTTGCTTCAAGGTCTGCTTGCCGAAGCGGGCGAGCTCGATGTTACATTCCATCGTGCATTCGATGAAGCGGCGGATTTGGCGGAAGCGCTCGAAACGCTGTCGGAATTCCCGCAAATCAGCCGGGTTCTCACCTCAGGAGGGACAGCTCCGGCGCCGCAGGCAGTGAACCGGATTCAGGAATTGAACCGCCTTGCCTCCAAGACGCATCTTAACATTCTGGCAGGTCATGGTTTGACTGTTGACGGGATAGGTGCTTTTGTCAGGGAAACCGGTGTGCAGGAGGTTCACTTCGGCTCGGCGGTCCGGGAGGATGGGCATGCATTGAAGCCGATTGATCCTAAGCGGATTGCCATGATCAGAACGAACCTAAACTTGAGCCCAGTGAAGAAATAACAGAAGATAGGCAGCGGGGCTTTATGAATCAAAATGCACAAGAAACAACGGGATATCCCGAAGCGGGGTATTCCATTGATTCTTGTGCCGGTTACGTCTATCTGTCGGTTTTCTTCTGTTTCGTTTGAAAATTGCTGACGGACTTTGCGTCCTCGATATGATCGTTTACAAAGGCCATGTCCTGATTTTTCGCTTTCATATGCGTGGTGCCTTTGTAGTTTCCTTCATGTGATTTGTTCTCCAATTGAATCACCTCCGCACAAGTAGTATGCACGTGTTCATGAGGGTGCATGCAAAGGAAAAAGCCGCGCTGCAAAAGGCGGGGAAGACGATTCCAGCGTCATTGATTTTGGCGGCCATGCTTTTTTTCGTTCGTAATATTCGCCCGCATCGGGTATAATGTCCCTTAGATTGTTTAATTGGGAACAGGGGTGTCTTGTAATGGCTTTGAAAGCTGGTATTGTAGGTTTGCCGAACGTCGGGAAATCAACATTGTTTAACGCAATTACGCAAGCGGGCGCGGAGTCTGCTAACTATCCGTTTTGTACAATCGACCCGAACGTCGGCGTCGTAGAAGTACCGGATGAGCGTTTGGATAAATTAACGGAGCTAGTCACTCCGAACAAGACCGTACCGACAGCCTTCGAATTTATTGATATCGCCGGTATTGTTAAAGGCGCGAGCAAAGGCGAAGGCCTTGGCAATAAATTTCTAGCGCATATCCGCGAGGTGGATGCGATCGTTCACGTCGTACGCTGCTTCCAGGATGAGAATATTACGCATGTCTCCGGCAAAGTGGATCCGATCGGGGATATCCAGACGATTAATCTGGAGCTTATTCTTGCGGATATCGATTCCGTTGACCGCCGCATTGAGCGCAGCAAGAAGAATTTAAAGGGCGGCGACAAGAAATACGTTCAAGAGGTTGAAGTGCTGGAGCGGATTAAAGAAGCTCTCTATAACGATCAGCCTGCCCGCAGTCTGGAGCTTACAGAAGACGAGAAGCTGGTCGTTCGTGATCTGCACCTTCTTACGATGAAGCCTGTTCTGTATGCGGCTAACGTAAGCGAAGGCGAAGCGGCAAATTCCGATGGCAATCCTTTCGTGAAGCTGGTTCGTGAGTTTGCCGCACCTGAAGGTGCCGAGGTGGTTCCGATCAGTGCAAGAGTGGAAGCGGAGATTGCTGAGCTTGAGGGTGAAGACAAGGAGATGTTCCTGGAGGAGCTTGGCTTGGAGCAATCCGGTCTTAATCGCCTCATCCATGCAGCTTACAAGCTGCTCGGTTTATACACGTACTTTACGGCAGGCGTGCAGGAAGTGCGCGCTTGGACGATTCGCAAAGGAATGAAGGCGCCGCAGGCGGCTGGCGTGATTCATACGGATTTCGAACGCGGCTTCATCCGTGCCGAAGTGGTTTCCTACGATGATCTTATCGCTGCAGGATCGATGAATGCAGCCAAGGAAAAGGGACAGCTTCGTCTGGAAGGTAAAGAGTATGTGGTCAACGACGGTGACGTCATGCATTTCCGTTTCAACGTGTAGCTTTGCTTGAACCGGCAGCGGCATGTCCTGGAGTGCGTGTTCCTTCTAGGTCGCCGACTGCTTATGGAGGACCCGGCTAGCGCGGGTCCTTTTGCTGTGTAAAGGGTCTGTCTGCCTGCGTATGTAAAATCTCCAGAATTGTCACGTTTATGGACTGACCCGCGTTATGCTATAATAAGAAGACTATACGTTGGATACTAATCATAATGAACCAATAGGGGTGAATGCAATGTTGGACCGTTTACAGGCGCTTGCTGACCGGTATGATAAATTAAGCGAGCTGTTGTGCGATCCGGATGTCGGTAGCGATCCGAAACGTCTGCGCGAATACTCGAAGGAGCAATCGGATTTGCAGGGCGTTTACGCAGCATATACGGAATACAAGCAAGTATCGGAGCAATTGGAAGACGCTAAGGTCATGCAGGGCGAGAAGCTCGATGACGAAATGCGCGAAATGGTAAAGATGGAGATCGAGGAGCTGTCCGCGCGCGTTGCGGAGCTTGAAGAGCAGATTCATTTCCTTCTCCTGCCGAAGGATCCGAACGACGATAAGAACGTTATCGTGGAGATCCGCGGAGCGGCAGGCGGCGATGAAGCGGCGCTGTTCGCATCTGATCTATACCGCATGTATATGAAATTCGCAGACTCCCAGGGCTGGCGTGTGGAGCTGATGGAAGCCAATGAGAGCGACCTTGGCGGCTTCAAAGAGGTTATCTTCATGGTTACCGGCAAAGGTGCCTACAGCAAGCTGAAGTTCGAGAGCGGCGCACACCGCGTACAGCGTATTCCGGTAACGGAATCAGGCGGGCGGATTCATACTTCAACATCGACCGTAGCGGTTATGCCTGAGGTTGAGGAAGTTGATATCGAGATTTCGGATAAAGACATCCGTGTCGATACCTACTGTTCAAGCGGTGCGGGCGGTCAGTCCGTTAATACGACCAAATCGGCGGTACGCGTACTGCATGTGCCGACCGGCATCATGGCGCAGTGCCAAGACGGCAAATCCCAAAATGAAAATAAAGCGAAGGCCCTGCAGGTTCTTCGTGCACGAATCTCGGACGTTATCCGCCAGGAGGAAGAAGCCAAGTATGCCGGCGAGCGCAAGAGCAAAGTCGGTACAGGCGACCGGAGCGAGCGGATCCGGACATATAATTATCCGCAAAGCCGCGTAACCGATCACCGCATCGGCTTGACGCTTCATAAGCTGGATTCCGTCATGAACGGTGACATGGAAGAGATCATTAATGCGCTGACATTGACAGCGCAGGCGGAATTGATGGAGCAGGAGAATTTAGCATAAGCGTGAACCAGCAGCGCAGCATAGAGGTCTATGAAGTCGCAGGAGCACGTAATCGAAAATCCAAAAGCCGCGGGTTGGAGCGTAAGTTCCTTCCGGGCTTTTGTCTGATACGCAAAAGGAACGATACAGAGAGAGGGGCGCTTATGAAGTGACGGAGCGCAGCATGAATGGCAGCGGGGGGTTCAGCAGCGAACTGGCCTCCCGCATGCCGATATCAATTGGGGAAGCCTGCTTGCAGGCTTCTTTGTTTTTGGAGGCTCAAGGCGTGGGCGAGCCTCGGGCGAACGCCGAGCTGCTGCTCATGCACCAACTCGGGCTTAGCCGGGCGGAGCTGCTGCGCGATCTGCGCGACCCATTCCCGCAAGGGCAGATGGAAGCATGGGCAGCGCTCATGGAGCGTAAAGCTGCAGGTGAGCCGGTGCAGTATATTATCGGCGAGCAGTGGTTTTACGGGTTATCATTCGCAGTAACGCCGGCCGTGCTTGTTCCAAGGCCGGAGACGGAGCTGCTGGTCGAAGCCGTGCTGGAAGCGGCCGACCGTTTGTGGCCGGAGGCGGCGGGCGGCGAAGCGGTAAGTGGCGAAGCGGTGAGTGGCGAAGCGGTGAGCGGCGAAGCGGTGAGTGGCGAAGCGGTGAGCGGCGAAGCGGTGAGTGGCGAAGCGGCGGGCGGAGATGCGGCGAGCGGAGATACGGTGGATCGCGAAGCGGTGTTGGTCAGTGACGGGCCGACCGTGGTCGATGTCGGCACAGGCAGCGGAGCCATTGGCGTGACGCTGGCTGCGCTGCGTCCGCGGTGGCGCGTATGCGCGTCCGATTTATCGCCGGACGCGCTGGCGGTCGCCCGCTCGAACGCCGCCCGCCATGATGCGGCGGAGCGCATGGCGTTCGTGCAGGGCGACCTGCTCGGGCCGTTTGCAGTGCCGCGGCCCGAAGAAGATGCAGCGGCCGGGAATCTGGCCGGCCTGCGCATCGATGTGCTTGTCTCTAACCCGCCATATATTCCGGCGAGTGATATTCCAGGCCTGCAGCCGGAGGTCCGCGATTATGAGCCGCGTCTGGCGCTCGACGGCGGCGATGACGGCCTCACGCCTTATCGGCGCATGATGGAACAGCTTCCGCTGCTGGCCGTGCTGCCGCGTATTGTGGCATTCGAGCTTGGCCAAGGTCAAGCCGATGCTGTCGCTGCCATGCTCCGTGAGTACGGTGCATGGAGCGAGGTCAGGATTATTACGGACTACGCCGGCATTGACCGGCATGTATTGGCTGTTCTTAGCTAGTCAGGCTTTGTCAGACATGCCATAACAGCAGCCCAGCTCTCAAATAAGCGGATCAGCCATGCATCCGGCACAGCTGATCCGCCGGATTTTGCCAAGCCCAAGATCTTTCGATTGGAGGTACAGTGGGGATGAGAATGAGAGCCAGTTTGATTAGGGTCGCTGCACTGGCTTTATATGCCGTTTCTTTCTTTTTCATGGCCATGCTCATGATTAAGTTCAGCAGCCTGATTTTCACATTCAAGAACATCTTTCTCATTCTGCTGCACCCCATCATTCCTGCCTCGCTCTTTGGCTTCCTGGTGGGCTTAGGAACGTTAGTCGTCAATCTGGATATGGGCCGTAAACTGCAGTATACCAAAAGCCGGAGGGTTGCCTTTCTCAGTTTCCTGGCATTAATTCTTACCTTGGTTCAGATCGTGCTGGTATGCATGGACGGCTTGATTAACGCTAGTCTCGTGATGAGCTGCCTTGTCTATGTGAACTGGTTTATAGTCGGGATTTACACCGCTACCTCCTTGTCGCAGCGTGCAATGTCTAATGTCATGAACGATGAGCTGATCCGCTGATTAGTCCGATAAAACTCCGATATGTCCTGGAATTCGCATCATTCTTGGTTCCAACACCCCAATCTGCTTTACGGGTTCATACCCGATCCGACCCGATCCGAGACCCGATCCGCTCAAGGCGGCGCCCCCCGTTGCATCCCGATGCTTAATAGACAGCAGTTCTGCCCCTTTATCCAATGCCTCATACTCCCAAGCAGCAAAATAAGCCGGACCCTCAATCAGATTCCATGTGTATTTCTTATCAGTAGTCTGCATCACATATGTAATGGATCGAGCGGGGAAAAACTTTACCCTCGCTGATTCCAAGTTAGTAATCTATTTTATAGATTACTAGGTTTAGAGAATCCGATAGCCGGACATAATGGGGATATGATCGTTCCGGAACGCAAGCTGATGCACCGACGGGTGCCACAAAGGAGCTTGTCGTTATGATTCGCACTTATTCCCGTTTTCCTTATCGCACGTCTTATACTTATCTTTTCTTTGCGATCGTCATGCTTCTTATGTGCTGGGAAGGCCAGCGTGCTGATGCAGCAATCGCCGGCGGTGATATTCCGAAGGATTCTATCCGTCTTCGCATTCTTGCCAACTCCGACAGTGCGGCGGATCAAGCTGTCAAACGTTATGTCCGCGATGCGGTTGTTGCAGAGATTAACACCTGGGTATCGGGTCCGCAAACAATTGACCAGGCCCGCCAGACGATTCGTGCTCATATTCATGATATTGAACAAGTGATCGGAACAAAGCTGGCCTCGCGCGGTTTCACTTACGGCTTCAAAGCTGAGCTGAGCGTGGTGCCTTTTCCGACTAAAATATATGGCAATAAAGTATATCCGGCAGGGAATTACGAAGCGCTGCGCATAACTCTTGGCAGTGGTGCAGGGCAAAACTGGTGGTGCGTCTTATTCCCGCCGCTCTGCTTCGTTGATGCAGTCAGCGGCGAGGCTTCCGCAGCGGATAACGACCAACCCGTCAATAAGGACGGTAAAGCACAAAACGTTTCGGTATCGAAGCAGGACACTGGTAAACAAACACAGGCTGCTGCCGTTGATGCAGGAGCTCAGCAGGCAAACAACGCTTCCGCTGAACAGCAGGAACCGGAAGTGAAATTCTTTCTTTGGGAAATGATTAAAGCCATTATTAACTTTATCAAGAATCTGTTTAGTTAAATGCAATAGCATCTTCTCACTCATGAACGCGATATGGAAGCTCTGCCTGCAGCTCACAGGAAATTATTGTTCCGCTGCCGGGCATTATTTTCAGAATCGATCCGATCTAACGAGCAAAGGCTGCCCGGCAGGGGGATTCCCCTTACTGAGCAGCCTTCTTGTGTTCCGGGTGACTTCCGGCTCAAGTGCGGTTAAGCTTCACGCTTATGCCGCATTCTTCTGCGCTTCCTCGTTCCGGCGGATTTTTGGAATGAACAGGCAGATCGGCAGGGCGACGATGACAATCAGCGTGGCGATAAAATAAACATCGTTGACGCTCATCGTGAAGGACATCATTTGGATATACGACTCATCTGTCGCGCCGCCGACCGCCAGATGCTTTGCATGCTTGAGCGTCTCCGTGGTAAGCAGCGAGCTGAAGATGGCGATGGCGAAAGAACCGAATACGTTCCGTGTCCAGTTGCTGATGGAAGATGCATGCCCGCTTAACTGCTTCGGAATTTGCTCCATTCCGGCACTGCTGGCCGGCATCATGGAGAAGGCGATCCCTAAGTTTCCTCCGGATCCCGCTGTATTAGAGCAGTTTCCTTCTGATCCGGGGGACCCAAGCGCCCTTAGATGTTTTCCTGTTTGCGGGGTATGGTATAATGAGGGCAAATACGGCAAAAATGCTGCGGATAGGAATTGAATCTTCACATGAGTACAACCACATTATGGCAAGTTGATGACTATGACAGCAGGGAATCCGGATTAGAGGAAGCAGCAGCCCTGCTTCGGACGGGAGGCACGGTTGCCTTTCCGACTGAGACGGTTTATGGGCTGGGTGCCGATGCACGGAGCACGGCTGCGGTTGAACGGATTTTTGCAGCAAAAGGGAGACCGGCGGATAATCCGCTTATCGTGCATATCGCAGAATTGAGCCAGCTGGATGAGCTTGTTCCTCCGCCCGGGCCGCTGGCGAAGAGGCTGATGGAACGCTTCTGGCCAGGCCCCCTGACTCTTGTGCTCCCGGTTATTCCGGGCGCGGTATCACCTCGTGTAACGGCCGGGCTGGCTACAGTCGCGGTGAGGATGCCGGCTCATCCCGTTGCGCTTGCGCTGATCGCGGCTGCGGGTTGCCCGGTCGCAGCGCCGAGCGCCAACCGTTCGGGCCGCCCGAGCCCGACACTAGCCAGCCATGTGCTGGCTGATCTTGGCGGCCGCATTGACGGAATTGTCGATGGCGGAGCAGCGGGCGTCGGTCTCGAGTCGACCGTCGTGGAGATCGACGGAGATACGGTCCGCATTTTGCGCCCGGGCGGTGTCACCGCCGAAGCGCTGCGCGAGATCGGAGCGCATGTAGCGTACGATGCCGCCGCCGCTCCCGGCAGCAGAGGGGGCGCGGCTCCCCTGGCGCCCAGCGCGGCGGCCGCCCTTCCGCAGCCTGCGGGGAGCGGCCGCCCACCTGGCACAATTGAGCCCGCAGGCGGCGGGGAAGCTCACGCAGCGACAGCCGCCGCGCCTCGCTCGCCCGGCATGAAATATGCGCATTACGCCCCGCAGGGGCTTATGCAGCTGGTCAAAGGCGAGGCCTCCGCAGTCGCCGCTTATATCCAAGCGGCCGTCCGCACGGCTCAGTCGCAGGGCGAGCGGACAGGCGTGCTCGCCTTCGCGGAACATGCCGCCGCCTACGACGCGGACCATGTCCTTGTCGTTGGCAGTCTCGCGCAGCTGGAAACGGCTGCGCACGGCCTATATGCCGCACTTCGAGCGTTCGATGAACGCGGCGTGCAGCGCATATGGGCTGAAGCCTGCCCCGAGGAAGGAATCGGGCATGCGCTGATGAACCGGCTGGTGAAGGCGGCCGGCCATCAGATCGTCAGCATCTAGCGCAATCAACTCCTTCTGATCCGCCCGTTGCGGCTCGCCCAGCGGCATCCCGGTCATGTTTCCCATCTTGTCCGCATATGCTTGAGAAAGAATGCGGACAAGGGGGTCTATCGGGAATGGCAATGATGGAGACAGGCATGCATACCGGGCAACTGCTCACGCTTCTGATCATCGCGCTGGCTTTAGGGATGGATGCCTTTTCCCTGGGCATCGGAATCGGGCTGAAAGGAATTCGGCTCCGTGATATTATTAAACTAAGCGCGATTATTGCGCTGTTTCATATATTGATGCCCTTGATGGGTATGGTTACAGGCCAATATGTCAGTACCCTCCTCGGCGGTGTTGCGACACACGTTGCGGGCATTCTTCTTTTGCTGCTCGGCGGACATATGATATACAGCTCGCTGCGCGGGGAAGCGGTACAATCTTTTGATCACCGCACGGTATGGGGAATGCTGGTATTTGCGCTTAGCGTCAGCATCGACTCTTTTTCGGTTGGCATTTCACTTGGGATGTTTGCGGCAGATGTACTGCTGACCGTACTCTTATTCGGTTTTTTTGGCGGACTGATGTCCATACTCGGGTTAATGCTCGGCAGACGCGCCAGCTCAAGCCTGGGCGAATACGGAGAGGCATGCGGCGGTGTCATCTTGTTCACATTTGGCCTGCTGTTTCTCTTTTAATAAACGAAGAGCTTATGATGATGCTCATAAAGGAGTGCGAGACGCTTGAAACGGATATTGTTTGTTTGCACCGGCAACACCTGCCGTTCACCCATGGCGGAAGCAATGCTCCGCGAGCTGGCTGCACGCCAAGGCAGGCAGCTTGATGTTCGTTCGGCAGGCGTGTCTACCGTCGACGGCCTGCCTATCTCTGCTAATGCGCAAACGGTTCTCAAAGGGCGCAATGTCCCGCATTTGGGCAACTCCAGTGCAATTGATGGAGGCAGCATCGTATGGGCGGATTTGGTATTAACGATGACGACCAGCCATAAACGTCAGCTGCTGCAGCGGTTTCCGCAAGCGGTAGACAAGACGTTTACGCTTCAAGAGTTCGTTAACAGCGATGAACAGGTACTCGCGGATATCGCAGAGCTGGAGGCTCTTTACTCGGATTGGCAGATGAAGCAGATTCTCGGCCAGCAGCTGAGTGAAGAGGAACGCGTCCGCTTGCTCCAGCTCGAACAGCGCATTCCGAGCTTCGACATCGCTGATCCCTTTGGCGGTCCGCTGCATGTCTACGAGCAAAGTGCAGCCGAAATCGAGCAAGCGCTCATGAAGCTGCTTAACAAGCTGAAGCGATAGCATCTGGACTAACAGCAGGCTGCAATAGCCGGCCATCCTACGCTTAAGACACAAGGTCATAACGTTTCCGACAGCCATGGGAAACGGTTGATTTCAAGCCGGCTTTCCCGTATAATTAAAGCAATAAAGATGGTTTCCGATGTAACTGGCGACGAAAGTGGATCAAACCACGGTGGAGCATCGGATCATACGGCCGGTCGCCTGGGCAAAGAGCAGCGTGCATACAGCACGTCTTGCTCTTTTTTCGTCTTTTTGGACGAAATCAGGTATACTAAGCAAATCGACAAAATCCGCCGGGAGGCGGCCACAAGGGAGGATTATTCATATGAAAATCGCTATCGGCGCGGATCATGCCGGCTACCGCCTGAAAGAAGAACTGGTGCCGTTTATCCAATCGCTGGGCCACGAAATTGAAGATTTTGGCTGTAACTGTGACCAATCTGTTGATTATCCAGATTATGCCCTTCCGGTTTGCGACAAGGTTTCGGAAGGTCAAGCTGATCGCGGTATTTTGATTTGCGGGACAGGTATCGGGATGTCCATCGCTGCGAATAAAGTTCCTGGTATCCGCTGCGCGCTGGTTCATGATATGTTCTCGGCCAAAGCGACACGAGAGCACAACGATACGAACGTGCTTGCAATGGGTGAACGTGTAATCGGCCCTGGTATTGCCCAGGAAATCATTCGCATCTGGCTGGAAACGCCATTCTCAAACGGCGAGCGCCATGTCGGACGAGTGGGCAAAGTTATGCAGCTGGAATCCAAATATGCATCGCATCCTTGAGTAATGGAGCGTGAAACTTTTGAGTGATGGACGCAGCCTTGCGACGGCAGCAGCTGACGTGGAGACGGTCATTCGCGAGCTTGCGGATGCAGGCGGGCTTCGCGCCGGACAGCTGTTAGTGATTGGGGTTTCAACAAGTGAAGTGCTCGGCCAGCGGATCGGCACATCCGGTACGCTTGAAGCGGCACAAGCCATATATGCAGGCGTGGAAGCGGTGCGTCGGGATATTGGTTTTTATCCGGTATTTCAGTGCTGCGAGCATTTGAACCGGGCGCTTGTCATGGAGCAGGAAGCGGCGCAGCGGTACGGATTAGAGCCGGTTAATGCCGTTCCCGTGCCCAAAGCCGGCGGCTCCATGGCGGCTTACGCCTTTAGACACCTGCCTCATGCCTGCTTAACGGAAACGGTTCAAGCGCATGCCGGCATCGATATCGGCGATACCTTCATCGGCATGCATTTACGCCGCGTAGCTGTGCCGATCCGTCCATCGATCCGCTCGATCGGAGCTGCACATTTGACAATGGCTTATACGCGGCCCAAGCTCATTGGCGGCGCCAGGGCGGTTTACACGCTGGAATCAGAAGCCGATGGCGGTACTTGCGATTAGTTCATTTCAGATAACCAAACATGCAATTTAAATTTAGGAGGAAACCAACCATGGAAAACCTACGTAAGCAAGATCCAGAAATCCTGAAAGCACTTGGCCTTGAGCTGCAGCGCCAACGCGACAACATCGAATTGATCGCGTCCGAGAACATCGTATCCGAAGCGGTTCTGGAAGCAATGGGAACGGTTCTTACGAACAAATACGCAGAAGGCTACCCGGGCAAACGTTACTATGGCGGCTGTGAGCACGTGGATATTGCCGAAGATATCGCCCGTGACCGCGCCAAAGAATTGTTCGGTGCCGAGCATGCGAACGTACAGCCTCACTCCGGCGCACAAGCAAACATGGCGGTTTACCTAGCAGCGCTTAACCCGGGCGACACAGTACTTGGCATGAACCTTGCTCATGGCGGCCACTTGACGCACGGCAGCCCGGTTAATGCTTCCGGTATCCTGTATAATTTCGTTCCTTACGGCGTTAACCAAGAAACATTCACCATTGATTATGAAGAGGTCCGCAAATTGGCGTTCAAACACCGTCCCCGCATGATCGTTGCGGGCGCATCGGCATACCCGCGCATCATTGATTTTGAAGCTCTTGGCAAAATCGCAAACGACGTAGGCGCGCTGTTCTTCGTCGATATGGCGCATATCGCAGGTCTTGTAGCTGCTGGTCTTCACCCAAGCCCGGTGCCGCATGCACATTTCGTTACAACGACAACGCACAAAACGCTTCGCGGACCACGCGGCGGTATGATCCTCTGCCGTAAGCCATGGGCGCAGGCGATTGATAAAGCGGTATTCCCGGGTTCCCAAGGCGGCCCGCTCATGCATATTATCGCTGCAAAAGCGGTTGCTTTTGGCGAAGCGCTTCAGCCTTCCTTCAAAACCTACGGTAAAAATGTCGTAGACAATGCCAAAGCATTGGCTGATGCTCTCATTGCCAAAGGCATCAACATCGTTTCCGGCGGAACAGACAATCACTTGATGCTGATCGACCTTCGCAACCTGAACATCACAGGTAAGGACGCGGAGCATGTTCTTGATTCCGTTCAAATTACAGTCAACAAGAACGCGATTCCGTTCGATCCGACAAGCCCGTTCATTACAAGCGGTATCCGGATTGGTACGCCGGCAGCAACATCACGCGGCATGGGCGTAGAAGCCATGGCAACGATTGCTGAAGTGATCGCGATGACGCTGAAGAACCCGAAAGACGAAGCTGTTCTGGAAAAAGCACGCGGCATGGTCAGCGACCTGACTTCCCAGTACCCGCTTTACCCGGGCATCACTTACTAATCTGATCAAGACTCTATAGTAACTACAGGCTGCTTCGTTTTATCCGGCAATCGGATGGCGAAGCAGCTTTTTAATGGTTAAGCCTGTATAAAATTTACATAAATAGACGAAAACCTACTACAGCGCATGGTAGAATAGGGATATACCAACGAAAGCGGGTGGGAGAATGAACGCTATTTTTGGTTTTATCTTAGCAATTGCGGTTATAGGGATCGTACTGCTGCTCACTACACTATCGAACCGGTCAAAGTCACATTATATCCCGCAAAGTGGCGGTGGCCGCAGATCCGGCTTTCCGGCACGTAAACCTCCACTGTTCCTTGGGGTACCCGAGAAGCATCCCGCCCGATCTGTCGCAGTGCGGCTGGAAACCGTACTGACCGCAGATTTTGAGGAGCGGGTTAAGGATCGTGTCCTGAAGGTGACACCCCGGATGCGTGAAGGAGAATGGCAGTGGCTGTGGTTCGAGCTCAAACGATATTTTCTCATGTGTGCGATATTGCGCGGTGTTCCGATGTACGGCAGCAGGGTTGATGACGTGTGGCATGAGATGCTGATGTTCACCAGAGAATATGAGCAGTTCTGTCAAGAACTCTGCGGCAGACTTATCCACCATGCTCCCCACACTTCTGATGCGCGGCCAGAGCCCGGTGAGCGTGCGTGGTTTGACTGGATATATGGAGAATTATTCGAGGCGGCGCCGGCCAGCGGCCAATTATGGGGATCGTTCTACAAGGTTCCGCTGTCCCCGGATCGCATTCGTGAGCTGGAAGGCCTGGATGCAGATGCGCTCAAGCATAAATTCTTTAATAAAGCCGCGGCAGACTTATTCCCGGATATTAATAATACGGTCCTGTATTTAATTGAGAGGGGCAAAGCATTGGCCTCGCGGGCAAGGCGCGGCGAACGCCGCCCGGCTTCCAAAGATAAGTACAATCAATCCCAGTGGGATGACCCTGTGATGATGACCGGATTATTATCCGGCGCGTTATTCTTTTCCTCCCTGCATGATGAGGGAGACTTCAACCGGCACATGGACAACGCGCAGACAAAAGAGCAGCGTGAGCAATACAGCGGCGGCGGTTCAACTTATGTATGCAGCGGCGAAAGCGGCGGTCATCACGGACATGATCATGGGCATGGTCATGGACATCACGGCGGCGGTTCCTCCTGCAGCTCGGGCAGCGGAGATGGGGGAGGCGGTTCCTCCTGCGGCGGCAGTTCCTGCGGCGGTGGAGGAAGCTGAGGAGGTTGCGGTTAAGCTGGACTTGGCATGGCCAAGGTTGGTTCTGCGAGATTGAACTTCTTTGAAACCGGCAGTTTCCATGCACGATGGGAACTGCCTTTTTTGTTGGGTGCGCTGAACTGAACGGCACGGTTCCGGGTTACTTGCAGAACATGAGTATCAAATGACAAATATCTGATATCGTTTTCTTATTTTCATTAATAATTTATGTTATAATGGCAGGTACAAAGAGGAGGGAAGATGAGCAGTCAGGATGAACAACCAATGAATAGAGAAGATGATTGCTCTTCACCTATCGTGACAAATGATCTGCCATTAACGAAAGAAATGATTTTAGACGCCGCGGAACAGGTGCTCCGGCGGTTTGGACCGGATAAAACCTCCGTTGTGGATATCGCAAAGGTGCTTCAAGTCAGCCACGGCACCTTATATCGGCACTTTGCAAGTAAATCTTCTTTGCGTGAAGCGGTCACTGAGAGATGGCTTCACCAATGCATCGCTGAACCATTGGAGGCTGTTGTGGGCGAAGCAGGCGGAAGTGCATCCGAACGTTTGCGTTTATGGCTGGAGACGCTCATCAACGCCAAGCGGACGTATTCGATCGAGGATCCGGAGATGTTTATGATGTACGCTGCAGTTACCTTGGATGCGATAGAAATGATTACGACACATGTTAATCGGCTGATCCGGCAGATTGCTCGGATTATCGATCAAGGGATCCAGTCGGGCGAATTTAAGTCTGGGCCATCTGAGGTTATTGCAAAAGCCATTTTCATAGCAACCTCGAGATTCCATCATCCCGCACATGCGAAAGAATGGATGGCGGAGGCTGTGGATGTTGAGTTTGAGACGGTATGGAACCTGATTCTTTCAGGTATCGCATGATGGCGGGCTTGGATATGAGAACAGCAAAAAGGGCCTTCAGATGCATTTCTGAGGCTCTTTTTGTTAGAGGTTATGGACTGGCAGCATATTCAATGTACTTTTCCGGATACCTCTATCGCTGAAACATACTCCTCGAGCGTTATGTCCTGGTCATAGATATCCGCTGCAGGCTTCAGCCCAACATAACGAAGATGCCAAGGCTCGTATTTATAGCCGGTAATGCTGTCTTTTCCTTCCGGATACCGGATGATGAACCCGTATTCATGCGCGTGCTTGGCCAGCCATTTCGCTTCGGGAGTCCCTGCGAAGCAATCGGTGGCGCTGCATTTTCCATCTGCTCCGGTCACGTCAATCGCAAGACCTGTTTCATGCTCGCTAGTACCAGGATAGGCGCTGTAGGTACGCGCTTTTTTCTCTCCGTCCTTGCGGACATAGGCTTCGAATAATGTTTTCTGGCGTTCATGCGAGCGGTACGCAGACACACCTGCCAGAGGAAGGCCGTCTTTGCTCGCCGCACTGAATAAATCCTCGAGGGCATCCGCTGCTTCTTTGCGCAGCATCCGTTTCTCTATTTTCTCATTGAATGTGAATTTGACGTTCGGATAGACGAGCTCAGCCGGCAAATATCCTTCCGGGAGCATGTGCTGCTTGTTTATTAATACTGTGTCCGATTCTGGATCAGCAACAGCTTGAATGTCATCGGTTCCACCCGCTGCCGGCTGGGGTGGTTTATTCACCTTGGGAGGAGGGCTGACCTTTGGCGGGATGGCCTTGGGTGGATCGGCCTTGGCTGGGCTGGTTCCGATCACCGGGGCAGGGTCAGCCTTCACGGCAAGCTCATTCTTCGGCAGGCTGCAGGCTGATAAACTGATCATAACGGTAATCATGATGGCGGCTGACAAAGAGGTTTTCATCCTAAGATCTCCTTTTCTCATGAACGGCTGCGGCGCACTGTTATCCGTAACCGGTATAAGACAAGGATAATATATGGTTGTATCCATGGATGGCACACATGTATCCAAATTTCGACGGACTTGTGTCCAAGTTGTAAAATTTTGCGGAATTCGATAATAAACGATCAAAAGTATCCTATATAATCGGAAGCGGCATAATAGGTGGCATATCACATCTTTAAACCGATTGTCCATAACGGTTGTGCAGAAATAACTATCCGATGCTATAATAAACAGGATTGTGTCGACAATGTAAAAAAGGCACCACATATTGATAGCTGCGAAGCTCACAGGAGGATAATAACCCAATGGGCAATCTGACGATTTGCGACCATCCACTGATCCAGCACAAACTAACCTATATTCGCGACAAAGATACGAATACAAAGGACTTTCGCGAGCTTGTTGATGAAGTGGCTACATTGATGGCTTATGAAATTACAAGAGATCTCCCGCTAGAAACTGTAACCGTACATACTCCAGTTACCTCAGCCCAGAGTAAGGTAGTTTCAGGACGCATGCTGGGCCTTGTTCCGATTCTGCGTGCGGGGCTTGGCATGGTGGATGGGATGCTGAAGCTCATTCCTTCTGCGAAAGTAGGTCACATCGGCCTATTCCGCAACCCGGATACGCTTGAGCCCGTGGAATATTACGTTAATCTCCCTTCTGATGCAACGCAGCGGCTGCTTATCGTGATCGATCCAATGCTGGCTACCGGCGGTTCAGCGTGCGCAGCCATAGAAGCCTTGAAATCACGCGGCTGTCAACAAATCAAGCTGATGTGTTTGATCGCAGCGCCGGAGGGCGTAGAAGTGGTGCAGAAGGCGCACCCGGATGTGGATATTTATCTCGCTGCTTTAGACGAGAAGCTCAATGATCACGGATATATTGTTCCAGGTCTTGGCGATGCCGGGGACCGCATGTTCGGCACCAAATAAGGACTGACCGTTTCACCAATCGCTTTAACTTATAATAGGAGTGACAATTTGTGGCTAAACTAAAGGTAATGACTATTTTTGGCACGCGTCCGGAAGCAGTTAAGATGGCGCCTCTCGTTCTTGAACTGCAGAAGCATCCGGATGAAATCGAATCTATTGTATGCGTTACGGCGCAGCATCGTCAGATGCTTGATCAAGTGCTCGATTTCTTCGAGATTGCACCGAACTACGACCTCAACGTTATGAAAGACCGTCAGACGCTTACAGAAACAACGGTACGCGTGCTTGAAGGGCTTGAGCCTGTACTTCGTGAAGCAAAGCCTGATATCGTACTCGTTCATGGCGATACGCAAACCACATTCCTTGCGAGCTACGCCTCGTTCGTGCAGCAAATACAAGTGGGGCATGTCGAAGCCGGGCTGCGCACATGGAATAAGATGTCGCCGTATCCGGAGGAAATGAACCGTCAGCTTGCCGGTGTGCTCTCGGATGTTCATTTTGCACCAACCGATAAGGCTGCCGACAACCTGCGCAAAGAAAATAAATCCGATAGCACCATCTATGTAACGGGTAATACCGCTACGGATGTCTTTCAATATACAGTTGATAAATCCTTTACCCACCCTGTAATCGATTGGGCAAAAGGCAAACGAATGATTCTGATGACTGCACATCGCCGTGAAGCGCTAGGTGAGCCGCACCGCAATATTTTCCGTGCGGTGAAGCGAATTGCCGATGAGTTCGAAGATGTGGCGATTGTCTATGCGGTTCATCCTAACCCGGCAGTACGTGAGCCCGCCAATGAAATCCTGGGCGATCATCCGCGCATTAAGCTGATTGATCCGCTGGATGTATTCGAGTTCCATAACTTCTATCCTCACACCTACATGATTTTGACGGATTCTGGCGGGCTTCAGGAAGAAGCGCCTTCGTTTGGCGTGCCGACTCTTGTTCTCCGTGACACAACGGAGCGGCCTGAAGGTATTGAGGCCGGTACGCTCGAGCTTGTCGGGACGGATGAAGAGGCTGTGTACAGCCGTGCGCGCGCTCTTCTGACAGACAATCAACTGTATGAGAAAATGAGTAAAGCGGCCAATCCTTACGGGGATGGACAGGCTTCCGTACGTATTGTTCAGGCGATCCTGCATCATTTTGGAAAAACGACTCATCGACCTGATTCGTTCACACAACGTTCATAGTTAAGTTTGATATAGCTGCATGCTCAGCAACATCACAGCATACAGTGCTACTGTACGGTTTGCAAGATCGAAAACCCTAGACAAATCAAGGGTTTTCGGCTTCTTGTTCACTAAATGTTTGAATTTATATCAATTGACAAACACGACGTAGCTTGGATAAAATAAATAAGAGTTTTGGAGTGATTCCTCTATGAATCCATCCGAAAGAAAACCGTCCGGCGAAGATCGAGACAAGGGAAACGGCAGCTTTGGAGATAATCCTTGGCGGGCTATGGGTCTCATTGGATCGGTTGGCGGTACCTTCGCGGCTTGTCTCGGACTTGGCTATTGGCTGGGTCTGAAGCTTGATGCTGCGCAGGATACTGGATATTGGTCGATAACAGGAATGGCGATAGGCGTTGTTGTCGCAATTGTTGTCGCCATACTTCTCATTCGGACGTTTACGGGGGGCAAAGCTAACTGATGGACGACTTGTCGGCCCACCTGCGAACTGTCACTCGCATGACGTTTTTATTTTTATCTCTATGCTGCATTTGCTGGGCGCTGTGGCCGGCGTACAAACCGCTCTTCGGAGGTCTCGGAATTGGCGCAGTGGCGAGTCTTGTAAACGCATCCCATCTTTCTTGGAAAGTACAGCGGATCGGCGCAAAAGCGGCCGGGCAGGACACGAAACGCACGAATCTTGGGTTTCTGACTCGTGCTTGTATAGGCCTGCTGGCAGTGGTAGTGGCCACGGAGTATCTTTCTTTTAGTCTCTATGGAACAGTCGCCGGATTATTTGTTGCTCAATTGGCAACACTCATACTGGGATTTCGTTCCAAGGGTGGATCGGCAGCTTTGCATTCTTCCGATGAAAGGGGTGAAAACAACTAATGGATCACGTTTTTCCTCAGGTGCTTCTAGGTGGAATTCGCTTTGACCTAGCTGCAATTATCACGATTGTTGTCACCAGTATTATCGTATTCGTACTCGCTCGACTGGCTGTTCGCAACGCTTCGGTTACTAATCCGACGAAGATGCAGAACTTTCTGGAGTGGGTAATCGAATTCGTTATTAACCTTATCGGTACGTCGATGGATATTAAGAAAGGCCGTCCATATTTAACGCTCGGAATTGCGCTTATCATGTACATTTTCGTAGCGAATATGTTAGGTCTTCCGCTCGGTATCATTACTGAAGCGCATCATGGAGCCACTTTCCTTGGAATGGATTTAGTATTTCCCGAAGGCGAAGAAGAGGCTCATATCTCATGGTGGAAATCTCCAACAGCCGATGTGGCTGTAGCAGGTGCACTTATGGCGGTGGTTATCTTCCTGACTCACTTTGAAGGTATGCGCCGTAACCGCAAGCATTACCTGAAACACTATTTCGAGCCGTATATTCCGTTCTTCCCGCTGAACGTCATTAAAGAAGTTTCCAAACCTCTTTCCTTGTCGCTTCGTCTTTACGGGAATATCTTTGCCGGTGAGGTCATGATCTCTGTTATCATGGGTCTCGGTTGGGTCGGTATTCCGGCGCTTATCGTGTGGCAGGGCTTCAGTATGTTCATCGGAGCCATTCAAGCATTCGTATTCGTTATGCTGACCATGGTTTACATGTCGCAAGCGGTCGTCCATGAAGATCATTAACACAGCAACAAACCCGGTTAAACACGGGAAAAAATAAACTACTATATTTTTCAAACATTTAAGGAGGATTTCTCTAATGGGAGCATTGGCATTAGTTGCAGCAGCAATTGTATTTGGTCTTGGAGCACTTGGAGCAGGTATTGGTAACGGTTTGATCGTAGGTCGCACGGTTGAAGGTATTTCCCGTCAACCAGAACTTCGCGGTACGCTTCAAACAACGATGTTCATCGGGGTAGCGCTTGTAGAGGCATTGCCGATCATCTCTCTGGTACTCGCGTTCATCTTCTTGGGCAAATCTTAAGTTTTACAATCGCAATTATGGCGGGGAGTGCCTATGCCTCCGCGCCTTCCTTTTGCTAGCTGTCCTAAGATGGTTAGCTAATTTACGGAAAGGAGTGAAGTTCGTTGGATATCGTATGGTCCAATTTTTTCATCCAACTGGTTGCTTTTTTGATTCTATACTGGCTGCTTAGCCGTTATGCGTTCGGTCCGCTCCTCTCTATCATGGAGCAGCGCAAACAGCTTGTGAAAGATCAGCTTGACGGAGCGGAAGCTAGCCGCAAGCAAGCGGAACAGCATTACGAAGAGCAAAAACAAGCGCTTCAACAAGCGCGCAAGGATGCTTATGATATTATCGAGCAAGCCAAATCGACAAGCTCGAAACAAGCGGAAGAAATCGTACACGCAGCGAAATCCGAGGCTGGCCGCCTGAAGGATGATGCGGTTAAAGATATTGAAAGCGAGAAAAACAAAGCGATTGCTGCACTTCGCAGTCAAGTTAGCGGCATGTCCGTTATGATCGCATCCAAAATCATCGAGAAACAAATCGATGATAAATCGCAAGAGCAGCTTGTTGACCAATACTTGAAAGAGGTTGGAAGCAAATGAGCCGCGAGGGCGTCGTAGCTAAACGCTACGCTAAAGCGTTGTTCGAGCTTGCTCAGCAAAACAATGCGATTGCAGATGTTGAGAAACAGCTGAAAATCGTCGTTGAAGCATTCGCGGGAGATGCGGATATCCGCAAATTTCTCGGTCTGCCTAACGTAGAAGTATCCAAAAAGATTGCAATCATTAAAGGCGCTTTATCTGACAAGGTGTCTGTTATCGTTCTGAATACACTTGAGCTTCTAATCATCCGCGGACGTCAAAACTCCATCGGCCAAGTTTACGAAGCTTACTTGAAAGTAGCGGGAGATGCGCTTGGTGAAGCGCACGCAACAGTTTACTCCGCGAAATCTTTATCAAACGAGGAATTGTCGAAAGTGGCAGCACAGTTCGGCACAATCGTAGGCAAGCGCATTATTGCGACACAAGTCGTAGAACCGGCTCTGCTCGGCGGCGTACAAGTGCGTATCGGCGACCGTCTGTTTGACGGAAGCTTGTCCGGCAAGCTTGCACGTTTAGAACAATCGTTGAAAACTCAAGTATTGTAGATAGGGGTGAACGGAATTGAGTATCAGACCTGATGAAATCAGCACGCTGATTAAACAACAGATCGAACAATTTAAATCCGAGATTCAAGTCGTAGATGTCGGTACGGTCATCCAAGTCGGTGACGGTATCGCTCGTGTTCATGGGCTAGAAAATGCTATGGCGGGCGAGCTTCTCGAATTCTCCAATGGCGTAGTCGGTATGGCGCTTAACTTGGAAGAAAGCAATGTCGGTGTCGTTATCATGGGACCTTACACAGGTATTCGTGAAGGCGATCAAGTAAAAAGAACAGGCCGTATCATGGAAGTTCCGGTAGGCGAAGCATTGCTTGGCCGCGTTGTTAACGCACTGGGTCAACCGGTTGATGGTAATGGTCCTATCAATACAACCCAAGCACGTCCAATCGAATCTCCGGCTCCGGGCGTAATGGCTCGTAAATCCGTATTCGAACCGATGCAAACAGGAATCAAAGCGATCGATGCGATGATCCCGATCGGCCGCGGACAACGGGAACTTATCATCGGTGACCGTCAAACAGGTAAAACACAAATCGCGATCGATACGATCGTAAACCAAAAAGGCAACGGCGTAATCTGTATCTATGTTGCAATCGGACAAAAGCAATCCACTGTTCGTACCGTTGTTGAATCCCTGCGTAAACAAGGCGCATTGGATTACACAATCGTTGTAACAGCGAGTGCTTCCGAGCCTTCACCACTCTTGTACCTTGCGCCTTACACAGGCTGCTCGATGGGTGAGTACTTCATGTACAACGGCAAACACGTTCTTGTTATCTATGATGATCTTTCCAAACAAGCGGCAGCATACCGTGAGCTTTCCTTGCTGCTCCGCCGTCCTCCGGGTCGGGAAGCTTATCCGGGTGACGTATTCTACCTTCACTCCCGTTTGCTTGAGCGCGCAGCTAAGCTGAACGATGAGCTTGGCGGCGGTTCCCTGACTGCATTGCCATTCATCGAAACACAAGCCGGCGATATCTCTGCTTACATCCCAACGAACGTAATCTCGATTACGGACGGTCAAATATTCCTTGAGTCCGATCTCTTCTACTCCGGTCAACGTCCTGCGGTTAACGTAGGTAACTCCGTATCCCGGGTAGGTAGCTCCGCTCAAATTAAAGCAATGAAAAAGGTTGCGGGTACGCTTAAGCTTGACCTTGCCCAATACCGTGAATTGGCTGCATTTGCCCAGTTCGGATCTGATCTTGATAAAGTAACGCAATCCCGTCTGAACCGCGGTGAGCGCACACTTGAAATTCTGAAGCAGGGTGTTAACCAACCGCTTCCAGTAGAACGTCAAGTTGTTTCCCTCTACACCGTAACCAGAGGACATGTTGATGATATTCCGGTACAGGACGTTCGTCGTTTTGAAGAAGCGCTCCTTTCCTACGTGGATGCTAACAAACCAGAAATTTTCGCTTCCATCCGCGACACGAAAGATCTGACTTCCGACAACGAGAAAGTGCTTGTTGAAGCTATCAAGACTTTCAAGAAAAGCTTTGCAGTGTCGGTTTAAATCATTTCTTCTACTTTCGAACCGCGCGCTGAGAGCTGCGTGTGATTGGAAAAAAGAAACGCGGAATAGCCGGGCTTGTCCTTCGGGAGCCCCAAGTCCGGCAATAAGGTGGTGACAACGAGTGGCTAAAGGAATGCGCGAAATTAAGCGTTCGATCAAGAGCAAGCAGAATACGAAACAGATCACGAAGGCGATGGAGATGGTTGCAGCAGCTAAGCTCAGAAGAGCTCAAGAGGCAGCAATCGCCGCAAGACCATACACCGACAAGATCAAGGAAGTCGTAGCCAGCATTGCATCGGGCGCAGGCACAGTGAAGCATCCCATGCTGCAAAGCCGCGAAATTAAGCGTACGGCCTATCTGGTCGTAACTTCTGATCGTGGACTAGCAGGTGGTTACAATGTTAACGTGCTTCGTAAAGTTTGGACGGCGCTGCAGGAGAATCATAAGTCTGCATCCGAGTACGACATCTTCGTTATCGGACGTAAAGGCCGCGATTACTTCAAACGCCGCAACATTGCGATCAAAGAAGAAGCGACAGGAATACCGGATTCACCGAAGTTCTCCGATATCAAAGCAATTGCTGCTTCAGCAGTACAAGGCTTCGAGAACGGCACTTACGATGAACTGCATCTTGTCTATAACCAGTTCTATAATGCGATGACTCAAGTTCCGGTTATCAAACAATTGCTTCCGCTAGATCAGTCGCAATTGTCAGGAGCGAAGTCGGACTATGAATATGAGCCGTCACCAGAGAAGGTTCTCGACGTACTACTGCCCAAATATGCGGAAACGGTTATCTACAGCGCAGTTTTGGAAGGTAAAGCGAGTGAGTTCGGAGCCCGGATGACAGCAATGGGTAATGCGACGAAGAATGCGACGAAGATGATCGCAGGCCTGACCCTTACGTACAACCGTGCGCGTCAAGCGGCAATCACACAGGAAATCGCGGAAATCGTCGGCGGAGCGAATGCTCAGCAATAAGAAATATACAGAAATCATGTAATATAAGGAGGTACAGGAATGAGCAAGGGACGTGTAGTCCAGGTAACAGGACCAGTTGTCGATATTGCTTTCGAAAACGGTCATTTGCCTGAGATTCTGAATGCAATCAAGATTGAAAAGAAAGCTCAAAACAGCGGCGAGCGCGACATTAACCTTACTGTCGAAGTAGCAACTCACCTCGGCGATAACTTAGTGCGCTGCGTAGCGATGTCTTCCACAGACGGCCTGGTCAGAGGAACGGAAGCTGTTGACCTTGGCAACCCGATCACTGTACCTGTTGGGCCGGCTACTCTTGGCCGTGTTTTCAACGTACTTGGTGATCCAATCGATAATAATGGAGACGTTGACCGTACAATCGCAAGCCCGATTCACCGTCAAGCTCCTCCTTTCGAAGAGCTTTCCACACAGCAAGAAATCCTGGAAACAGGTATTAAAGTTATCGACTTGATGGCTCCATACGCAAAGGGCGGTAAGATCGGCCTCTTCGGTGGTGCCGGCGTTGGTAAAACAGTAACGATGCAAGAGCTTATTCATAACATCGCTCAAGAGCACGGCGGTATCTCTGTATTCGCCGGTGTTGGTGAGCGTACTCGTGAAGGTAATGACCTTTACCACGAGATGAGCGATTCAGGCGTTATCTCCAAAACAGCGATGGTATTCGGTCAAATGAATGAGCCGCCTGGCGCGCGTCTTCGCGTAGCTTTGACGGGTCTTACAATGGCTGAGTACTTCCGTGACGAAGAAGGCAGAGACGTTCTCTTGTTCGTCGATAACATCTTCCGTTTCACGCAAGCTGGTTCTGAAGTATCCGCATTGCTCGGCCGTATGCCGTCCGCGGTAGGTTACCAGCCAACGTTGGCAACTGAAATGGGTCAGCTGCAAGAGCGTATCACTTCGACGAAAAAAGGTTCCGTTACTTCCATCCAAGCGATCTACGTTCCTGCCGATGACTATACGGATCCGGCTCCTGCAACGGCGTTTGCCCACTTGGACGCAACAACTAACCTTGAGCGTAACATTGCAGCAATGGGTATCTTCCCGGCTGTTGATCCGCTCGCTTCATCTTCCCGTATCCTGACCCCGGAAATTCTGGGCGACGAACATTACCAAGTTGCTCAAGGCGTTAAGAAGCTTCTTCAACGCTATAAAGAGCTTCAAGATATCATCGCTATCCTCGGTATGGACGAATTGTCCGAGGATGACAAACTCATCGTACTTCGTGCGCGCCGGATCCAATTGTTCCTGTCGCAGCCGCTGCACGTTGCAGAGGCTTTCAACGGTATCCCAGGTGTATTCGTATCGGTTAAAGATACTGTACGCAGCTTCAAAGAGATCCTTGAAGGTAAACATGACGATCTTCCAGAACCGGCTTTCCATAACGTTGGTTCAATCGAAGAGGCAGTCGAAAAAGCGAAGAAACTCGCTCAAGAGGTTTAATTTACCAATGCGGACGGCTTAGTGTTTTACTCTGTAAAATGCTAAGCCTATGCTTTTGAAGTTTGATGCTTACGAAGTACGTTTTACTCCGTAAAACGTTTGGGAGGGTAATGAATGAGCTCCTTTTTACTAGAAATCGTAACGCCTGAGCGTAAGGTTTATGCTGAGGATGTTAATATGATTATCGTTAAAGGTTCAGAGGGTGAGATGGGGATTCTTCCTAATCATATTCCACTGGTTACACCTTTGAAGATTGCTCCAGTAATAATCAAGAAGGACCGTGCTGAAGAAGTGATTGCCGTGAATGGCGGATTTCTAGAAGTGCGTAAAGACAAAGTTGTTATTTTGGCCGAAAGTGCGGAACTGCCAGGTGATATTGATCTGGACCGCGCTGAATCAGCTAAGCAGCGTGCTGAGCAGCGTCTAGGCGGTAAACGCGATGAGTCCGACTTCCGTCGTGCTGAGCTTTCTCTGCAGCGTGCAATGAACCGGATTGCTGTTAAACAGCGCTAATTGTCTTGATAGGAACACCTTGTCGGTTCACGACGGGGTGTTTTTTTGTTTGAACAGAGCTTCGTCGGCAGGGCTTGAAACTGTGCAAAGATATCTCGTCAAGGTTAATCGCTGCCTTGATCGGAGCGCCATATTTCATATGGCTGAGTCTGCCAGTCAGAAACGTATGACCAGGTAATGTAAGGTAATCATAAGCAGCTTCTCCTTTGATTTTGAGCAGGGGGAAGCTGCTTTTTTACGCAAAATTATAGCTCTTTCACAAAATCAATTGACGTGTCCATCCCTGCCGTCTATACTAAATGAGAATATTTCTCACTGAAGTGGATAATAACGTCTAAGGGCGTACGGAATAGGCTCAAGAAGGTGCGATTGTGAGATTGAAAAGAATAATGACAATGGCTGGCGGCCTTGTAATGGCTGCCTTATTTATTAGGAGTTCGCTGCATTGGTTCCAAGGCAGGGAACTCGGGGAGTCGGCACTTCAGTTGATCCGATCACCCGGCATTCTGCTGCTGATGACTGCCGGTTACGGATGCTCCTTCATATTAAAGGCTGCTGCATGGCGATTATACGTAGGCAGAGAAAGAGAAGATCATCTGCGCGGATATGTTTATCCGCTGCTTGTCAGTTTGCTGGTGAATCACGTGCTGCCGATAAAGCTTGGCGATCTGGCCCGGACAGGTATGCTGGTTAGACGGACACGAATGCGCTGGGATGATGCACTTCATTCGGTGGCAGTTATGAGACTGCTTGATATGGCTTCCCTGCTTCTCATTGGATCAATCGGGGCGCTGATCTTGGGTTTGGAGGCGACGGGCACTGCAAATCGGCTGATTCCTGCAGGCATCATAATTATCCTCATCACATTAACTGCGGGGCTGTTTATTAATCGAGTCACTAAGACAGGGAATAAGAGTCTGACCATCCGAATTCAAAGCAGATTTATTCATTCTGTATTCGGCTTAGCTAAGCGGCATTTGGATCGGTTATGGCTCGTCACCCGCTCGCCTCGGGGCATTGTACTATCGCTGCTGATCTTCATAAGCTGGCTGCTGGAGGGTGCTGTTGTATACGGCGTTCTGTCAGCCCTGAATATGAAGATTGGGATCCTGCAGGCGGTTTGGGCGAATGGAATGACGATAGCAGGGCAGCTGTTTCATGTAACCCCAGGCGGTATCGGAACTTATGAAACGACGTTAACCGCTTCATTAAGCATTCTTGGCATGCGGGGGGAACAGGCGTACACGGTAGCCTTGCTCTCTCATGGTTATAAATTCGTATTTGCATATGCGGCGGGGCTTGCAGCGCTGCTGCTTGCTGCCGTTTCTTGGTCTGATCTGAATGAGTGGCTCAGGCTGCGTGAGAAAAAGGAGAGAAATCAATCATGAAGAAAGCTTCTGGATTTGAAATTGTGGCCGCGCGCTGCTGGAATATGCTGAATGAGGGACGTCCATTTACGCCGATTTTTGTAATGGGGACTTACCTGCTGTATCACCTTGGGGATTGGGGGAATCCGGATTTCTGGGCTGTTTTTGGGATCGGGCTGCTCGCGGCTCTGCCGGTATTTGCGCTGTATTTTGTATATGACTTTCCGCTGTTTCTGCGGAATTACTTGTGGCTGCCTGTTGTTGCAGCGCTGATCATATGGCGTGATGCCTCGCTGGATCTGGGTTTATACGGGACTGCACTTTTCTTGTTCTTCTTTTTTACGATTTATTTTTGGGGCACATTCTATTATCATCTTCGCATCGGAACTTCGTGGTGGAATTTCAGAAGGTTCTGGAAGCTTGTCCTGAAGAATAGTGATTCAACAAGCGGAAATGCTCAAGAGCAGATGCCGAAGTTTCTGCTCCTGCTCTTTATCGTGGATATGGCGGGCAGCCGCTGGAGTGGAGCCGGCGAGACTGCTGCAGGTGATTTTACAGGGATTAGCTATGCATGTTTTGTCATTGGGCTTGTGATCTATACACTGGTGCTGCATCGCAATTTGTTCGATTGGAAGCCCAAAGAAATTCCGGGCTATACCTCAAATGCAGCTGTGCCGGAGAAGGCTGTCAGCGGGAAGGTCTACGTGCTTGTCGTTGACGGGATGCGCAAGGACCGCTTCGAGGAGGCGAATGCGCCGTTTATGAAGCAAATGCGCGCCCAAGGGACCGAGTATACGCAGATGGAGACGGTCTATCCGGCAAGAACGGTAGTCTGCTTCTCTTCGATGTTCACAGGCACTTACCCGCGGGAGCATGGAATTACGTCCAATATGGTGTGGAAGCTCGGCATTAAGGTGGAGTCGATCTTCGACAGCCTGCGTAAAGTCGGTAAAGTGGGCAGATTACTGGGCATAGCGCACTTGATTGATTCCATGGGGGATGACGTGGAGAGTGTGACGGCTGTCATGCATAATGATAAGGCCGACCGCAATATTATGGAGCGTGCGAAGCTGATCGTTAAAGAGCAGACGCCCGATCTGCTTGTCGTTCAATTCATCGCTACCGATCAGACGGGTCACAGCCGGGGTGCTTTATTCGATGAGTACCGGGAGAAGATTGAAGAGGCAGACCAATTGATTGCTGAATTTGTCGGCTGGCTTGAAGCAGGCGGATATGCAGATCAAGCGACGTATATTGTGTGCGCGGATCATGGGCAAGCCGACGGGATTGGCGGCCATGGGCATTTGGATGAAGGGGAAAGGTATGTGCCTTTCTTCATGTATGGAGCAGGCGTTAAGCCCGGTGTGAAAGTGGAGGAGAAACATTCCCTCGTATCGATGGCTCCGACGCTGGCCTATCTGCTCGGAGCCCCTTTCCCAAGCCACAGCCGCGGACCGGTTTTGCTTGATGCGGTAGATAGGAATGCGGCTACAGGAATGAAGGCGGAGGATCATGCGTTAAAGCTGCAGCGTAAAGCATAATAATGTGACTTGCCTTAGAAGGAAGTACATGAAGAAGGAAGTTGGACAGCATGGTTAATCGCAAGCTGGTTGTATTTCTGCCGGCACATAATGAGGAATTGAATATTGGGGCGGTGATCTCCCGTATTCCGCGACAAGTGCGTCCGGGCTGGGAGGTCGAGGTGCTCGTGATAGATGATGGTTCTACGGATCGGACAGCCGAGGCTGCACGGGCAGCCGGAGCGGATCATATCGTTCAGTTTGCACGGAACCAGGGTCTTGGAGCTGCTGTGCGGGAAGGGCTTGCGGCGAGCCTCAGGCTGGGAGCGGATATCGGGTTGATGATTGATGCGGACAATGAATATCCGGCTGAAGAAATTCCCGATGTGGTGGCGCCGATCTTAGAAGGGCGGGCGGATTATACGATGGGCTCGCGCTTCAAAGGCGTGATACGCGGGATGAAGCTTCACAGGCGAATCGGAAATGTGTGCTTCACCTTCCTGCAGTGCGTGCTGCTTCGCCGGATGATTTGGGACGGACAGTCCGGAATGCGGGGATTCTCGCGGGAAGCTATGGAACGAGCGGATATCATCCATGATTATAACTATGCTCAGGTGCTTACGCTGAATCTGCTCCGGCAGGGTTTTCGTATGGAGGAAGTGCCCATCTCGTATCAGGTTAGAACGCAGGGGCAGTCCTTTATTAAATTCCGGAAGTATATGGGCAATGTACTCCCGGCTATATGGAAGGAAATGCGCCGTCCGGTAGAAAGGCGGCAGCAGTTCCAGTCTCTCAAGCCACGTATGCATCTGCAGCATGGACCGAAGGTGGAAGAGTAACATCATTATTTTGCTAGCGGTCACGATCGCATGAGAAGTGTGAAGTGTGAAGGGTATTACGGCGATTGCAGTGACATAGACGGAAGTTCAAAAGTCAGAGCGGGATTTAGGAGTGTGAACGGGTGCGCCATCTGAATAAAAAGCTTAGGCTGAGGGCGGCGCTGGTGCCCGTTCTTGGCATTCTGTTCGTCCTGGGGTGGATGGTCTACAGCTTCATGCACATGAGCCCATTTGCCGCTTCCTGGGATGAAGTTGATTTTGTACTGGCGTTAGACCGGTTTGATCTGCTTGCGATGCAGCCTCATTTTCCCGGTTATCCTTATTTTGTGCTGGGGGCTATGGCTGTACGGCAATTCGGAATTGACCCGGTTCATGCCTATGCGGTTTTGAATATTCTGCTTACGGCTTCGGCAGTTATGCCTATTTGGCTGTTGTCCAGAAGGATTCTTAGTCCGATATGGTCGCTGCTGGCTGTGCTGCTGATCCTAACCTCTCCTTATCTATGGCTGCAGGCACTGCGCCCAATGTCAGAAGCGGCCGGAATTGCTGTACTATGGTGGTTTTTATGGAGCTGGTGGAGAGCGATGGAGCACCGGACCTGGGCATCAGCTTGGATCGTTTTATTTTTGTTTGGCCTGCTGATGGGCGTGCGGCTGTCTTTTGTTCCCTTCGGTTTGTCGCTTGTATGGCTGGCGGCGATACTCATGAAGCAGTGGAGGTCACAAGGTAAACGGCCGGTTCCAAGAGCGGTCGTTTTCATCGCGCTTGCAGGCTTCTTCCAGCTCTTATGGGTCGCAGGGCTCGCGCTCAGCGAGGGTGGGTTTATCGGATTCGTGGAGCTGGCTGCAGCGTTCACGGAGGGGCACTTTGACAAGTGGGGCGGCGGCGTTGCTTCCGCGCCGGATGTGTCGTTTGCGGAGCGGGCGCTGCGCTTCGCAGGCGATAACGTGCTGTGGACCGGGATGTTCGCCCGGTCCGCAGCACTGCTTGGGGCGGCCGCCGCGCTGCTGCTGGCGGCCGTGCTCAGCGCGGGCGCGAGCCGCGCCCCGCGCTTGGCCGCGAGCCGCGGGCCGCGCCTGGCGGCCCGGGCGGCGGCATGGCTCAGCCGCCCGCCGCTGCCGGGGGCGCTCGCCATGCTCGCGGGCGCCTATGGCGCCTGGGCGCTGCTGGCGCAGAACATCGACAAGCCGCGCCACATCACGCCGCTGATTGGCGTGATGTGGCTGCTGCTGCTCGCGCTGTTCCGCGCGGCACCGCCGCAACCGCCGCTTGCCGCGCCAAACCCGCGCGCCTTGCGAAGCCGGCGCGCACTGCAAACCGCCGGCGCTATTCTCGCCGCCGGCATTATCACGCTCCAGGCGGCGCAAGGCGGCCTTCTGGCCGCGCAGCAAGCAAGCCAGCGGCCAGCGGTCTATCAGCTGGCTGGCGCCCTTCAATCCGCTCCGGCCCCGGGAAGCACGGTGCTCTACACCTGGGAAGAGACACGCGTGCTGGAATATTTGCATACGCCGATCCCGAGTAGAAGAATCGAGACGTACAACTATTTCATTGCGGATATACAGGCGAACCCGGATGCAACTATACTGCTCACCGATCATGTGCTGAAGGGCTTCGAGGCACAAGTGGGCCCCCTGCAGGCTAAAGTCAGGGAGGTTGCGCATTATCGCAGCCAATCGCTGTTTGACCCCGTTTATCACGATATAACCGTCTATGAGTGGATCAGATAGAGGCTTCAGTATGAGTTCTACAATTTTTAGTAAATAGTTGTTCATAACGTATTGACACTCCAATTGAAAATGATTATCATTATCCTCGGAGCTGATGGAAATCATCTCATATGTACATACTATTAAGTTACAGAAGGTGAAATCATGCGCATGATGACAGTGAAAACCGCAATGCTGGTCGTTGCGATCTTTCTCGCTCTTTCGCCGACGGGCGTATGGGCGTACTCTTACGGAAGTGCCGATTCAGAAGATGTGGCAGAGACTTTCAAGCTGGTTGTATCCTCGCTTGGACAATCACCTGCAGATTGGGATGGCGCACTGGCGGCCCACAAAGCCCGTCGCTCGGAGATTGCTTCCCACTTCGGAGAATCGGTAGCCGTAACCTTAGATAAGAACTTCGCTTCACGCAAAGCGGCACAGACCATCTCGAACTACAAATCCATCCTTGTGATGAATATCGACCGCCGCTTTGAAAATGCTGTACAGTCCATTGACGATTATGCCAAAGCAAAGCTGCTGCTTGCAAAAGCAAAGGCGACTTTCGATACCCTGGCCCCATATGCGGAAGCCAAGCTTTCTGCTTCGAAGATGGACGGCATCAAGGGGGATTTTGATAAAGCCCTCGATGCGATCGGCAATCCGGGATTGTTCGGAGTGGGACAGAAGGATGCGGATAAGAAAGCCTTGGAAGCAGCCGTCAATTCTATCTACAGCACGATTAAACCATTCTTCCCTTACACAGCTTACAAAGAACCTGTGAAAGAGCCGGCGGGCACTGGAACCGTTACAAAGCCAAAGCCGGGTACAGGTACGACTACGAAGCCTGCTGCACCCGCTGAGCCTGGCAAAGTGACAACAGGTCAAGATACGAATGCGGCTAAAGACGACGCTGTCAAAGAGCCCGCTGCAGAATCGCCCGTTAATGAACCAGCTAAGCCGGGTGACAATGACGTCAAGCCTGCCGGCGATGATTCCGGCAAGCCCGCAGACGACACAGCTGTTAAGCCGGTCGATGAAGATCAGCAGCCAGCTGCAGGAAGTCCCGATACTCCCGTTTCCTCTGATGAACCAGCGGCTGCGAACAATCAGTCGGCTGACGCCGGTCAAGCGGCGGACAGCACAGCCGATCAAGCAGTGGCGGAGACCATTGACGGAACTAAAGTTCATGCTCCGATGCAGCATGAAGACCGCACGAATCCAGCCGTAACTATCGGTGTTATTGGCGGGATTGTGGTTATAGGCGGAGGCGCTGTGTGGTGGGCGAGGCGCAAAGGTTTCTTCTAAAGAAAAATATGTCATTATTCATTTCATTCAAAACTAGGAGCGATAATTAATGAACCGTTTGAACAAATCCGTTTCCGTTCTTCTAACGATTTCCATGCTTGCTGCCGCATTCTTCACTTTTGCAGTAACGGCATTTGCCGATGATCTGCCTTCTAAGCCGACAGTCAATCAGGATGTTGCCCCGCAGCTTAAGGCTTTCGCGGACCTTAAGCAGCAATTTGCCGATAAGAAACCCATTGCCGACATCAAAGCGGCATATATCGCAAGCTTCGAGAAAAACGTGCTGGCAATCGACAGCAGCATTAAAGCCGGCGACCCGCTCGTGAATGAGAATATCCGGTTCGTCCTTGATCAAGCTGTCGCTGGCACGCTTTCCTACCAGCAGGCAGAGCAGGCGGTAGACAAAGGCCTGCAGTTCTACTTCTTCTTCATTATCAAAAACCTTCTTAACACAGGTGCCAAAACAGCGCTGACTGCGGGTGATCAGGCCACTGCACAAGCGTTTGTCGATAAAGCAGCACTCGTGTATACCTCTGCTCTTGAGGCGACTGTTCAAGCAACCGACGATCATTTTACAATCTCGCAAAAAGCAGTGTTTGACCAAGTACTTCCACTGTTCAAAGATGACATCGCCAAGAAGGATCTTGTTCAGTTCAACGTTCACCGTCAATTGATTGACAAAACGTTAATTAAAGTGTTCGCATTGGCTGCTCTAAGCTACGCACAGAAAATCTCCGCTTTGCCGGCGGCTGAGCAGCCTGCTGCGGTTATCGCAGGTTACTTCACTTACCAATCCGTGTATGGCTACCTGCGCGGCGGCGATGCGGTTGATGCCGATATTGTGAACAAAGCATTCGCTTCGGGCGATGTGAAGAAGATTAATGCCGCTGCAATCAAGCGTGCGATTACGCGCTGCTTCGTCGCTAAAGTAAGTGCATACAGCATTGAAGTAACGGAGAAGATCGGGAAAAAAGATCTTGCCGGCGCGGCAGCTACAGGAGGAGAGCTCGTAGGCTTCTTCGCAGCCAATGAGCCTTTCCTTGGTGAAAACTATAAAGAAGCGCAAGCATTGAACCCGCAAATTCTTACAGCATCTGCTGCTGGTGATACAGCTGCAATCAAGCTGCTTACGAATAAGATGGCAGAATACCTTGTCCAACTGGACGGAATTACGTTCAAGCCAGGTACGAAAGCAGTGACAGTAAACGGAGCGAATCAAACCGTTGCAGCTGCAGCGTTTGTTCAAAAATCCACATTCCGGACCCTTGTACCTACACGTTACTTGGAGCTTCTCGGATATACAGTGAACTATGTGGCAGCAACAAAAACGGCAGTTGTATCCAAAGACGGAATTACGCTTGAGCTTGCGATCGGAGCAAATACAGTCGTGAAGAACGGCGAAGTGATCAAAGACTTCAAGCTTGATCAACCGGTAGTCGTAAAAGACAAAGCGACGTTCCTGCCGCTTCGCGCAATTGCCGAGCTCTCCGGCAACCACGCTTACTACTACAATGGTCAAGTTATTGTTATTAAATAAGATGATTGCTTTGATCGCCCAGGCCGGGCGAACAGCATTCATCTAGATCCCCGCTCAAGTCCGCCCTGTTTCAGGGCGGGCTGGCGCGTTTTTATCAAGCTGAAGGAGTGAGCGTACACAATGAATTTGCAAGCTTTCCTCATCATGTTTCGCGAAGCGTTCGAAGCGATTTTAATCGTCGGGATTATTATTTCGTATTTGAACCGGATCGGACAATCCAAATGGAATAAATTTGTGTGGGTCGGGGTTGCACTTGCCATTGCGGCGAGCCTCGGAGTAGCCTTATTGTTCCAGGTTGTGCTCGACGGCTATGCGACGATGGGCAGCAAGGATTATTTGCGCATCGGGATTTTACTCGTTTCAGCCGGACTGCTTACCCATATGATTTTATTCATGAGTAAGCAGAATCGGGAGATGAGAGACAAGCTGCAGAGCAAAGTGGCGCTCATTCTTACAGCGGGCGGGGCGATCAATATGATTGTTCACTCGTTTCTCGTTACGCTGCGCGAAGGCGTGGAAACCATGTTCTTCTTCGCGGCGATCTCGCAGGGGGATATCTCGCAGGCGCTGCAGAGCTGGGGAGCTCTTCTGGGCATTGCGGCTGCTGCCGTGCTCGGGATTGTTGTGTTCAAAGGGAGTAAGAAGGTGCAGATCGGTACTTTCTTTAAGGTAACGAGCATCTTCTTGATTATGATTGCAGCCGGACTGTTCGTTCAGGCGGTCGGAGTTATGCAGGATTTGAAGGTAATCGGCAGTGTTTACAAGACAGCTGGCGGTGAAATCGGATCGATGTATGACTTGACATGGCTTATGCCCGAGCATCCGATCGATGAGACCAACTATATTCGCGATACCGGGAATCACCCTGTAATAAACGGGCAAGTCGGTATTTTCTTCAAGGCGTTTCTTGGCTACACCCAAGATCCTTCCCTTGAAGAGTTTGTCGGGTATTGGATGTATTACGCGTTTGTATTTGTCCTGCTGGCCAGGCAGAAGAAACTTGCCGCTCTCCGGTCAAGGGCCAATGATGTACGAGGTCCGGGTGCAGGCGGTACAGGCGATGGGGCTCCCGGTGCAGCAGATAATGATAAGATGATCAATATCAGCTCTGCGCGATCAGATGATGAGCAGCCGGTATCGGCCCGCATGTCATAGATGCAGGATGAAATCAATAGCGAAGGCTTTCTGCCGTTTAACGGCAGGAAGCCTTTTTAATTTTCCTGCTGTGCATACTTTTACCAGTAATGAGACATTCTAACCAGAAAAAAGAACCACCGGCGGAAAGGTGGATCCTGATGTTCGGCGATTATTTGAAAGGCCAGGCTGCAGGGGGCGGAATCAGTAAGAAGGTTAAGAAAAGGCAGACCATTCTTGACCGAGCAGCTAAAGCCCATATGAAGCCCTATGAGCTGATGCCGATATCGGATAGCTTGGAACAAAATGGCTTTCATCCAAGAAGAAATGGAGAAAGCGCAGATTTGATGATCAGGAGGATGGCGATTGGCGGGGAGGTTCCCTTTGGTCCTTCCCGAGACGCCGCGCTGGTTCATTAACGTCACTTTCATGCTGGTCATTGTATATGGGGTGATGCTTGGCATCGAAGTCATTGGCTGGACCGGCGAGCTGCTGTTTGTACGGATATCGCTTGTCATTGGGCTGATCTTTATCCTGCTGATCAATAAAATGGATTTTTCGAACATGAAGCCCATCTTGGCAGACGGCTGGTGGCAGCCGGTTAAAGGACTGTTTCCGATCTCAGGGTTTCCGCTGGCAGAGTATTCGTATTTGATGATGTTATTTCCGCTGGTGCGGCCGGAAGACCGCAAGAAGCTGAAACGCGCCATGTGGATTTCTTCTGCAGCCATCGGGCTTATGGGGTTATTTATCGCGGTTATGCTGCTCACGGTGCTGGGAGCGGAGCTCACCATGCACAGCCCTTTTGCCGTCTATGATATGGAGAAGCAGATCTCGGTAGGCGACGTGCTGGAGCGGGTGGAGATTTCCGTAGCGGTGATTTGGATCAGCACGATTTTCTCCAAAATGATTCTGTGCTTCTATGTGGTTAACGTCGCTTCAGCCCAGCTGCTCAGGTTCTCCACCTATCGTCCCATGGTGCTCCCGATGGCAAGCATCGTCATTCCGATGTCGTTTATCGTATTTCGGAACTCGGCACAACTGACCAACTTTGCATCGAAGGTATGGCCGGTTTTCAGCGTCTTTCAAGGCCTGGTGCTGCCGCTGATCCTATTGCTGGTGGCTGCGGTTCGGGGTATATCGGACAATAGCGTTCCCAAGGGCGGCTCCCGTTAACGAGATGCAGGCTGAGCAAGCGGATAAGGAGCAGGCCGGGCAGCCGCCGGAGGAAGCGTCTTCAAGTCAGACATAGACGCATGAGGTAGGGTTTGTTATAATTGTGAGGAAAATTTGACCAAGCGGGTGACCCCTATTTCCGCCCGTTGTTAGATTCATTCGCACGGAGGCGATTGTGTGGAGAGGTATATCAACAATTACGTAATTGTGGCGATCTTCATTATTCTCGGCATCCTGCTCCCAGTGGTCGCTCTATCCGTCGGCCGATTATTACGACCCAGCAAGCCAACCGAAGAGAAGAAAACGACTTACGAAAGCGGAAATGAACCGGTAGGGGAGGGACAGGTCCGTTTTAATGTGCGCTACTATCTGTTTGCGCTCATGTTCGTCATTTTCGATGTAGAAACCGTTTTCCTATATCCATGGGCCGTCGCATACAAGCAATTCGGCCTATTTGTGCTGGTTGAAATGGCGATCTTCACTGGACTTTTACTCATTGGGCTACTCTACGCTTGGAAGAAGAAGGTGCTGAAATGGAATTCAATTTAGAATCAATCACTCCTGAAGAGCGGCAAGAATTAGAACGCAATGTATTTATGGGCACGCTCGATCAATTAAAGGCTTGGGCGCGCAGCAACTCCCTGTGGCCGCTGACCTTCGGGCTCGCCTGCTGCGCTATCGAGATGATGGGGACAGGCGCGTCGCATTATGACCTCGACCGGTTCGGCGTTATATTCCGTACATCGCCGCGCCAGTCGGATGTCATGATCGTGGCCGGCACCGTAACGAAGAAGATGGGTCCGCTGCTTCGACGACTCTACGATCAGATGCCGGAGCCAAAGTGGGTTATTGCGATGGGCTCCTGCGCCACTGCAGGCGGACCTTACATTAAGTCCTATGCCGTGATGAAGGGCGTGGATCAGATCGTTCCGGTCGATGTTTATATTCCTGGCTGTCCTCCGAATCCGGCGGCGCTTATCTACGGGATTAACAAGCTGCAGGAGAAGATCCGTTACGAGGCGAAGACCGGGAAGCGGGTGACCAGCCGATGAGCGACGAGCAGGACAAAAAGGACAGCAGGCAGCCGGAGGAGCAGCTGAAGCCTGACCCTCAAGGGCAGGAAACATCTGCAGCAGCTCCGGACGAAGCAGCAGCAGGGGAACCGGTATCAGAAGCAGCAGGCCCGCCTGCTGCTGCAGCACCGGCCCAGGCCGCAAATGAGCCCGCTTCCAAGGCAGCAAACCCGGTGCAGGCTCCAGCTGAGGCTGCAGGCGAATCTTCTCCGCCGGAAGCGGGAAGCAAGCCCGTGCCGGCTGCAGAGGCGCTTGGCGGTGAAACGCCAGCACCCTCACGGGCTGCCGACCCAGAGCGGGAAGCGAAGCTGAAGGCGGCCGCTGAAGCCCGGGCGGCAAGAGCGGCTGCCAAGATTAGCGCCGTTGCCAGCGACCCTTCATCAGGCGCCGGCGAACCTGCTCCGGATGCGGGAGGCGCGGTTAATCCCGAACGCGAAGCGAAGCTGAAGGCAGCCGAGGAAGCGCGCGCGGCACGCGCTGCCGCCAAGGCTGCAGAAGGTGCGGCGGCTCCGGAAGAGCCTAAACCGCCGTCACCGAAACAGCCGCAGCTGGATGAAGCCCTTCAGCTTATTCAGACGCTCGTATCCGAAGCTGCAGTGGAAGAATCCTACATAAACGAAATGAACGGCCATATGCCGACTTTTATAATCAAGAATGAGCATTGGACAGAGGTAGCGAAGCTGTTCCGCTCGCATCCCGTGCTGGACAGCGATTTTCTGCGCAATGTATCCGGGGTCGATTACGAGACGTATCTGGAAGTGGTGTACCATCTTATATCCATCTCCACCAAGAAGGAATATGCCGTTAAGATCAAAGCAGACCGCGAGAATCCCCAGGTAGCATCTGCCGCCCCGGTTTGGGCGACGGCCAATTGGAATGAGCGCGAAATCTATGATCTGCTCGGCATTGATTTTACCGGTCATCCTGACCTGCGCCGTATCATGATGCCTGACGATTGGGTAGGCCATCCGCTGCGTAAAGACTATGAACCGCTAGATCCGGAGGTGTGACCAGCCGTGATTCGTACCGAAGAACTTTTGCTTAATGTAGGACCGCAGCATCCCAGTACGCATGGCGTCTTCCGTATTGTCGTCAAGCTGGACGGCGAAGTGATTACGGAGGCGACGCCGGTTATGGGTTACCTTCACAGAGGTACCGAGAAGCTGGCTGAAGATTTGAATTACACGCAGATCATTCCTTACACGGATCGAATGGATTACGTATCGGCGATGACGACCAACTATGTGCTCTGTCATGCCGTTGAGACGATGATGGGGCTCGAAATACCGATTCGCGCCGAGTTTATGCGGCTGATCGTGATGGAGCTGCAGCGTGTAGCGAGCCATCTGGTCTGGTGGGGAACCTACCTGCTGGATATCGGTGCGATGAGCCCATTCCTGTTTGCATTTCGCGACCGGGAAATCATCATTGACCTGTTTAATGAGCTCTGCGGGGCCAGACTCACTTACAACTACATGCGTGTAGGCGGCGTGAAATGGGATGCCCCGGACGGCTGGATCGATAAAGTACGCGACTTCATCCCTTATATGGAGAAGAAGCTGGATGAATATAACGATCTCGTGAGCGGGAACGAAATTTTCCTCGCCCGGATCCGGGGTGTTGGCAAATACGATGCGCAAACCGCAATCGAATACGGCCTCTCCGGCGCGAATCTTCGCTGCACAGGCGTAGATTGGGACTTGCGCAAAGCAGAGCCTTACAGCTTATACAGCCAGTTTGAGTTTGACGTTCCGCTCGGTAAGAACGGCGACTGCTATGACCGTTACCTGATCCGGCTGGAAGAGGTGCGTCAAAGCCTGCGCATCCTGAAGCAAGCGGTGGAACAGTTCCCGCCGCCCGGCGATGTCATGGGCAAAGTGCCGCGTGTCATTAGACCGCCGGCCGGTGAAGTGTATGTCCGCATTGAATCGCCCCGCGGCGAAATCGGCTGCCATATCGTCTCCAAAGGGAAGGCAGAGCCCTACCGTCTGAAATTCCGTCGTCCGTCCTTTGTGAATCTGCAAATTCTGCCCAAGCTGTTAGTCGGCGAGACGATGACCAACCTCATTACAATTCTGGGCGGCATTGATATTGTCGTCGGGGAGGTAGACTGTTAATGGGTTCATGGCTTGATGAAACGCTGACATGGGGGAATGCCCTGATCTTTTTCCTTTGGGGCGTCATCCTGCTGGCCCTTGTGCTCGGCTTTGTGAGCTATGCGATTTTCTTCGAGCGCAAGGTCATTGGCTGGATGCAGTTCCGGATCGGCCCGAACCGGGTAGGCCCGATGGGACTGCTGCAGACGGTAGCGGATATTATGAAGCTGCTGATGAAGGAGGATACCATCCCGCGCAAAGCGGACCGGGCGCTGTTCATTCTGGCGCCGGCGCTTGCTTATGTGCCTGCCTTTGCGGTATTGGCAGTCATTCCTTATACACAGAACCTTTATTTTGCGGATATCAATGTTGGATTGCTCTACTATGTGGCCCTGTCCGGCATTTCGACGATTGCGATTGTTCTGGGCGGCTGGGCTTCGAATAATAAGTACGCGCTGCTGGGCGGTATGCGTTCAGCGGCTCAGATGATCAGCTATGAAGTGCCGCTCGTCATCTCGGTCGTCGGCGTCGTTATGCTGACAGGAAGCTTGAATCTGCGTACGATCGCACAGGCGCAGGGCGACTGGTTCTGGCAGTGGAACTTCCTGCCGCAAATCATCGGCTTTGTGATCTTCGTCATTGCGGCGGTATCTGAGCTTAACCGGACGCCTTTCGACCTGCCGGAAGCGGAGTCCGAGCTCGTTGCGGGCTATCATGTGGAGTACAGCGGCTTCCGCTTCGCCTTCTTCATGCTGACGGAATACGTCTATGTCTATGCAATCGCTGCGCTGACTACGGTGCTGTTCCTAGGCGGATGGCATGCGCCGGCGCCTTTCCTTGATTTTGTCCCGGGCATTATCTGGTTCCTGCTGAAGTTCTCGTTCATTGTGTTCTTCCTGTTCTGGATTCGGGCGACGCTGCCGCGGATCCGGATTGATCAATTGATGGGGCTCGGCTGGAAGGTGCTGCTGCCGCTCGCGATCTTGAATGTGTTTTTGACGGCTGTTTATATGGAGCTGTTTATTAAAGGGTAACGGAGGGAGAACGAATGAAAGGTCTCTTCAAAGGATTAGGTGTCACGTTCAAAGCGATGACCGCAAAAAAAGTTACCACTTCCTATCCCGATGTGCCGTTCGTGATGCCCGACCGGTTTCGCGGCATCCAGCATTTCGAGCCGGACAAATGTATCGTTTGCAACCAGTGTGTCCGGGTTTGCCCAACGGAGTGTATTACCTTGACGGGGAAAGCGAATCCCGATCCAAATAAGAAGGGTAAAGTCATCGACACGTACGATATCAACTTCGAAATTTGCATTCTGTGCGACCTGTGCACGGAGGTTTGTCCGACGGAGGCGATTGTCATGACGAACAACTTCGAGCTGGCGGCCTACAGCCGCGATGAACTGTTTAAAGATCGGGAATGGCTGGATAACAACAATAAAAATGTACGTCAGGACAATAACAATATTGGAGCTCCTGCTGCGGCAAAGGGAGGAGCCAAATAACCTATGTTTAATGTGAACGTTACCGGCGAGTTTGTCGCGTTTTTCGTCTTCGCCGTACTCATCATCAGCGGTGCGGTGCTTATGGTCAGCTTTACGAAGGTCGTGCATATGGTTGTTTCCTTAGCCGCCGTCTTTATCGGCGTTGCCGGCATGTTCGTCCTGCTGGATGCGGAGTTTCTGGCATTCGTGCAGGTGCTGATCTACGCGGGAGCGATATCGATTCTGATGATCTTCGGCATTATGATGACCAAACACCAAAGCAATGGGGAAGAGAGCGCCAGACCGCTGCAGGAAACTCTGACCGCGATCGGTGCTTTGGCGCTGTTTGGCATTCTGTTCTATGCGATCCGTCAAACGGATTTTCCGCAGCCGCAGCAGCCGTTTGATGCTGGTGCAGATAATACGATGGAAATCGGGAAGCTCCTTTTTACCGGCTACGTGGTGCCGTTCGAGCTCGTTTCTGTTCTGCTGACTGTTGCTTTTATCGGTGCTATTGTGCTTGCGAAAAAGGAGGCAGATTAGCATGTTATCATCCTATTTAACGATGGCGGCGATATTATTTTGCATCGGGCTTTATGGAGCACTGGTGAAAAAAAATGCAGTCATCGTGCTGCTGTCGATTGAGCTGATGCTCAATGCGGTTAACCTCAACCTTGTTGCTTTCTCCAAATACGGCGTTGTTCCGTCGCTGAGCGGACAAATGTTTACGCTCTTCAGCATAGCGGTTGCAGCGGCGGAAGCGGCAGTGGGAATTGCTGTGTTAATCGCCTTGTTCCGGGCGCGTGGAACCGTCAACGTCGATGAATTCGACGAGATGAGGAGGTAACGCCAAGTGGATATGATGTTCTCGCAAAAGGCCTGGCTAATTCCGATGTTCCCGCTGGCTGCGTTCCTGCTTCTGCTTGCCTTCGGCCGGTCGCAGCGCGCGCTGGGCGCGCTGCTCGGCATAATTGGATCGCTGGGCGCGCTCGTGCTTTCCATTCTCGTCCTGATTGAACATATGCGGGACGGGGCCAGCTATTATCAATACAGCTTCAAGTGGCTCGAGATCGGCAGTTTTCACATTAACGCAGGCTTTGAGGTTACCAATTTAACGGCCTTGATGCTGGTGATTGTTACGATTGTCGCCTTCCTTGTGAATGTCTACTCTGCCGGTTATATGAAAGAGGATGAGCGAATAACCGTCTTCTACAGTTATGTTGCCCTCTTTACATTCTCTATGCTCGGACTTGTTCTCGCAGATAATATGCTGACGCTCTATATCTTCTGGGAGCTTGTCGGTGTATGCTCGTTCCTGCTTGTCGGGTTCTGGTATGCGAAGCCGGAGGCTAAGGCTGCTGCTAAGAAAGCCTTCATCGTTACGCGGATCGGGGACGCAGGGCTGCTGCTCGGCATCCTGCTGCTTTATTGGTATATGCCCGATCATGCGCTCGATTTTGTGCATATCCAGAATGTGTTCGACGGCCAAAGCGGAGCGATTACAGCAGGTGTTACGACATTGATTGCGCTGTTGATTTTCGTTGGAGCGGTAGGCAAATCCGGTCAGTTTCCGCTGCATGTCTGGCTGCCCGATGCAATGGAAGGGCCGACGCCAATCAGTGCGCTGATTCATGCGGCAACGATGGTTGCTGCCGGAATCTATCTTGTTGCACGCACCTTCGATATCTTTCAAGCTTCGCAGGCAGCGCTGGATACGGTCGCCTATGTCGGAGCTTTTACCGCGATATTCGCAGCAACCATCGGAGTGGCGCAAAATGATATTAAGCGTATACTCGCATACTCGACCGTCAGTCAGCTGGGCTACATGATGATGGCCCTGGGACTTGGCTCCCTGACAGGAGGCATCTTCCATCTGCTGACGCATGCTTTCTTCAAGGCGCTTCTGTTCCTTGGCGCGGGCAGTGTCATTCATGCGGTACATACTCAGAACATTAATGAAATGGGCGGCCTTGGATCAAAGATGAAAATAACCGCGTGGACCTTCGGCATTGGCGCATTGGCGCTGTCCGGAATTCCGCCGTTCTCCGGATTTTGGTCCAAGGATGCGATCTTGAACACAGCTATGCATGAGAAGCCGGCGCTGTTCGTTGCGGGCATTGTCGCTGCTTTCTTCACAGCCTTCTATATGTCCCGCTTGTTCTTCCTCGTATTCACAGGCAAGCCGAAGGCAGGAGAGCCTGCGCATGAGTCGCCATCGTCGATGACGATTCCGCTTATCGTGCTTGCTGTTCTGGCAATAGGTGCGGGCTTTATTCAAACCCCGTGGAACGATACGCTGGGCTTCTGGCTGACAGACGGCGCTGAGGTGGAGAATGGCGGGGGCGGCCTCGTGATGGTCATTTCAGCGGCTGTCGGTATTCTCGGAATCTACTTGGGCTGGCTCGTATTCGTAAAAGGGACGATTGCCCGGGATGCGGTCTCCGCGCGTATGCCATGGCTTGTCAGGCTGCTGGAGCGTAAATATTATATCGACGAGTGTTATGAGTATGTGATTGTGAAGCCGCTGCGAGGTTTCGGCCTGGCCCTGCACGCATTTGACCGCTATGTCGTGGACGGTGCCGTACGTCTGGTATCAGGCTCCGTTGTGCTGCTTGGCAAGGGCGGCACCCGCCTGCAAAACGGCCAAGTTCAAACCTATGGCTTAATTACTTTGTTCGGGCTCCTCATTCTTATCGCGATCGTTGCCCTAAGGAGGTTCTGGTAATGTTATCCGATCTCCCGATTCTATCCTGCATTATCTTCTCGCCGCTGCTTGGCCTGCTTGTTCTGCTGTTTCTGCCGAAGCAGCGCAGCAGATGGCTGAAAACGACGGCTATTATAGCAACCTTGATTCCGCTGCTGCTGTCTCTATGGCTCTATGCGGATTATGACAGTACCAAGGGCGGCAAAACTTATGAAGAGCTGTCGACATGGGTCGATGCTTCTCTGAATAAGGAAGTTGTCGGCGCCGTATCTTCTTACTCTTTCAAGTTTCAGTATCACTTGGGCATAGACGGCTTATCGCTGCCCTTGCTGCTGCTGACGACGATTGTCGGTGTAATGGCGGCGCTCGCTTCAGTCAACGTGAAGAAACGCTGGAAGTCCTTCTATATCTGGTTCTTACTGCTGGAAGTAGGTATGCTCGGCGTGTTTCTGGCTAGAGATGTATTCCTGTTCTTCGTATTCTTCGAGCTTACGCTTATCCCGATGTTCTTCCTGATTGGAATATGGGGCTTTATGAACCGGGAGAGAGCGGCGAATAAGTTCCTGCTCTATAACGGAATAGGCTCGGCGATCATGCTGATTGCTTTCGTCATGCTGGTGTCCACTGCCGGCTTTCGCGCGGATCAAGTGCCGGATAAACAGGAAACTCATTTATCCTACAGCGGAAGCTACGAGGTCATTCAGCAGAATCTGACGGATCCGGCATCCTACGTGAATGCAGCGCCGCCTGCAAATTCGCAGGAAGGGGAAGGCAATCCGTTCTATTTGTCCAAGACGATGCGCTGGTCGATCTTTCTGCTGCTGCTCCTTGCTTTTGGCATCAAGCTACCGGTTTTCCCCTTCCATACGTGGATGCTTAAGGTGCATGCGGAAGCACCGCCTTCGGTGGTTATGATTCACTCGGGTGTCCTGCTTAAGATGGGCGCTTACGGCTTATTGCGCTTCGGCGTGTTCATGTTCCCGGGCGAGGCCAAGGACTGGGCGGCCGTACTCGCCATTCTCGGCGTGGTGAATATTCTTTACGGCGCTGTTCTGGCGCTCGTTCAGAAGGAATTCAAGCTCGTATTAGCTTATTCGTCGATTAGCCATATGGGCATTGTGCTGCTTGGCATTGCCTCGTTCAATGAAATCGGACTGCAGGGAGCGATGATCCAGCTCGTGTCGCATGGGCTTATCTCCGCGCTGCTGTTCCTCATCGTAGGGAGCATATATGAGCGTACGGGCTCGACGCAGCTTAGCGATCTTGGAGGATTGGCGAGGAGCCTGCCATTCATCAGCGGCATTCTGCTGACGGCGGGGATGGCTTCGCTTGGACTGCCCGGTTTATCCGGATTCGTCGGTGAATTCTTATCGCTGCTCGGGCTGTTCGACTCGATGCGGATCATTACCGCAGTTGCGGTGCTGGGCGTCATTCTCACGGCCGTCTATGTGCTGCGGAGCATACTTGGGATTACCTTTGGTCCGATGTCCGAACGGTATGCCGCGCTTCGCGATGCAAGGTTAATAGAGGCGGTTCCAATGATTACCCTGCTTGCATTCATCCTGCTGATCGGCATATACCCATCGGTATTGACGGAGCCGATGAAGCATGGCTTCGATGCACTGCTGGAGCAAATTAACGAGAAGGTGGGGAGGTAGCGCATGGACGTTGTACAACAACCGCTTCAGTCGCTTTCTTGGAGCGACGCGGCCTATCTCGCCCCGGAATGGATTTTAATTGTGTTTATGGTTGGGCTAGCGGTCATTGATCTGCTGCTTCCAAGGCGCGTAACCCGTTCCTTTATCGGGTGGCTGACGTTAGGCGGACTGCTTACCTCGCTCGGGTGTGTCGTATGGCGGCTGCTCGATATTAACAGCGCCGCATCAGCGACAACGAATGCGAACGGGCAAGTTGTCAGCGGCGTCATCCGACTATTAGCGGACAGTTACCGGATTGATAACTATGCAAGCTTATTCAAAATCGTGTTCCTCACAGCGACCGCTCTTATTGTTCTCATGAGTCTTGGGTCGGTGAAGAGAGAGGATATTGCAGACAAAGGCGAGTACTATTATCTGCTCTTGCCCGCAGTTGTCGGCGCCATGATCATGGCTTCCTCAGGCGATATGCTGACGCTCTATATCGGTCTGGAGCTGCTCAGCATTACGACCTATGTGCTTGTCGGCATACGCAAGCATGCCGTGCAGTCGGCTGAGGCCGCCTTCAAGTATGTAGTGACAGGCGGAATCTCCTCGGCGCTGATCTTGTTCGGGATGTCTTATCTGTATGGAATAACAGGAGCAACGAACTTAGGAGCTATGGCTCAAAGCATCCAGCAGCATGCCGGTGATTATAAAGAGCTGCTCTATGTGGCTTTCTTCTTCCTGCTTGCGGGCCTTGGCATCAAAATCGCCGCCGCGCCGTTTCACGTATGGGCACCTGATGTCTATCAAGGCGCACCGACGCCGATTACCGCCTTTCTTGCGGTTGTATCCAAAGGCGCTGCATTTGCGATCGTATTCCGTCTGATCTACAACGTCGTCTTCCATGCTACTACGCCGGAAGCGCCGCTGGCAGATGACGTCTTTCTAGCGATGCTCATTATGGCGGCTGCTGCAATGGTTATCGGATCGGCGGCTGCCCTGCGGCAGAAGAATGTGAAGCGGCTCTTGGCGCTCTCCGGTGTTGCCAATGCAGGCTACTTACTCGTTCCTGTGAGCTTATCTCTGAACGGGATGCATGTGTCCAACTTCGGGGAATTTATTTTTTACCTGGCGGTATATCTGCTTATGACAATCGGTGCCCTAGCGGTCGTTACGGTCATCAGCGCGGCCGCCGGTCACGATGAGATCAGCGGCTTTGCCGGATTATATTATCGGGCGCCGTGGACGGCAGCAGCCATGATTGTCTTCGTATTATCACTTGCCGGATTACCGGTGACGGGCGGATTCTTCGGGAAGCTGTTCATCCTGCTCGGAGCTGCGCAGACGCAGACCTACTGGATTATTGCGGTGATGGTTGCGAGCAGCGTAGTCTCTTATTACTTCTATTTTGGCTTTATCCGGCAGATGTTTATGCGCTCAACGTCAGAGGAGACTGTCCATGTGCCAGTCCCTACCGGTCTTGTTATCTGGATCTGCGCCATCGCAACGGTAGCGATCGGTATCCTGCCAGGGCCGATGATGAGCTGGGTGAATGACCATTTCACAATTATTAATGATTTGTTCATTGGCAGCCAGCCCGGCGGTTGAGGGTGCAAGTTGAATTTAGAGAAGATTAGGGCCGCGCCACAGCAGGTGGATGCGGCCCTGTTTGTGCTGGATTGTCAGGTATGTTATGGTTCATTGAAACTTTAAATCTATATTCGGCACCAGCGGCATACATATCGTGTGAGGATCAGCGGAGAGTGCAGTACATACGAACTTTTATCATAAATTGAACAAATTTGGAAAAGGAATAAGATATAATGAGAGCGAATCGTTTCATACTAACAATTTGCAGGTTAAAGGCAGAATATGATGAACCCATCCTACTTGGAATTCAACTCGAACAACTGTAAACGAACGGATACAACGGAGTCGTTGAGCAGGCAGAGCAATGAACAATCGTTAGGCTGTGAAAAAGGTCTAGCCTGCTTCATGACGTCCACTGAGGCAGGGGGTACCCCGCTGGCCCGGTTGATCCGAACGCCAATGCGTGCTTTGCACCTCGCGCTGCACGGGACACTTGCAGCGCTTCTGCTCTGGTGCGGCCCTGCACTGGCGGGATCCGCCGCCGCAGGGACTGCTCATGCGGCCGCGCCGCCAGCGCCTGCGGCGAGCAGTGCGCCCTCGCTGAGCGGCGCTCCGGCGGCGAGCGGCGCTCCAGCGGCGCAGCCGGCCGGCGCCGCTGGAGGCGCACTTGAGGAGCCGCATACCTGGCTCCTCAAGTGGCGCGACCCCGGGCAGGCGAAGCCTCTGCCCGGAACGCGCGTGCTTCGCCGTCAAGCGATGCCGGCGGCCGCGCTTGACGTGGTCCGCCCCGAAGATCCCGGGGCGGACCAGGGCGAATGGCTCCGGCGGCTGCGCCAGACGCCGGGCGTCGAATACGTGCAGCCGAGCAGCACGATCACGCTGCTCGGTGCCGCAGTGAAGACGGATGATCCGGAGCTCCCGAAGCAGCTGCATCTGAATCTCATCCGGGCCAAGGAAGCGTGGGCAACCGTCCACGACCAGACGAACCTGACGATTGCGCTCGTAGATACTGGGGTGGATATGGATCACCCCGATCTGAAGAATAATTTGGTGGGAGGCACAAATCTCGTTAATCCGGGCAAACCGCCTGAGGACGATAACGGCCACGGCACGGCGGTGGCCGGGGTACTGGCAGGCGAAGGGAATAACAAAGAGGGTGTCTCCGGAATTCTGTGGCATGCCAAGATCATGCCGATTAAAGCACTGGACAAAGACGGCTACGGAGACGAAGAACGCCTTGGGGAAGCGATTTTGTACGCGGTTAAGAGCGGTGCCCGAATCGTTGTCCTCTCTGTTGGTTTGTACCGGTACTCCCCTTATCTAAGCGACATTGCGCAGTATGCCGAAAGTAAAGGGGTGCTGCTGGTCGCTGCAAGCGGCAATGACGGCGCTGCTCTAGGAACCAAGGCGGAAGTCAAATACCCTGCTGCCTACCCGACAGTCTTGGCTGTGGCCGGGGCCAATACGAAAGGCAACCCGGAGCCCCGCTCCAATCCCGGTTCTGAAATTGATGTTGCTGCACCGTGGAATGTATATACGACGGCAGTCGGGGGCGGATACAAGCATGAGGAAGGAACGTCAATGGCAGCGCCTCAAGCGGCAGCCGCAGCGGCGCTTGTCTGGGCGGTGCATCCGGAATTTAAGCCGTACCAAATCCGTGCTATGCTTCGTCAGACGGCAAAGGATATCGGTAATGCGGGCGTCGATAATGCCAGCGGCTATGGCCTTCTGCAGATCGACAAGGCGGTTACAGCAGCGCTGAAGACGGACAATTATGAGCCTGACAACAGCCGCGACAACGCTAAGAAGTTTCCTCTGCACACGAAGATTTCAGCGGAGCTCACGGGGGGTAAGGATAAAGACTGGTTTATCATTGATGCTCCCTATGACGGTGTCATTTCGATTCAATTCCAGGGCATTATTGCTGCCGGAGAGCCGCTGCCAGCCGTTCAAATGACGCATTATTCGGGTGAAGCGCTGCAAAGCACAAAAGATGCCAAACTCGGCAACCAAACGGTGGAATGGAACGTCAAGAAGGGTAGGAATTATTTTGAGCTGCAGTTCTTTAACCAACAGCTTAAACAAACGCTCCCATACTTGCTTACCTCCACCTTCGAAATTGCCCCTGATGCTTATGAGAAAAACGACAAATCTTATCAAGCCTTCACTCTTGCACCGCGTTCGCAGTCTGTTGTAGGCAACTTCCATCAGACAGGGGACCGGGATTGGTATGCCGTACATTTTGAAACGGGCGGTACGCTTAAGTTATCCGTTTCTGCAGATTCCGTGCGGGTGGATCTCGCGCTTGGCATACAGCGGGCCGAGGAAGCGCTTCAGGAAATCGATGATAACGGGGAAGGAGAGAGTGAAGCCTCCCAAATTATCAATGTTTCACCGGGCACTTATTATTTCCGCGTACACAATGCGATGTCAGCGCAAGCAAGCGCTGCAGCAGCGCAGTATACGTTGAAGCTTGAATTCAAAACCAAATATACGGACCCCAACGAACCGAATAACAAGTCCTATGAAGCGACGGGAATTCGTCAAGGCTCCGATTACAATGGGGTTATTGGGACGCCGGGAGATTTGGACTGGTACCAATTACGGTTGACAACCACCAGCTTTGTACGGATAACAATTAAAGGAATACCTGCAGGCATTACGATGAAGGCAGAAATTACCGATAAAAAACAGAAGCTGCTCTTCAACATGCAAACGACTGCCAATCAATCCGTAATGACACAGGAAAAGCAGCTGGATGCTGGCGTTTATTATATCAAAGTAAGTGCAAGCAGCAGCTTTGATAAGCAGTACTACGGGCTTCGTGTGAGTACGGATGCCGTGGTGGCAGGTTTTCGCGATATTGACGGAAGCTGGGCGGAGGCTTCAATTGTCGAGCTGAACAAACGTCATATTATTGCCGGCAGCGGAAGCTTCCGCTTTAATCCGGAGCGGAGCATCACCCGTGCGGAGGCCGTCTCCATGCTGGCAAGAGCTCTTAATCCGCAAGAACTGTCCGCTGCCGTGCCGTTCAAAGACGTTCCGCAGAACCATTGGGCGCGCGGGTCCATTGTCAAAGCAGTGAGCATGGGATGGATTGCCGGTTATTCAGATGGGAGCTTTGGACCGGGACGGTATATTACCCGTGAAGAAATGTCCGTCATTTTAGCGCGAGTATTGAAACTGCCTGCCGTATGGCCGTCCTCACCCCCGTTTCGCGATGTGGACAGCATTCGCTGGTCGGCTGCCGCGATTGACCGGATGAAACAAGAAAAACTGATCAGCGGCTACACCGGTGCGCTGTTCAAGCCGGAGCAGAGAGCCAGCCGGGCAGAGTTTGCATCCGTACTGCTGCGGGTATTGAATAAGACATGATAGGCTGTACGCTTTATTATTTGCCCGAAAAAGCCGTTCGAAGGAGAACATGAACAATGAATATGGATCATATCGTCGCGACGACTGCCGGACAGCACGCTCTCGTTTCCATCGTTATTGAGCTGCTAAGCATCACGCTTGCCTGGTACGTCCTGCAGGAACTGAAGCTGGATCTCTTTATGCGAAGGTCCAGAAGCTTGCAGGCAAGGCTCCTGCAGGTGATGCTGGCAGTCGTGCTCGGACATCTGTTTGCCGGGTTTGTCGTTGACTATTGGGAATGGTCAAACCTGCTTAGAGGACTTGTCGAATAACTAAATCGAAACATGTCAACAATGGGTAATACATGACGGTACGAAAAACGAAAACGGCTGCGAATAGTATGAAATGCCTGTATTCGACAGGGAGAAAATAACGCTTGTCGATTTGTGTAAGCGGATGGTAAGATGTAGGTTGGGTAAAAGCATGGAACCAGAAATTTCAGAAATAGGTAAAAGAATCTACTGCGCGCGGAGGGAAACCTAAAGATGAGCAAAATAATCGTCCGCGGCGGCCAGCGACTATCAGGGAACGTTCGAGTAAGCGGTGCTAAGAATGCCGTATTACCAATTCTCGCGGCCACGTTACTTGCAAATAAAGGTGAATGTGTAATCCAAGATGTTCCCTTTCTAGACGATGTCATAACGATTCAAAAAGTGCTTGCTGCCCTTGGCGGCAAGTTAACATATGAGAATGAGACGATGCGCATCTCCGCGCAGCAGCTTACGTCATTTGAAGCTCCTTATGAATTAGTCCGCAAAATGCGTGCTTCGTTCCTCGTCATGGGACCGCTGCTTGCCCGATTGGGCAGAGCAAGAATATCACTGCCAGGCGGCTGCGCAATCGGAACACGTCCGATTGACCAGCATCTCAAAGGCTTTGAAGCTATGGGTGCTGAGATTGTACTGGGCCAAGGCTTTATTGAAGCCCGTACAGCAGGCCGCTTGAAGGGCGCCAAAATTTATCTGGATGTGGCTAGCGTCGGCGCAACAGAGAATATTATGATGGCAGCATCCCTTGCTCAAGGTACAACAACGATTGAGAATGCGGCGAAGGAGCCGGAAATCGTCGATCTTGCCAACCTCTTGAACGCAATGGGCGGAAAAGTGCGCGGAGCCGGTACAGGGCTTATTCGTATCGAGGGCGTAGAGCATTTGAATGGTGTTGCACATACCGTAATACCTGACCGCGTTGAAGCGGGTACTTATATGATCGCCGCGGCAATGACCGGCGGTGATGTTCATATCGAAGGCGCTATTGCAGATCACTTGGCTCCTGTTATCTCGAAAATGCAGGAGATGGGTGTAGAGATTACAGAAACCGATAACGGACTTCATGTCCGTGCTCCAAGGAAGCTCAAGGCGGTGGATGTCAAAACTTTACCGTACCCTGGATTTCCGACAGATATGCAATCCCAAATGATGGCTTTGCTTATGGTTTCGGAAGGCACAAGCATCGTGACGGAGACCGTATTTGAGAACCGTTTCATGCATGTAGAAGAATTCCAAAAAATGAGCGCTCAAATCAAAGTCGATGGACGTTCGGCTGTCATCAGCGGCGGCGTTCCTTTAACCGGGGCCAAAGTTATGGCGACTGACCTTCGGGCAGGAGCAGCGCTTGTATGTGCAGCACTTTGTGCAGACGGCGAAACCGAAATTACCGGTATTCATCATGTCGATCGCGGATACGTCGATATTACAGGTAAATTAGCCGCACTCGGTGCCACCATCATTAGAGTGGATCTGGCGGAACAACCGGCGCCAGTCGTTGTTAAGGCAGAAGTTTTTGAACCTGTGTTCGCATCCGTGCTGGACGCAGTTGCAGCAGAACCGGCTGCGGAGAAGTCAAATGAGTTCAAACGCGAAAAAGAGGTTAGCCGTATTAAGGCTCAACCAACTTGGGCGTAACAGGCTGAATAAGATAACCCTACTGCTGATGCAGTAGGGTTTTTTGATCGTTCATTTCTTTTTTGGCGGGGATCCGCGTCTGTTCTTGCAAGGGCCGGGAATGATTTGATGTCCCTTTTCCCTTTTCATTCATCCATTCCATCCTTCTTCTTCGTGAGGGTACTATCCTACTATTCCGGTTCATAGAATGTAACAAAATAGGAACTGAGAGAAATAAGAATAGGAGAACTGGAAGGAGTATGGGATGAAGCGGGTAAAATGGAGGACTAGGCGCCCTCGCGGAAGTAGAGTTTGGACAAGGTTATGGCTCATCGGCTTTATTAGCGGCCTGCTCATGGTCATTCTTGTACGCGGCACCATGCATATGCTGGACCGAAATCCGGAAGTGAAAGAGGAGAACGGCCAGACCGGCTTTGATTTGGTAGAATCGTCGCCGGTGCAGAAGATCCCTGAGAAGACGGAGCGGCAATCGGTTGATCGAAATGATAAGAAAGCTTCTCAAGAAGCTTCTAAGGAGACACACGAGGAAAGGTTAAGCGAGTATGACCGGCTGTGGGTACGTGTATATCTTGCAGAGGAGAAGCGTGTCGAGAAAATGCCGATTGAGCTGTATGTTCGGGGTGTTATTGCAGGGGAAATGCCAATCGATTTTGAGCTCGAGGCGCTGAAGGCGCAGGCGATAGCTGCCCGTACGTATATCTACAGGCGGTTGCAGTCGGCAGACCGCAGTGACATGCCAAGCGAAGCTCAGGGAGCGGAAGTCGTGAACACGGTGCAGAATCAGGTATACATACCATTAGGCGCCCTTCTGGACCGTTGGAGCGGTCAGGCCAAAGAAGAGAATCTGAAGAAGCTCAATGAAGCGGTAGAGCAGACAAAGGGTCAAATCATTACTTACGAGGGCGAGCCGATAGAGGCTGCATTTTTCTCCACCAGCAATGGTTATACGGAGAATGCATCCGATTATTGGGAGGTTGATCTTCCCTATCTGCGCAGTGTGACGAGCCCATGGGACAAAGAGATTTCTCCCCGTTACCAGGAAACGACTGCGATGAAGCTAAGCACATTTAGCAGTAAGCTGGGTGTTAAGGAGAATGCGGCTCGGCAGATGCGTATAATAGATACGACAGAAGGAAGACGAATTAAGACCGTGGCTATCGGAAAAGACATGTTCAGCGGAAGAGAGATTAGAGAAAAGCTGGGTCTTGCATCCTCTCAGTTCACATGGAGCATTAAAGGGGATGAGATCACAATTACCACTTATGGTTATGGACACGGAGTCGGAATGAGTCAGTGGGGAGCGAACGGTATGGCTCAGGAGGGACAAAGCGCGGAACAAATCGTCACCCATTACTATACGGGAACAAAGGTGCAGCAGGCTGCCGGATTGCTAGACTAGCTTCTCTTCTTTGACCCTCTACTGCCTTCCTCGCAGCCTAGTTATCTTATAATCTCAAAAAATGTTAATCCCTCACGTATAAACTGCTAGGTTGTGGCAACAATGGCTAGTGAGGTGATCGAATATGAATGATCAAAACAAACCAAAGTTAGACACTCCCAAAAATACAATGGGAGGAACTGCCGTAAAACCTTCTGCTTGGAGAAAGCTGTTGTCGAAGAAGTGGGCAGCACCAGCAGCATTCATGGCCGCGGCAGCAATCATCGTAACCTTAATGTGGCTCTACCAGGGAGCGGATGAGACATCTACGAAACCAGCAAACACCGAATCCGAGGTTAGCCAAGGTACGACGGATGCAACGGCTGAAGCAACACCGCCAGACGATGAAGCTGTTGCAGTGATCTCGTCCAACGAGACGATCCAATGGCCGGCCGACCGCACTCAGCTCGAAGTTGTTTCTTCGTATTACGATGCTAATGGCACCAATGAAGAACGTCAAGCAGGATTGATTCAGGACGGCAACAAATTTTATGCTAATCAAGGCATCGATCTTGCCAAAGCGGATGATAAACCTTTTGACGTTACGGCTGCTCTAAGCGGTATCGTATCGTTAGCAGGCACCCATCCTCTGAACGGCAGCTATATTGAGATTAAGCATTCGGACGGAATCGTTACCGTCTACCAAAGCTTGAGCGGCGTTAAAGTTAAAGTCGGTGACGAAGTCAAGCAAGGAACAATCATTGCTCAAGCTGGAAGAAGCGAGCTTGGCAAAGATCTGGGAGTTCATCTTCACTTTGAAGTCCGTAAAGACGGCAAACCAATGAATCCAAGTACTTTGATCGAGCAATAACATTTTGATCAGTTTGAGCTATCGGATGCAAATAAGGCAAAAGGCAGGGGAAACCCTGCCTTTTGCCTTCAGGCTGTCGAGAAAGTCTCGACAGCCTTGTTTATGTTCAAATAATTTAATACGACACCGCGTTAAT
>NZ_JBHSOW010000006.1:0-26010 GCF_042656405.1 Paenibacillus solisilvae | reverse complement strand
AATCAAGTGTATTATTATAAGTAGGCTGGCAGCAAAACCCCTATACCCTGAAGTCTACAGTAAATGCCAACAGCAACTAGCAATAGACAACCGATCATGACAATAAAATCAATAGGCTTTAATCGGACATCCGTAATGCAAGTCCGTGAATTCTTCGCTCCAAACGCCCGAGCTTCCAATGTAATTGCAAGTGATTGTGCGATCTCAATAGCCCTCAAAAGCATGGGACCCAAAATCATGGCGGATTTATTAATTCGGGAGAGAAGATTTCCGCTTTTATAATCAACCCCACGGGACTTTTGTGCTTCCACTATTGTGACCCATTCCGCGCCGATCAAGGGAATTAACCGAATGGACAAGGATATCCCCATCCCGATCTTATAGTGCAGCCCCATCTTCATAAATGATGCGGTAATCTTTTGTGGGGAAGTGGAAGCCATCCAAATACCTGCAGACAATACCATAAGCGTAACCCGAAGCCCCATGGCCAATCCGAACCAAAGCCCGGTATCCGTCACATGAATGCCGATAAAAGAAAATAGGGTTGTACCCGTTTTAATATACGCTGGCCACATAATCAGAGAGATGAAGATAAACGTAACTCCCGACAGCAGTAACATTCGTATCAATGAAAAAGGAAGCTTGCTACCTATAGCTATTCCAATAAGCAGCAGCGTAAAAACCGCTAATGGCAATGGGGCGTTAAAAGATAAAGAAAGTATAAAAATACAAAGAACAGCTATTGATTTGGTCCGCGGATCCAGTACTTGATGAATAAATGATGGACGTTCTATAAATATGCTATATCCCGCTGCCATAAGTAAGCACCCCCTTATTTCACTTCTGCCGACTCTTCATTTTTCAAATTGGAAAGAACCTGGAACAAATTCCTGACGGTAATAATTCGGTTGTCGGCATTTAAGATTCCGAGCCGTTCACTTACTCTCGTGACTTGCAGCGGTTTCACCGCTGCCATTTTCAACAGGGCAAAATCAGTTAGCACTTCCGGCGTGGGTGCATTCTTAAGAATTTGTCCCTGAGCCATAATAATTGTACGTGGTACATAGTCAGCAACCATTGGTATATCATGAGTGATGATTATAATAGTGACCTTCATCTTTTCATTCCATGTCCGCAGCAGGTTCATGATGCGTGTGATCCCAGCGTAATCAAGACCAGTGGTTGGTTCGTCAATTACCAATATGGATGCCCCCATAGCAAGGATGGACGCAACGGCTAACCGCTGACGTTCACCCCGACCAAGGAGTGAAGGGTGTAATTGACGCTTTTCTTCCAAGTCGACCAAATGAAGTGCATCCTTAACACGCTCCTGAACTTCTGCTGGAGAAAGACCGATAGCTTTTGGACCATAAGCAATTTCTTTTTCCACCGTTTGCGAAAAAATTTGGTGGTCTGGATTTTGATAGCAATAACCGACCACCTTGGCTAATTCATCTCGCTTGTAGTCGCTTGTAAGCTTTCCCCGAACAGTTACTTCACCTTTTGTTGGCTTCAGTATGCCGTTGATATGTTTGGCCATCGTCGTTTTACCCGCGCCGTTTTGACCGATCAGGGCTACAAAATCACCTTCGAATATATCCAAATTGATATCGCGAATAATGGTTGGCAAGTTCTTTTCATAACCAAAAGAGACGTTTCGAAAACTAATCAACGGTAAATTGGACATTTGACTCCCTCCCCAACCAGGCGCTCAATGTAGAAATAGCTTCTTCCTCAAAAGGAGTGACATATTTCTCACTCAGCAGATCTTTTCCCTTTAATGCGTGCAATGCTTCTGCGATTTGCGGGATCCTTAACCAACCCTTTTCCAAAAATTTTTCAGGAGATTGGAAATGGTTCTTCGGGGTGTCGTCATATTTTAGCTTGCCTTCTTCAATCACCAGAATCCGATCGGCAATCTCTGCCATCTCTTCGATCGCATGGTCAACCAATACCACAGTTACCCCATTTTTCTTCAGTTCCAAAATGGTGCTATATACCTCTTCTTTGCCGATCGGATCCAATTCGGATGTTGGTTCATCGAGAATTAACACTTTCGGTTGCATCATCAATGCATTCGCAATAGCCAATCTTTGCTTTTGACCACCCGACATTTTGTAAGTTTCCCTATTCAAAAACCCTTGCAGTTTGACTTTATCCAAAATCGGCAGCATTCTATTTAAAATTTCTTCAGGCGGATGCTCAAGGTTCTCCGGTCCAAAAGCCAAATCCTCTATTACAGTAAGTCCAATGATTTGACTCTCGGGATCCTGAAAAACCATACCCACATCCACGGCAAGTTTTTCAGTAGGTACCTCTCGGGTATTTTGCCCCAGCACCCAGATGTCGCCGTTCATCTCGCCATGAATTGCATGAGGAATGAGTCCCTTTAGACACAAACACAGCGTGCTTTTCCCAGATCCGGAAGCACCCACAATCCCGACTAATTCTCCCGGAAAGATATCAAAACTGATATCATTGAGAATGACGGTCTCAGACATTCTGTAGCGAAAAGATAATCCTTTTACACTGATGACTGGTTCGATATGTTCCAATGGACTTCATCCCCTTTTAACCCTTAAGTCAGAATGATTTATATGAACTACTTAAGCCCTTCTGTAAATCAACCTTCTGTAAATCCTTCCAATACAGGCCGCGGGCTTTTACAACTTTATATAAAATTGTAATTAAAATCGGGGAAATGATTGCCGGTATAACCGCTTGGTTGGTCAGAATGGTTAGCGTTACTCCACCCCATGCGATGGTAGGCGGAAGGACATGGAGAAAATCCAGCCAGCCAGGAATCGTTATTGCATGAATGATTGGAGCTATGATGATCCCGCCTAAGTAAAAGCTGACTACATTACCCACTTTGGAAAAATCCGCGTCTCTACAAATCTTGTAAGTGAGCCAAGTAATGTATGTATGTGATAGACATCCAGCAATAGAACCTAATGTTAACGCTCCGCTGATAGCGTCACCGATTGGCATCGAGAACGTTACGCCGATAGCCCCAGGTAAACCAAATAGTACGGAAAGAGCTTGAGCAATGGATAGGGAAGGATTGAGTCCGCCGATTCCTGGTATTAAATTGATGGCTAGTGGTCTGCCGGCAATATACAATGCCCCACTAACCGCTACTAAGGCAATGGTTGTAGCATTCCATTTAAGTCCGTTCCGGACAAATCCTTTGCGACTGATTGTCCATCCCGAAAATTCCATAAACCATATTGCCACAGCCAAAACCATAAAAATAAGAGCCAAAGACACTAATAAGGAATGCAAAAAACCCTGACCAAGTAACGTTGCCAATAAACTTGATTGCATACGGCCCACTCCCATATTTTAGATTAATTTTTCTATCCCTTTGACACAGCCAAACCAATTGCCAATTTCTTTCCCCGCCGAGTTTGGATCACCTCTCCTAACAACTTGTCCCAAAAGGTCTGTTGGTCTGACCAATTAAGGAAAATGTGTGATACAACCAAACCAATTGCCAGTTTCTTAGCCTGCTCAGTTTGGGATCACCTCTCCTAACAACATTGCCCAAAAGGTCTGTTGGTCTGACCAGTTAAGGAAAATGTGTTATACAGCCGAACCAATTGCCAATTTCTTAGCCTGCTGAGTTTTCGATCACCTCTCCTAACAATATTGTCCAAAAAGGTCTGTTGGTCTGACCAGTTAAGGAAAATGGTGTAATATTCCTTAACATATATTCTCATTCTATCAAAATATTCTGAACTGTCAATAGATAAATGTTAGATTATATAACATTGAAATAACATTAAGATCACAAGATTTTAATGTTTCCCTGTTCCGTTGACAGATTGTAATATGATATGCGACAGATAATGAAAGGCCATGGAAGATTCGTGTAATACGGAGTCTCCACAACAACCATTACACCATAACCGAATGCAGCCAGCTAGAAATCCTAAAAGCCTGGGATGGTCCAATCGAGCAATAGGCAAGGAGGCTCGCCGGTATCACTCCGCCATTGCTCCCTCGCTTTGCTCTCTAGCAATGGCGGAAACATACACGCAGAGACTTGACCGCCTCCTCCACCACTCCAGCAACGTCAACAGCAAGGAGAGATCTACCTCATAAAGAGAAGAAAAAAGCCGTCTTCTTACGCCCTAAACCAACAGGAGATACTGAAGAAGCCGACCGATGAAATTAGGGAATTTTCGTCCGATATTGACAATGCGCTTGAGCTGTAGGGGAGTTGGAAAAAACTGTAGCAAAACTGATTGCAGAAGCGGCAGGGCCTGTTTCGGCAGCAATAACCGAGAGCGCCCACGCAATCGAACGGTTTATTAATTCCATGCACTGAGGTGATTTAGAGTTGGATCCTACTTGCTAAATGCCTGGCTTCAAGGAGTGTGCCGTAAAAGTAGAACCGCATATCGATTTTTCCGTTTGATCATTGTCAAACTATATTTGTTTTAAAAAAGAGCCATTCTTTTACAGAAAAGAATGGCCCCTTGATCAGTGTTCAGGCTTGTCCACCACTGCGAATGAGCCGGTTTTTGTTTTCTTGACCGTTTATCCCATACCGATCCAATTCCGTCCTGCGGAAACTGCCGACCAGCGGTCACGGATGGCCTCTAGCTGCTCCGAAGGCAGCACGCCCTTGTTGGCAAGCACGGCATTGCTGACCCAGCGGTCCGGATTGGAGGTGCCTACAATTGCAGTCCCCACTCCCGGTACGCTTAGCGTAAACCGCAAAGCCGTTTCGACCGATGAATTCAGGTCTGTTTTTAAAAAGCCGTAGTCCAGCTCCTGCAGACGCTCCCAATATGTCTTATGTACCGAGTTGTCCGGAATTTCTCCGAATTTCCAGACTACGTTGGCGATCGGGCGTTTAGCGATAATGCCCATTCCGCGCTTTTGCGCTTCCGGGATAGTCAGCTCCAGCGCTTCCTGATCGGCGATGCTGATCGACGTCTGAAGCGTATCGAAGGCGCCGCATTGTACGGCGTATAAGGCTTTAGGGCCGTCTCCGCTGTATCCGAGATAACGGATTTTGCCCGCTTCCTTAGCCCTCTGCAGCACCTCGATCACTCCTCCTTGACGAAGGATCTCCTCCGAACAGCCGTGCAGCTGCATCAGATCGATATAGTCGGTTTGCAGCCGCTCCAGGCTGCGGTCAATGCTGTCAGCCAGCATGCCGAGATCCCAGTCCGGGCTGTCGAAGCCTGAGGCGTGCCCGCATTTGGAAAACAAATAATAATCCTTCCGACGATGGCTGACGGTTTTTCCAATCAAAGCTTCGCTTTCCTTGTAACACTCCGCGGTATCGATCATATTCAGACCCGCGTCCAAAGCGCTTTCGAGCACCTTTTTCACCGTTTCTGCGGATGCCTGTTCAAATCCGATTTCCGCTCCTCCAAATCCAAGTACACTGACCTGCATGTCGGTTTGTCCCAATCTTCTCTTTTCCATTTACCTCACTCCTTTAGTCTGATATTAATAGCCTTTTCCCGTTCCGCCCATAATAATAGCAATACTTGCGCTGGTACCAAGCCGATCCGCCCCGGCTGCAACCATTTTTCTGGCTGTATCCAGATCGCGAATTCCTGCTGATGCTTTTACACCCATTTCAGGACCTACTGTGAGTCTCATAAGCCGGATGTCTTCGGCTGTGGCTTCCCCCGGTCCGAAACCTGTGCATGTTTTCACATAATCGGCACCTGCTATTTTACTGGCCCTGCAAGCTGCTATCTTTTCCTCATCGGTCAAATAACCCGTTTCCAGAATCACTTTGACGATGGCGCTGTCTTTACAAGCCGTAACTACTGCTTCGATGTCCTTTGCTACAGCATCCAAGTCACCCGATTTTAAGGCTCCGACATTGATAACCATATCAATTTCTGTGGCTCCGCTTGCAATAGCATCCCTAGCTTCGGCGACTTTCGTGAAGGTCGTAGTAGAACCGAGCGGGAAACCGATGACCGTGGTAATACCGACATTGGATCCTTTTAATTCTTTGGCCGCTATCGGAACCCAAAACGGGTTTACACACACTGTGGCAAAATTGTTACCTTTTGCTTCCAAGCACAGTTGAATAATTTGATCCTTGGTGCTATTCGGCTTTAATAAGGTATGATCGATTTTAAGAGCAATTTCAGCTCCGGTCAGCATGACAGAATCCATATTTTTACCTCCCTCACATTTGGTTTCCCAACAAAACCCGTGCCGTAAATTTGTCTGTGCCCAAATTGTTGGCATATCCAACCCGTAGCGCACCAAAAATGGCCTCTACTTTATTCCCTCCCATCCACAAGAATCAAATACATTATTCAAGCGGTTCTAACAATTGTTCATAATCTACAGTTGGATACATGATTTTCGGTCCGTTGGTCTGACCAATGTGATATTATATACAAGAATACCCAATTATATTATTCTTGTCAATCATGCATGTCATGTTTTGTAACATAATGATGAGATATTTAACTTCAACTTTACGTAATAGCCAGACTAATTCCAGTTTTTCCACATAAGTTGCAGTAATATTCTTCGGGCTTGCCATAATGCGTAACGATGTGACGCTCACAATATCATCAAATGGCCGGTAGAACGTCCGACCAGAGACGAAGCGAACGAGCGGCGCATCTGTGTAACCTTCACAAATGCGCTCGGCTTCTTTCTCTAACCACGTCCAGAACTCTTAAATGGCCGGCTCCGACAAATCATTGTTTCTGGCCGTGCTATTCAGCTCTGTCATTCCTAATTTTTGGCGCAAAAAAAGGAGACCATTGGAACATACGTATCCGTATGTTCCAATGGTCTCCTTTGGTTTATGTTGTTCAAATCTAGACACTAGGCTGCCTATTAGTTGAGCGAACCGCAAGCCGTAAATATGCAAATAGTCTTGATCATTGAAGTTTTTGGATTCGACATAATAATTATTGGCGATGTCCATGAGCTGCAAAACTTGGTATCAAAACTAAAGTGATCAAAAACGGAAAAAATCGTACTTACATATGTCCTGCCGACGATACGGCAACGCTCTTCCCCGTTTTCACTTTGACATTCGTCCAGTCAAGGGTAAGGTAACGCCAGGTGTAGGCAATGGCCGTTAGTACGATCAGCATACATAACGCAGCCCAAGCGCCAACCTGCCCCAAGTCGTACACCCGCGTGAGCAGAATCGTGCACGGAATAAACAGGACCCAGTTAAACAGCAGAGCCGTTCTCGACAGAAAGGTCGTATCGCCAACGCCCCGCAAACCTCCGCCAAAGATGATGTTTGCCCCGGTGAACAGTTGGATGAACGCAGCAAGATGGATTAAGGAGATTGCCGTCGTGTAAACAGCGGCTTCTGATGTATACAGCTTGGAGATCGGCAAAGAGAACAGAAAAAATACGACCGAAATCATCGCCATGAAGATAAGCCCCAGATAGACGGTGACGATCCCGAAGCGGCGTGCCTCTGCTCCTCGCCCTTTCCCAATCTCCTGACCGATCCCGATTGTTGCCGCAGCACCGAAGCCGTTGGACGGCATAAAGCCGAATGACAGGATGTTAAGCGCGATTTCATTGGCGGCAATGGCTGTCGTTCCGAGCCTTGTAATACAAGCCGTAAAGACGAGCATCCCCAGACTGTTCGACAATTCCGTCACACCGAGTTTCGAGCTTTCGAGAAGTAGGAGGCGCACCTGTTGCTTCTCGACCGGTACCCATTCTCTCGTCAGGTACATGCCGCACATGAAGCGGTAGTAGACGAGCAGGCTAAGCATGAAGGTAATAAACTCCGCAGCCACCATGCTCCAAGCTGCACCCTGCAGTCCAAGCTCCGGAAACCCGAATGCGCCGTAAGTCATTACATAGGTCAGAGCGACGACTAACCCGCTGTTGATGAGTGATATCGTCATCGGTGTCCGTGTATCCCCTACCGCTCGCATATAGGCAAAGAATACCGTGTTGAACATAGTAAAGATAAGTGCCAGCATCCGTACCTGCAGATAAGGTGCCCCAAGGCTCAAAATCGAATCGTTCGAGCCCATTACCAGTAAAATCACATAAGGTAACACAAAGCTTCCGGAAAAAAGCACGATGCCCTGCACCGCCGTAACAAGCAGTGCAATTTGCATCCGCTGATTACCGAGCCTTATATTGCTCGAGCCGAAGTTTTGGGCGACCAGAAAGTTGATCGCGCCTTGAACGCCCGAGAACAACGCCCATAGATTGTAAATAATAATATTCGAAATACCTACCACTGCGATCGACGAGGCTCCCAGCTTACCAACTATCATCAGAACGAGCAGTCCTGTGAATGTCATGGAGGAAAAGGTTGCTATCGACGGAATCGCCAAACGAAGAATTTGTTTCACAAGCTGCATACAGGACACCACCATTTCTAATTTCCGAAAGTCATCCTCGAAAGCACGACAGAGATCATTATAACACGCTATGGCGTTACTAGAGGTTAATTAAATTGTAAGTTTACAATACGAGAAGTAATTGCAACTATAAAGGACCATGGCAAATTCACCATGGCCCTTTATCTGTAAAACACATGAAACTGCGAAATGTGTTGAGCATACACTCAGATTATGGAAACAATGATTTTATGCAGCGCAACAGTGTTTTTTAGTTGTTTCATTGTTTCCTTCATTGTTTCCTCACCTTTCCTCGTGAATAACTTATTTTTCTAAGATTATTACAGAGGCATCGATTATCAATCAACAAAAATCAGGCGGTCAGCTGTCATATCGCGACTTCTCCATTGACAGAGATGCTCTTTTGTTGATGATATAACCGAAAAACGATGCCAAAGACTGCTGGAATATAGTACCGAGAATGACGGGGACGGCTACCGGTGGAGCAAAATAGGATACGGCGAGCACGGCCCCTGCGCTGATGTTGCGCATTCCACCATTATAAGTAAGCGCGATGACAATATCTTGATCCCACCTCATCAACTTTGCGCATAACCATCCGAGCATATATCCGAAACTGATCAAAACAAGAACCGTCAGGGCCATTTCCATCATTTTAGAATCGATATGCCTTAAATAGGGTGAAACAACAGAGCTATTGATGGCAATGACAACGCCCAACGCAATCTTGGAAAAGGGACTCAACATAGGGCTCCAGCGCTGTACAATTTGCCCTTTTGACCATTGATTCAGCAGCATTCCGGCTATGGAAGGCAGGACAATCATCAAGAAGAGTCCTTGAGTCATAGCGGCTATGTCCATGTGGACCCGAGTTCCCAAAAACAGAAATAAAGTGTAAGGCACCACCAACGGGGAGAGGATCGTATCCACAAGAATGATTGATAAGGTCAGTGCGATATTTCCTTTATAGATGGAAACCCATACGAAACTGGCAATTCCAGTCGGGATCGCCGCCAGCAGAATCAACCCCGTGACGGTAAACGTATCGTCTCGATAAATCGCTTGTCCAAGCTGCAAAGCCAGCAAGGGCATAATCAAATGTAAAATAAAAAAAGTGGCTATCAAAGGGAATGGCCGTGCTAAAACCTTCATGAATTGTTTGAGATTCGTGCTGATGCTTCCCGAAAAAGTCATGATCGCGAAAATCCATGGTGAGAGGTAAGCAAAACTTGATAAATGATCGCCGAGCAATACGCCGATTAGAACACTCACAGGAGTCATAAGCGGTAAAAATTTTTCAAGCTGGCGATTCAAATGATTTAGCATAGACAGGGCTTCCTCTCTAAAAACACACGTTAACCCGTTCTACAGAAGCGATTCCGGCAGCCTTGCCATCCCCAAGGTCCATTTGCAACTGGAATTATGGCAAAAAAACCTTGTTCAGTTTGCACGCCATCGTATAAGCCGGATTAAAAATATTTCCCAGATCGTACTCCACGCATTGACTCAGCAAAATGCTTGCTTCCGAAGTATTCAGGCCATAATCCTCTTTCAACCATCGCAACATTTCCGTGGTCGCGTGTTGGACAGCTTGATCAAGAGGACGCGCATTGCCCACGGTAAAAATATGGGTGTCGGATTCACCACGAGGCCAACGAATCGTTTTTCCTTTGATAAGATTGACGGTAAATCGAATGTCCAGTGAAATTTCGATGCCATTGCCGACAATTTCACCATCCCCCTGAACGGCATGGCCATCACCCACGTAAAGCAGGGCGCCTTCGACAAATACAGGAAAATAGGCCGTTGTACCGGACACAAATCCAGAATAATCCATATTTCCCCCATATGGGCCCGATGTTGCCGTGGATATGGCTTGCCCTTTCGGAGGAGCTACGCCGAAGCAGCCCATAAAAGGAGCCAATTTCAGATTCAGATTCGCCAGAGAGGGCGACGGGTCGGCCAACCGGGCCCATCTTTCTTCCAAATCCACATGCCAGCGAATGATTTCCTTGTTGGGCAATTGAGCGGCGAAATCCGGCTCCAGCACGTTAGTCGCGATGACATTGGCCGACCAACCCCAGTCTCGGTTCGGAAATAGATCGTCCAAATGAACCGCAAGGATGTCTCCGGGCTCAGCCCCTTCAATATAAAAAGGACCTGTCATCGGGTTGCCCCTGTCCGCCTTCACCTCGCCGTGACAATCCATCCCCCATGCATCAAGGGCCGATGTTTCCACATGATCGCCATTTCGGATGCGCAATACAGGTTCATGCGATCCGATGGTATTGTAATATACTGTGGGTGCAAAACGGTGAACGGTCATTTCCATCTCTCCTATACTCCATATTGAAGGGCGATTGTTCGGCATGGCGCTCCGCTGCTGTCTTTAACCTTGATCGGAAGCGACATCACATGCCAGTCGCCCGTCCTCAGTTCCGGAGCATCCAATTGAAGTCCTTCTGCGATCCAGATATTCGCCCCAAGCAGAACGCGATGAATTTCATGATTATCATCTCCGCACCCGCCGATGCTGTAGTGGTCAATGCCAAGCCCATTAATTCGTTGTTCGGCTAAATATCGGGCAGCTTCCAAGGAAACATATGGGATTTCGAATAACCATTCCTTCGTCCAACCCCGTTTCTCGCCCCAACCCGTATAGAGCAGAACAATGGATTCGGGATGAAACCGGTCTTGATAAGGCTCCAAGTCCGACACAAAAATCGGTTCGGCAGGTTTTTTGGTTAACGGGATGAAAACCATATTGCCCTGAAACCGTTCAATGGAAATCTGGTCTAGCGTCAAATCTAACCCCCCGATATGTGCCGGCGCATCCATGTGTGTGCCAGTATGAAGGGGCATCGTGATAATCTCGTTCGTCCATCCGTCCCTACCACCGATGGCATCCAGCTTGATTTCAGGAGGGCTAAGATTGGGAGCCATCGGACAATTATGATAAATGTCTTGGGACAAATCCAATAATCTCGTTATGCGCATGGGATTTCATCCTCTCTTGCGGCACTGCCCGCAAATTCTGTTACTGCTATTTTATAGGAACCTTATTTTCCTAACGGATAAAGCAGCATCTCCATGTCAGGCTGTGTCATATTGTCTTTGGTTATGACGCTTGCTCCTGTATCCAAATACTACGTCGCTCTCCGCGTAATGGCCGTCAGATCCGGATAGTGGCCTCCTGCGCCCATTGTGGAATATTTCCTCAAGGTGATCATTAAACAACTTCAACAATCATTTCGATCTCAACAGGGAAATTCAAAGGCAAGTTGTTCGTTCCTATAGCGGAACGCGCATGTTCCCCTCTCTCGCCGAAAAGGTCGACAAGCAGTTGGGACGCTCCGTTCATAACCTCTGGCTGCCGATAAAAAGCCGGACCGCTTGCGACAAAGCCGAGAAGCTTGACGACTTGGGTAATCCTGCGAAGATCGCCGATTTCCTCTTCAAGGACGCTTAGACAATTGAGCACCGCCAAACGGGCCATTTGTTGTCCCTCTTCTACGGTCACTTCCAGTCCCAGCTTACCTGTCGCAGCCGGCTTTCCGTTCACGATAGGCCCCTGCCCCGACGTAAAGACCAGATTTCCCGTCCGTTTTGCCTTCGCATAAATACCTCCCTTCGGCGGGGATTGGGGCAGTTCCAACCCCAATTCTTCCAGACGTTGATAAATAGAGCTCATAAATTATTCCTCCCGAGTATGGTAGCCAAATGATAAAAAGAAATAGGAATCCGCAACTTGTCGAATTCAATCTTTGCCTTGTGGATATGGCCGGATGCCCGCTTCAATATTGCTCCCAGATGACCTGGAAGCAGTGCATCAATCGACATCGTGTCAAGCTTAGCAATCGTTTCTTTATACTCGCTGAGTGAACAGTCAGGCAGGCTTAAAAGTGAGATGGCACCGCCTTGAAAAACCGTGTCGCCGGACACAAGGATCCGTTTGCCGCTCATATCCCACAAGAAAGAGATGGCACCCCGGCAATGACCCGGTGTGGAAAGAATCCACAGCTTCTGACAGCCAAGCTGCCACACCTCACCATCTCCGGCCAACCGGTCGATTATACAGCCCTCAATCCGGTAATCGGGCGGGTAACCTCCAGCGTTTCGAGCCGCCTCCAGACCGATCCCTTGTTCGTCCCCGGCTTCGATTAGATGGGCGCAATGAGCAGAAGCTACCGTCAGTGCGCCTGTTTCCCGGCGAAGAGCGGCTGCGCCTCCAATATGGTCAGCATGGTGATGCGTTAAAAACAGATAGCGGACACGGCGAACATCTCCGGTCAGCTTGTCAATTCGCCGAAGAAGTTCAGGCACGTTTCTTCCTGCGCCTGCATCGAACAAGGCGAATTCGCCTTGTTCATACTCCCACAAATAACAGTTACAATCGTAATCATCTGAGTAAACGGGACCGGAATCCGCTCCGGTGATTTGATACAATCCGGGTATTAGCTCCAACAGGGCCCCTCCTTCGAATCAGGATCAATAACGCGGATTCGTGTGCGTAAAATCTTGGCGACGCACGCGGGAGCGTTTAGGTCGTTCCCTCAGCTCACGAACGACTTCGATCAATTCTTCCGAAGCTGTCTCCAGAATAATTTGTCCCTTCTCTGGAGTCGCTTTTGTGGCATCTCCCCAAACGCTCGTCTCAGAAACGGAACTCCAATATTCATTAAGGTTGACTGGATTGGCAAAGGACGAGTCAGGTGCTTGTCCTACCAAATCAGACCAGAAGTGAGGAGAACGAGGATGCGAGTAGTCTTTGACCGCCTTTTCCATATAAACGGCTTCAGGCTGAATGGCCAGATACAAAGAGGTTTCCAGTTCACAGCCATGGCCCGTTATTTCGGACTCACGGAAGATGCGGACGGCATCCTGCACCTTGCGCAGCCCCCACCATGATACGAGAGCGCAGCGCGCTTCAGGATTCTCTACATTGGTCAGCCGCGCTGCCATATCCAGCACGGGGTGGTTGCTTCCGTGGGCATTCACAAACAGAAGCTTTCGGAAGCCATGATGAATCAGACTGCGGGTAATATCCTTGCAATAACGAATGAACGTATCCCACTCGATAGTCACGGTTCCCGGACCGTCGATGTGATGTGGGGAATACCCGATATTGATGCAGGGCATTAATACGGTTTCGTCCGGAATTTTACGGCAAAGCTCGGCACAGATCGCTTCGGCGATTACAACGTCGGTATCAACTGGTAAATGCGGGCCATGATCTTCAAGTGTCGCAGCTGGAATAATAACAACCGGATCGCGTTTCACAATCTCATTGATCTCCAGGTCCGTCAGCTTGCTAAACAAAATGGGTGTCGTAATCAAAGTAATTCCTCCTCTTCTTGGCAAGCGGTTAAATAAACATAGTCTCCTTCACGTACAGTACAGAAGCGGCGTATCCCCCATATAACGCCGGATACGGTTGAAATGATCTTCTCTACCGGTTCGCCGGAGATCGTGACAATTTCACCAATCGTCTGTCCTTCGTGTACCTGCTGCAAAAGTGAAACGAAGGGACGGAAGAAGCCCGCCGATCGCACAAGCACCCAATCCGTGCTCCATACCTGCTTCACATTGGCTGCACCGGTCTTGCTTTGCTCCGATTCTCCAGCAAGCATGCCTTTATAACGAAGCACCCGAAGCAGGCCGGAAATCAATTCTTCCACATCACCCAGCTGGGAGCCTCCGCGTCCGCAGACTTCGGTCGCAATCGTCGGGATGCCTTGGCGGGATGCCCACCCGTTAAACGTAACATGGGTATCCGGGTGGTCGGGAATCCGCCACAAACGATCCATGCCAAATGCCTCGGACAGCTTGCGGGATGCGGCTTCCATTTCGCCGCCTACGGCGTGGTAACCGATCATCGACACGTATTCATAACGGGTGCCGGCGCTGTGAAAATCAATAAATACATCCTGCTGACTCATGATGCTTGATAGCCAGGACGACCATCGATGGGCTAGCATTCGCGTGGGCGAGCCGCCGTCCGAGCCGGGAAACTGACGGGCCAGGTTTAACCCGTCCCAGAGGAACGGGGTTTCCCGCTGCTGCCCCTCGTAGGAAAACGGATTGACGACCGGCACGGCGATAAAGGTACCAGAGAGGTTTTCAGTTTTCAACCCAGCAAATAGTTCGCGAATTGCCTCCATGCCTTCAAACTCATCGCCATGAACGCCTGCGGTGACGACCATCAGCGGCCCTCCCTGCAGGCCGCGCGCGACAGCAACCGGTACCGCAAGAGTCCCCATCAGACTCTCCCCAAGCATAGCGTTGACCCAGCCTTTATATCCCGGGGCGAACCGTCCGGGGACAATATCCCTTAAGGCAATCGTCTCTCTCATCCTTAAGACCTCCTTTAAAATCCCGCCAGCATTCCGCCATCAGCAAGCAGCGTTTGTCCGTTGATGTAATGTTCACCCTTGAGCAGGAAGCGGATAATTTCTGCGATCTCTTCCGGGCGCCCGGTTCTTCGAAGCGGAATTCGTTCGATCTGCGAGGTAAAAGGCTCGTTCCGAAACGTCTCCCGGTTTCGGAACGTTTCAATCATCCCGGGTGCGACTGCATTTACAGTAATGTCAAACGACGCCAAGTCGACGGCCATGGCCTTGGTAAGTTGCAGGATGCCGCCCTTTACGGCCGCGTAATGAGCAACACCCTTTTCGACGACAAAGCTGTTAACCGAAGCCATATTAATGATCCGGCCAGGTCTGCCACAATCGGCCAGCTTAAGCGCAAATGATTGAGAGCAGTGAAAGTAACCGGTCAATCCGACCTGCAGCACTTTCTCCCAACCTTCGGGTGAAATCTCCAGAAACGGCTTATATTCGGAATAGACAGCATTATTAACGAGATACCGCAAGTCGTTCCATTGTTCCGACAGTTCAATCAGGGAATCGACCCCGTGACGGTCGGAAATGTCCGTCATGCAATAGACAGCCGAATCGGAGCCATACTGCAGCCGGCATTCCGAAGCAAATGTCTCTCCGGATGGATCCGTATCTGCAATAACCACGCGAATGCCGTCCTTCAGCAGTCTTTGAACAATCGCCCGGCCGATACCACCTGTTCCTCCTGTTACGATCGCTGTACCTTCTTTCATCGCTTCGCTCCGATGAACGATTCCCAGGTACCTTCGATCCGCTGCGGAGGCGGCGCCATTTCGGCTAAAAGATCGGGCCACTTTATGCCGGTTGACGTGACCAAGCAGACCACTTTTTCTTCGGGTTTTATTTCGCCTTTTTCCATCAACTGTTCCAGGCAGGCCGCTGGCAGCGCAGAAGCCGTTTCTACACAATAGCCGCGCTTGCCCAATATCTGCATCATCCTTATAATGGCATCGTCCGTTACCGAGACAGCTCTTCCCTTTGAGGCGTGAAGAAGGCGCAGCACATGAACGCCAGCTGTTTTTTCTCTTGTGGAGGTGGCAATGGAGTAGGAATCTTCCAAAGTCATCACTTTGTCATCTTGCCTTTCAAACGAACGCTCCAGGGCATTTGCGCCGCGGGGCACACATCCGTATAAACGAGGAATACGGTCAATCACGCCTAGCTCCAGCATTTCTTGGAAGCCCTTATGAATTCCGGTCAGCGCGTTTCCTTCCGATACCGGAGCGAGAATTGCGTCGGGCGTATCGTCCAATTGGGCGATAAGCTCATACGCAATCGTTTTATACCCTTCCACACCGTACGGATTCGAAATCCCCCCTTCAACAAACGGATAAGACGGGGTCCAATTTTCCTCGAAGACTAGTTTCTGAAGCAACTCCCCCCGCTTTTCCCACGGCGTGACGAATGCTTGGGCGCCGTACAATCCGGCGAGACGAAGATACGAGGTAGAGGTCTCCGGTGGAAAAAACACGATACACGGTAGATCGTTCAGGGCGGCATAGGCAGCGGCGGATATCCCGTGGTTGCCGGTAGAAGAAGCGGCAATGCCTTTGGCGTTTAACTCCTTGGCTTTGGATACGAGCACGGCGTTCAGCCTGTCCTTGTGGGACCATGTCGGATTGGACGCTTCATTCTTCAAATAAATGTTGCCAAATCCGAATTCCTTCTCGAAATATGGCTCACGAACAAGCGGCGTAAATCCTTCTCCAAGTGTCGAGCAGAATGAAGTATCGCAAACGGGCAGCAGATCGGCGTATTTCCAAATTGAGCCTCCCCACTCCCGAAGCCAGCTTTTTGTTATTTTTGAGCTCAATCGGCCAATGTCGTAACAGACCTCAAGCGCCCCGGAGCGTCCCTCTTTATCACATGCCGGACACCCCGTATAGATGGAGTCTAGTTTAAATTCTCCCTGACATTCCGTACAACGGAGCCACTTTTGCGTCACGGTTAGGTTGATCATATCTTCTCTCCTTAACATCGATGCATATTATCCTTTTACAGATCCCATCGTCAGACCCTGTACCAAAAAACGCTGAGCAGCAAAAATGAAAATAATGACGGGCAGAGCAATGACCATGCTCATCGCTGCCATCGCACCCAAGTTCGTGCCTTTATCCGTAATGAAGCCGGCAATGACAATGGGAAGTGTGACGCTATTTATAGAGGTCACCGACGACGCAAGCAAAAATTCATTCCAGGAAAGCTGGGCTGATAAAATGGCAGCCGCGGCCATACCACTCTTTGTAATAGGTACGATGATCCGGAAATAGGTGTATCCGATCGGGCTGCCATCAATTTGGCAGGATTCCTCGACTTCTTTGGGTAGTTCCGCATAAAACATGGACATCATCAGAACGACAAGCGGCAGCGACAGACCAGCATGAGCCAAAATGACGGACCATGTGGTGTCCAGCAAATGCAAATTCCGAATGAGGATATAATAGGGAATTACGATGCTGATCTTTGGATAAAAGCGGACGAGTACAATGAGCAGTGATATCAGGATCAAAAAACGATACGAAAGCCTGGATAGTGAAAATGATGCCATGGAGCCGAAGAGGACGGCTGCAGCCGTGGAAACGATGGTGATAAATAAGGAGTTTCCCAGATTTTGGAGCGCCGATGTTTGGGTAACCAAATACGAGTAGTTCTCGAGTGTAAATTTACCAGAAAATAAAGCTTCGGCTGATTGAAAAAAGGCGCTCTGCGGCCGAAAGCTGTTCAGCAAAATATAAACGAGCGGAAGAAGCGTGATCAAGAGTAAACCAAAAATGATGATTCTTTTCAGCATGACTGCCATTTGATTTCACCTCCTAGCCGAGACTGCGTTCTCTCCGTTTTTTGATATGAAGTAAAATACCGGCAAAGAGCAGAGAAAATGTCATCAGCAGCCACGATGAAGACGCCGCGTAACTGATATTGAAATATTTCAACCCTTGATTATAAATGTAAAAGGAAGCTGTATTTGTTGATGTTCCAGGTCCGCCGTACGTGAGGGAGTAGATAATATCGATAACAAAGAACGTATCTATCACTCGAAAGACGAGAATAAGTAATGTCGCTGGCATGACAAGCGGTATAATGATACGCTTGAGAATCGTCCAACGGTTCGCCCCGTCCATCATGGCTGATTCTCGCAGGGAAGGATCAATGGAGCCGATGGATGCGACATAAATGATCATGACGAAAGGAGTCCATTCCCAACAATCTGCCCAAATTGCAGACCATAACGCGATTCTGGGATTCCCAAGCCAATCGACCGGGGCAATGCCCACCTGCTTGAGGATCGTATTAACCAGACCGAAATGGGTATCCAGCATAAGCCGCCACATGGCGCCTACAGCAACCGGAGCCACGACGATCGGAATCATCATCATAGTTCGCGAAAGCTTGATCCATTTGTCTTCTCCAACAAACAGGATGGCGAACAAGAATCCGCCGATCACTGTTAAACCGGTAGAGACTACCATGAATTTCAAGCTGTTCCGGATCGAATACAAAAAGAGATCATCGTGCAGAACCTTGGCAAAATTATCGAAACCTACAAATCCTTGAGGTACCGGCGACTTTGAGAGCGTCCAATCCACAAAACTTAAATAAAGTGAATACAGGAGCGGATACCCTTCGGAAAAAATGATGATCAGAATGGCAGGAACCAGAAACATGAGCAGTACGAATCGGTCGCTTCGCGAATACGTCAATGTGCAATCCTCCTTTCTTCCGCGCTCCAGAAAATAAAACTTCCTCGAGCGCGGATTGCAGGTTTATTCCGTCTGTCCGTTTCGCTTAGCGGATTCGAGCAGCGGGGCGGGCACAGGTAACGTGGCCCATTTCGTATTGATGTTGGCAATGCCTTCTTCAGCGGTTATTTTTCCAGAAAATACATCTCCGAATGTCGAAGCCATAAAATCCTGCGCTTCTCCGCTAAGAGGAGGGTTTTTCGCCATCTTGAGGTTTTCCATAACCCCGGTCATATAGTAACTGTATTTTTTCACCAAATCCTGGTCTTCATAGGTAGATTTATAGATAGGTGAAATTCCGTATTTTTCGAAGTAGACCTTGTCGTTCTCTTCACTTGCGTACGATTTCATCCAATTCCAGGCGGCCTCTTTATTTTTGGAAGTTTTAGGCATGTACATTTGCCATAAACTGAGCCATACGGTACCCGTATTTGGATAAGGAGCTACCGCCCATTTCCCGACAATCTTTGACTTTGTGGGATCGTCCGCGGTTACCCGGATAAAACTTGGCCAACCTTCCATGACAGCGACTTTGCCGTCGATGAATAATGCATTAGCTTGGTCAATGCTTAGGCTTGTCATGTTTTTTTGTCCGCTTTGCTGTGTTGCCTGGGTATCTTTCAGCGCTGAGACCGCTTTGGCTTCATCTAAATGGTATTTATCGTCTTTACCGATAAAAGCTCCGGAGTAGCGGGCCATAAACGGGCCAGGCAGCTGCTCGGTTGCACCTCCGGCAAAGACGTAAGGGGCAATGCCATTCTTTTCATATTTGCTTTTTAATATGGCAATGTCGGAATTGAACTCTTCCCACGTCTTTGGTACGGTGAGTCCCGCTTCTTCGAACAGGTCCGTCCGGTACATGATTCCGTAAGCATCAGCACCGTAAGGGATTCCGATTTGCTCACCATCCATGAACTCGCTTTTTTGCATTAAACCATCCACTAGTCCCGTTCCGTACTGGTCTTTGTCAATGTAGCTCTTCAGCGAGTTGAAATAACTGTATACATCTGCCAAGTAGTAGCTTCCGGACATGACATCATAATTACCGGTTCCGGAGATAAGATCGTTGGTATTCTTTTGACGTAAATCGGCATATGGAAACGCCGCTACCGTAGCATTAATGCCATTTGCCTTTAGTTTTCCTGCCAATTCTTCGGCAGCCTTATCATAGCTACCCGAGGCCATGTAATCGACGTTAATGGAAGCTGTTTTTGTGCTGGAAGTTGAAGTATTAGAGTTAGTGTTTTGCGGAGACGAAGCAGTATCATTGCCTGAGGAACAGGCGGTTAGAAGCAGCGATCCTGTCAAAATCGTAACAATAACCGGTGATTTTTTCTTCATCGAAATCAATCCTCTCATATTTGCAATCACTCCTATTGCATGATTGTCTGACAATATATAGTATGATTGTCTGACAAATTGCAGAGAAGAAAATTACGTTTTCTTCGCGACCTCACTAACATAATCAAAATGTCTCTCCATCGCTTCAATAGTCTTCCATTGGTCTCTTTCCCGTATCGCATCTACAATATTTTGATGGACGGATACTTCTTTGTTCTGATCATATTTTTGCTCATAAGTAGGTCGTTGAATTTTGCTGAGCAACTCGCCAAGCATGTCGCTAAGCTTTATTAATACGCGATTGTGAGATGATTCGCTTAATGCGCGATGAAATAAGTTACCCAGCTCGTAAATTTCCGTATGTCTTTCTATCGCCTCAGCCAATTTATCCACACACCGCTGCATCCGCTCAATATCTTCTACCGTCGCACGTTTGACTGCAAGCAAAGCCATTTGGGTTTCCAAGATTATGCGGGCTTCGTGCAGCATCTCCTCCTCATCATTAATAATCAAACCAAACATTTCTTCATTAATTAATGAAAGCGTCGATACCTCCCTAACAAAGGAACCTCTACCCGGATGACTCTCGATCAGGTTCATAGACGCCAGCGAACGTTTAGCTTCACGAATAGTGGAGCGGCCCACGTTAAGCATTTCCATGAATTCCATCTCATTTGGCAGCTTTTGATTTGGTTTGAAATATCCGGTTTTAATGAGTTCTACCAGTTGCCTGACTACCGCATCCGTTGCGCCTACTGTCTTAATTTCCTTTAACATCATTTATCCCATCCTCTTAATATGCATATTGTCTGACAAATATACTATTAAAAAAATCCATATTCGTCAAACTTTAGTTTAAGCATTTAGGGATAAGAGGAGTGGTATAGTCACATTATAGTAGGCTCTGTTTTTCATGTCAATATATCTAACATTAAATTATAATAATATTAAATTCCATTAAAAAAATAGAGAAAATGACTGCAAGATCTTACCAATCACTAAATAATATAAAAAATATCATAAATTGATGTTATGTTTAATGACATCAGTTTTCAATTTGAAGTAAGGCAGTGTCTACGATACCATCAGAAAGAAGAGTGGTGAATGCTGAAATTACTTTTATTGTTTCTTATGAACGGGATGAATCTTACCGAGGACGAAGCCTACTCGCTCATGTCGGTATCCACCGATTTCGGCGTCTTCCAGGTAGTGGACGGCAACTGGGGTGTTCACGCCGTGATCGCCAAAAGTCTGTTCACCGATCGCGAACCCACTCTGACGTCCGTACGCTCTGCCTTTGAAGCCGTCGGCGCGAAGTTAGTCTGGAATTCCGCAAAGAAACCGCCTCGAGAAACCTTCCCCATGTATCCTGGATGACGACGATGTATCCCTGTCTGGCATACCATTCCGGTGGGTAATAGCCATCCGCGCTCGCAAAATTTTTGCCGTACGGCGTTCTCACCAGCAGAGCGGGAAGCTTCTCATCCGTCACCGGGTAATGGATATGACAGTTTAAAATCGTTCTATCCCGCAGCGTAACGGGAACTTCCCTTTGCACTACAACCTCGTAAAGCCTCGGGATATTCGTTTGCGCGGAACAAATCCTCCTCATTAATGAAAATTTAGTCCCTTATTCCCAATAGCCCGACAAAGCTGGTTACACGTTATAGCTCGATTAGCCTTTCAGCACATAACGCTCTCCCGGCGCGAGGACATGGAATCTGCTCTCCGAACCGTCAATCGCAGAGGCCAGCTCGTCCGGATTCCCATTAAATGCCAGCACATCCGAGCCATCGTACGTACCGTAATGATGCGCAATAATATCGGCGGAAGCGAGGGTGTTGGCCAGTTTAACCGCATTCTCGATCCCAAAATGATACGGATCATTCGATATGTCGAGCAGCAGGAGATCGACCCCGCTCATTTCTAGATGCTCAGGCAGAAGACGAGAATCACCCGTATACCAGATCGTGCCGTCAGGCGTCTTGATCAGAAAGCCGTAGCAGTCCTCCGGTCCATAAGGCGGACCATATTTTTCCGGATCGAGGTTTTGCCAGGAGTGGTCGACCCGGGTAAACGAAATTTCAACTTCGCCTATTCTCAATGTTTCATTAATCCGGAAGGACCGGTATTGCTCGGCAGGGATTCCCAAATTCGCAAGTTCCCGCACTACAACAACTGGGCCGGCGAACAATCCCCCGGTGCGAATCAGAGCTGGAGCCGTGACCGGAGCCAAGTGATCGTCGTCCAGATGCGAATAAAGTATGGTATCCAGCCTTGGTACCTCGGTGGCGACTATCGGTAAAGGCACCAGCATGCGGTGGCCAATCTCGCAAATATCTGGGGAGCCGGGTTTCATCGTAAGGACGGGATCGATCATAATTAACGTTCCACGGGAATTAATCAGAAACCCGGCTCCTGACAACCACCAAATTGAAGTATTGTCCGTGCCGGCAAAATCTTCGGCAGTGATGGGTTTAGTGGCAGGCGCGATAAACTGTGAACCATTTCCTTGCGTCATACAATCAATCCTCTCCCGTTCGATTCATTGTTTTCGTTTGTTTCGGCCTTTTCCTGCTTGAGTCTTCTCGCAACGGCGTTCGTTTAATAATGCAGCTTTTCAACGGCAGCGAGCACGCGCAATTTTACTTCTTCACTCACGAACCCGCTTCCAGTCAGTGACCTTGAGACAGCTGCTGTTGAAACTCCCGGTCATTTATGTCATTTTTTATTACACATAAGTTGCTTTCTATCTTAGGAAAGGAAACCTAGTAAGAAATCGATTACTTGAATTGAATTATAAAATTGTGATACATTTTATGTCAATATATTTCATTACCATTACCCTGCAGATTTTTTCCCATACTCATTCTTCGTTCTTCAGGTTTCGACTTTGCACTTGGAGTCACCCAGTACTGGTTTGTCGCACGGTACCGGCTTGCCGGCGATTCGCTGTTCCCAGGTCCTCTTAAGGCCAGCCGTCAAATTCCATTTTTCAAGCGGTATTAGATCAGGTTTTCCCTGACTTCAGTAGCATTTATTTTGGAAGACGGCCTGCTCCTAATTTACACTTGCCAAAACCGTGTGTTACTATTATGGAAAACGTTTTCCGAAAGGAGATATATCAATGAACAGGATACAACGTTTGACCCCGCTTCTTAAGAGCTTTGTGGAAAAAGGACCGGCTGGCTGTGCTTTAACCGTTGTTCAGCGCGGGGAGGTATTATATCAGGACAGCTTCGGTTATGCGGATCTGGAGAAGAAGAAGAAAATCAGCTCTGATACCATTTACCGTATTTATTCGATGACCAAAGTGATTACCTGCACGGCGGCGCTTATGCTTTACGAGAATGGGCACTATCTGTTGAACGATCCGCTGGAGGAGTATTTGCCTGAGTTCAAAAATCCGATGGTGTACCGCTACAACGAATATGGTGACAAGACGGTGTCTCCCGCGGAGAAGCCGATTAGAGTCAAGGATCTGTTCACCATGTCGTCCGGTCTTACATATGGCGGGGACGGCACGGAAACCGAACGTCAAACCCGTGCAATGATGGAAAACGCCGTCGCCACGATGAATATGCGGGAGCTGTCCAAACAGCTGGCGACCATTCCTCTTGCCTTCGATCCCGGCACACATTGGAAGTACGGCACAAGCCACGACGTTCTGGCCGCTTTGATCGAGGTACTGTCCGGCCAAACTTTCGAAGAGTTTCTGAAGAAGGAGATTTTCGAACCGCTCGGGATGAACGACACCTCGTTCCGAATCTCAGACGACAAGCGAGACCGGTTATGCGTGATGTACGACTCTGCAGAAGACGGCACGTTGACCGTCAACGACAGGATGGATGCCCCCTTCCAGCCAGGATGCAGATACGAAAGCGGTGGAGGCGGCCTGCTATCGACAATCGGAGACTACAGCCTGTTTGCGCAGGCTCTAGCAAGAGGCGGCGAATTGAATGGCGTGCGGCTTCTCAGTCCGAAGACGATTCAACTTATGCGAACCAACCATTTGAGTCAGCAGCAGCTCAAGGATTTCAACTGGGCGCATATGAGCGGATACGGCTATGGCCTTGGAGTTCGCGTGTTGATGGATCCCACAGCGGGAGGAAACAACAGTACGATCGGAGAATTCGGCTGGGCAGGTCTGGCTGGATCGTGGACGCTGATTGACCCGAACGAGGAATTGTCCGTCGTATACATGCAGCAAATGCTGCCAAGCCATGAGCCTTATTTTCATCCAAGGCTGCGGTCCGTCATTTACGGAGCGCTGGAGTAGAGAATATAGAAAGTTCACAGTGCGGCACCTTCGGAGTTATTTTAATAATTTCTTACGCTTGCTGTAATTTCACGGAAAAAGCTCCCCGCGCCTGCAAACCGGCAAGCGTGAGGAGCTTTTATAAAACGCCCTCGGACTTTATTCGCTAGCTCTGAAATAATCGGCAACCTTTTTGATAGCCTTGTACATAAGATCAACGTCTTCTTCGGTATACTTGTCATTCCATACCCAGCGTACCGTTCTTGATATGTACTTCAATGCGCCGGGATATCGCTCACGCTCACACGACTGCTCTAAGTAGTCACAGGCATCGACAAAAAAGTAATAGGGGAGATGGCTGCAGCCTGTAATGCCTTCTGTACTTAGAGCCTCACCAATCGTGCGAATATCGGTATTAAATCTCTCCATTTGGAAAATGACAGGAAAAATCCAAAACAGGCAACTCGATCCCGGAGCTATCGATATGGGTATCACACCATCGATTGTCGCTATTTTATCCATCAGACGATCCGCACTCGCCACTCTCCTGGCATTTTGCTGTTCAATCGTATCTAGTTGCGCCATGCCGACAGCTGCTTCCAAATCACCGTATCGGTAATTAAGACCAATTACATCATATTTCCTTCCATATCCAGGAACCTCATACGCTCCCCTGGAAATCGCAAATTTAAAAGCTTTATCATACAGTTCTTTATTGTTTGTAAGCACCATACCTCCATGTTCCGTGCTAAGATGCTTTTCAGCATCGAACGAGAAACAACCGATATCTCCCATCGTTCCTGCCTTTTTCCCTTTGTATTCGCCAAAAGGACATTGACAGCAATCCTCGATCACTGGAATCCCATTATCTTTGGCCAGCGAAACGATCGGGTCCATATCGCAAATCGATCCATGCCAATGAACGACGATGATCGCCTTTGTCTTTGAAGTGATGCACTTCGCAATCAACTCAGCATTCACGTTGCCAGTATCCGGATCGATATCCGAAAAAACCGGAACCGCATTCAGAGCTAATACGCCTGCTAAAGAGCCATAATCGCTAATGGAGGTTACGACAATTTCATCCCCGGAACCTACTTCAAGCGCGGCCAACGCCGTATGAATGGCTGACGTACAGTTGCTGACCGATAACGCGTAACGCGCATTATTCATCTTTGCGAATTTATGCTCAAACCGTTCAGCCATGCCGCGAATCGGATGAAATCCGGAATCGAGAACTTCTTTAACAAAGTCATACGCTTTGGGTGCAATATCCCGCGGAAACAAATTTGGTAAAGACCGGTCCGTACCAATTACCGGTTGTCCGCCGTATAACGCCAATTGTTCCATTTAAATTCCCCCTATTGTTGTAAGCGTTTTACAAATTCATCATAATGGTTATCCAGCCATAGGAGCGGTTCGCTGATGCCCTTCGTAAGCATCTCAACTCTTCGGCTTACTGGTATTTTAGTCAAAGCCTCTACTCTACTATGCACTAATCTCGCTTTCATGAGATAGGGTATAATTGCTATTTCATCCGTATCAAGTGGACGATGACAATTACTTTGATAGGCATCAACAAACAGCTTGCTCCTATCGTTATCAAAGCTGCACGGCTGAGTTAAAGAGAAAATATCCGACCCGTCTATTCCTTCTGATCGGATTGCCGAAAAATAGATGATCCCATCCACGACATCTCTAATTCGGGGTTGAATGCTGATCCAATCAAAGTCAAAAAGCCCGCATACGCTATTGTTTAAAAACTTCAAATTTCCTGGATGGTAATCCCCATGAATAACCAATTTCTCTAAATGTTGATAGTCTCTGTCTGGAATGACTGAAACGATATTTTCAGCCGTTCGTAAAACGTATTCTAAAATCTCTGTTTCCTTTTGATCAGCGTTAAAAGATAGATCCTCCAGCGT
>NZ_JBHSOW010000005.1:0-107712 GCF_042656405.1 Paenibacillus solisilvae | reverse complement strand
ATATTAAATCCCTCCACGTATATATTATAGAGGTTTTCTATGTGTCTATCTATTCGGGGCAGGGTCAGGTGCTTATGCCGAATATAGGTGTCTGCCTGTAGATGGACCGATATCCATGAAACCCAACAATATTACTTATGAGGAAGCCGCGGCCATTCCCATTGGGGCACGCACGGCATTATATTATCTTAGAAAAGCTAACATTCAAAGTGGACAAAAAGTTCTCATTTATGGAGCTTCAGGAAGCGTAGGTACATATGCCGTACAGCTTGCCAAGCATTTCGGGGCAAAGGTTACAGGAGTATGCAGTACCGCCAATTTAGAATTACTGAAATCTCTTGGAGCCGACGAGGTCATTGATTACACGGCGGAAGATTTTTCTGATCGTGGAGAGGCTTTTGATGTTATTTTTGATGCGGTAAACAAGAGTTCCTTTTCAGCTTGTATGAAATCACTAAAGAAAGCAGGAATCTATTTAAATGCTACTGAACCGTTACCAGGCATTCGAATGCTATGGACTCAATTGACAAGCGGAAAGAAATTGATTCTTGGCCAAAATCCGCCCGAAACGGCTGAAGCTCTGAATTTCCTCAAGAAACTTGCAGAGGCGGGGAAGATGAAAGTGGTCATTGACAGATGTTTTCCTTTCGAACAAATCGTTGAAGCTCACCGGTATGTCGACAAAGGACACAAAAAGGGAAATGTCGTCATCACGATGGAACATGCGAATCATGACTCCGTTCATGACAGCTTGTTGTCCCCCCGTTGACATCTAAGTTTCTGGCGAAGCTGCATCCCGTGGGTCTCCCCCATCCGTTCGATTCTAAGTGGTAATTGTTGTGTATGTTGATAGCATCTAACGGTCCAAAAGCCAAATCATAGGGCTCATCGTTCCATTGTTATTTGGAATGGACGACGATACTCCTGGGGGGAGTCCGCTCCATCCCCAATTGTCCAAATTTTCCCTGAGAATAATCAGCCGATTGAGCTGACGAACCGGGCCACATTCGATGAGGCTGATCGCCTCGACGATACGCATGTTGGACTCTAAGTTTTTTCCGCTTAGTTCAAATCCCTGCCGAATTCGTCCCCGATCCAACGAGTTACCGCTGTACTGAGTCGTCCGTCGCCGCCTGACTCAGAGGATGCGGAAACAGATATAACTATATGGATCAAGTTGACGCTCACATGTGGCTATAAAAGTTGCGATGCAGCAACAGCAGGCATTACAGCGCTTACATGCTTTTGGGACAGCTCGCGCACGTCCATGTATCCTCATCTTTGAACTATTCAGGTATCTTCATAGTCTCTTAAATCTCTGCTGGACTCGGCAGGGATTTTTTTATTCCGCGACAAACTCCTCTATTTAACAAAATGGCATTTTGGATACATAAAGCTTAACCCCTGCGAAGGAGCGAGTAAACGTAAGAAAAACCCTTAAAACCGAGGGACGGGCAGGTTTGTTGAATTGATTGTGAATCAATAAACAATTCAAAGGCTGCCGGCATGGTCGATTCAGTACCATGATTTTCCGCTTACCGTGAAATTCTTCTTTTGAAAATACCATACTTCTTTTGAATTTACAAAATTTTATCAATCAACAAACAATGAAAATACAAATCTAGTATATAATTTTTATGTTTTAAGCATAACGGAAGAAAGGGAAGGAATTGGTACATACTTCATTATTTCATAGGAGGAATAATAGATGAAAAATGCAAAAACAACAACCGGTAAAAGAACGCTTGCTTTAATTGCAATGGGAACGCTGCTTCTAAGTGTTTACGGCGGGGTGCAGGGCGTGCTCGTGCCGCAGGCGACCACTGCATATGCTGCAGTTTCTTCGGAGGATGGCACCGTCCAGTTTACCGGAACCGAGCAGGTGGCGCCAGGGGTGACGTACCGGTCGTTTCGAGTAATCACGTCACATGGATCTGCTGCCGGGCACCTGGTGGACGCGGACCTGAACAACCCGAAGGTTGAGCTAGATCTGCTGCACCCGGACGTTGTAGCTCAGCGGGAACCGGTGTCGCAGATGGCTGACGAACAGCACGCAGTAGCCGGGGTGAATGGCGACTTCTTCAATATCAGCGAAACGCATGAGGGCGTTGCGCCCACCAACTCTTCGGTGGGACCGGAGATTGCCGATGGCGAGTCTCTTAAGGCGGCCGTTCCCAACGGTCAGCGTTTTGGCCCCGGCCTCCCTGCAGGCACGTCAACGCAGGACGTGTTCGGGCTGGGCGTCGACGGGCGGGCCCGAGTGTCCAGTTTAACATTGAAAGGCCAGGTGCGGACCAAGAATGGTTTATTCGACCTCGACGGTCTCAATCAGTATGCATTACCGGTCAACGGAGTCGGTGTGTACACCCACGATTGGGGTGCCACCTCACGGGTCAGGCCGACCTGCGGAACGGATACTAACCGGAATGCCCTATGCAGCACCGACACCCTGGAAATTACGGTTCAGAACGGTATCGTAACCTCGATTAATTCTCAGCCCGGTGCCGGTGTGATCCCGGATGATACTATCGTCCTGGTCGGCCGCGAGGGTGGAGTCGACGAACTCAGCGGTTTCAAGCTAGGGGACCGGGTTAAAGTCGACTACCGTCTTGTCACCAAGGACGCTCCGCGTTTCGAGTTTGCTGTCGGCGGGTTCCCGATTCTACGTGACGGTCAGCCGTTGAACAGTCTGGACGACACAACGTTAGCGCCGAGGACCTCGGCCGGTGTCAGCGAGGACGGCAGGCACGTATATCTGGCGGTGTTAGACGGCCGGGCTGCCGCAAGCGTCGGAATGAGTGTCAGCGAGCTGGCCCAGCTGATGTGGTCGTTCGGCGCGCACGACGCGGTCAACCTGGACGGCGGTGGCTCCTCCACTCTCGCTGCCTTGCAGCCCGGGGAGCAAAAGGTAACCGTGAAAAACACCCCGTCCGACGGCTCAGAGCGCTCAGTGGCTAACGGGATAGGCGTGTTCGTCCGCCATTGATCCTCATCCACAAATATCTTTACAAAAATGGGACTAGGCTGTGGAGTTAGATGACGAAAAACGGCTCTACCGCAAACCTTGCGAACAGAGCCGTTCTTTTGTCATTTTTTTTCATGGAAACATCGAGATCGTGAGCTACATTCTACGAAGCTATCCTTCGAAGAAAGCCATGAAGAAGATGAAGGAAAAGATAAAGGAAGTCACGGAGCCACGTAACCGACTATTCTGGACAATGAACCAAATGGTCAAGGAGCTCAACCCTAAAATACAAGGGTGGAGAAATTACTATGCAATGGATTCCTTTGCAGATCAATTCCTGAATAAAATCGATTGGTACATTCGGAAAAGACTGACGCTGTTCTGGAATAAGAAGCGAAATCGTCGTAAGAAGCACAGTGACTCCAGACTAGTGGGGATTGTTGCCGGGCATTCTGGATTAAAGAAACTTGTAGGCTAGGAAAATACCGTAACGCGGAAGAAAGAAGAACATCGGAAAGCCGGATGAGGGAAAACCTCACGTCCGGTGATGCAGGGGGAGCTGGAACAGTAAAGAAGAGGGATTTCGCCCTCCAATGAAATTTCAGTTCTCTACTCTACAAGATAAGTTATGTATTGAAAAATCACTTAAATCAATTGTTTTTCGATACATAACAATAGTTAAATGAGGGTAAAAATTCGATACATAACTATTTTGTTGGCGCCTGTTGGATAATGACGTGGCCAAACAGCACGAGTAGTTGCAAGAGATTTCATGGAAAGATAATCTGCTCGTCGAAGAGTACCGACAGCGGATCGATATGCTTTCCGGTTTGGTTGACGAATAAAATCCTGATCATTCGCCAAATTTGGCCTGAATTTCTTTTAAAAACGTATCGGCAGCAGCCGAAAAGAAATGATGCTTTTTCCAAACCATATTTAGGGAGCAGAGCATTTTCTCATTTATTGATGCTTACTTATAGCTGGTCTCCAAATCAACAAGGTAATAACGAGGCGGAATAATATGATTATGTAGCCCATTAAGATCTACACAAACTGATAGAAAGGTGCTGGCCAAGAATCAAATCCAGCACCTTTTGTTTGCATTTATGAAATAACATAGACAGGGAAGATTTGCGGATGAGACATTCGATTACCCTAGAGGACATTAGCCAATCTACGTTACATCAAATCCATGTAAGGTGCCTGAGCTAACTGGAAAGCCATTATTTCAAATGATTACACTAATCCATCCGCAGGATAGCGAAGACCCCACTGCCGCCGGATCTCGTCAAGCGTAGTCATAATGTCAAGCGTTTCTTGGAGTGGCATAACGGCGCTCTCCAATCTACCCTCGCGCAAGCAAGCCATCGCTTCCTCCGCCTCAAAAGCATAGCCATTCGATGGACGGTCATCCTCATACGCAACGGGTTCTTCCTTCGCGACGTGAAGGGAGGCCGATTTGCCGAACAGGAAATTCGGAACATGGATATAGCCGTTCGTTCCATAGATATAGGCGTCGTTTACCATGCCGAGCTGAACGGCTCCGTTCAAGGCCGCCGTGCGCCCGCCCTCGTATTCGAACAACAGCGAGAACTGCTCATCCACGCCAGTCTCGCCGATCCTCGCGCTGCTCATGATTTTGGCCGGCTGCCCACCGAACACCATCGACGCGAACGAGACCGGATAAATGCCAGCATCCATAAGCGCGCCGCCGCCTAGCGCGGGGTCCAGCAAGCGGCTTTCCGGCTGCCAGCCGATATTAAAGCCGAAGTCGGCCTTCAGCATCCTCACCTCGCCGATCCTGCCCTCGGCAAGCCATTCCCTCACCTTGCGAATAGGAGGCAGATAGCGCGTCCACATTGCTTCCATCAGGAAAATACGGCTTTCGCCCGCAAGGGTGATCATTTCCTTCGCTTCCGCCGCATTCATGCAGAACGGCTTCTCGCATAGCACGGCTTTGCCCGCGCGCAGCAGGGCAAGCACGTTTTCCTTGTGCGCGGGATGCAGCGTTCCAACATAAACGATTTCGACATCGGCATCCCAGGCAAGCTGTTCAACCGAGCCGTACGCCCGCGGAATATGATATTCCTTGGCGAAGCGTTCCGCCTTCTCCAGGCTCCTTCCGCCGACGGCTATAAGCTCCGCGCCAGCAGTATAGGCCAGATCCTTGACGAATGTGGATGAAATCCCGCCCGGACCGAGTATTCCCCATTTGATCGTTTGCTTCGACATGCTCTACTCCACTCCTTTTATTAGGACTTCGCTTCCATTTTTTATTATATCGGACATCTCACTCGCAGCATAGCGTTAACGCGCTCTATATGCGCATAAAGGCTCTAGCCATCTCCATAATTCCTAGACTGCTGCTACCACTTTTAAATTATCGTCTCCGATCAATTAGATGAAGGGAATGATCTATCATGGGAGCTAGACATCAGGCTTTATGTATAAACAAAAGTGATCGCTACAATGCGCATGAAAAGATCACACATATTGGGGGTAATACCAGCGTAGCTGTCACAGCAAACATATCGAAATGAAAAAAAGCCGATAGGGAATATCCTACCGGCTCTATTACATTATAATTAACTGATTTTCTGAACCAGTTCAGTTACCGATGGTCTGAACCAATATCGAGGACTTTGGTAAGAGAGCCATTCTTCAAACGATATACTTCTTTCTGAGTGTTCGAAGGATAATACGCTTACTAATACGATAATACCCTTTGAATTGACAAGATAAAAGTTGCCTGTTTCAGTCAAAATGAAATGTTCAATTTTCTTGTGTCATAATTGATATCTGCTGACTTTACCAAGGCGATTCTTTCTTTGGGATACTTTTTCTTCAAAACAACATCTGCCGGACTATTCAAGGTTGCAGCTTGTAGTGATGTGGGTGAAACGATGAGCGATATTAAAAATAATAACTGAAAGATGACCGTGTTATTAAACGGAGACAAATTGCGAAAACAGAAAATGGGTACGGTAATACGGGCATCAGTGGCAGTCGTTATTGTTTTGCAGTATCAAGATGGTCTAAAACTTTAATCATAGGAGGAAATTCCCATAGTAATAACGAATGTTTATATATTATATATAAATTTGAGGTAGCGCTTTCAATATAATTACAATTGAAATACTAGCACCAAAGCTGTTATGCAGTTAACACTAACCAGAGGAGTGACGAACGTGCGAATTGTCATTATTGGAGGCAGCGGTCATGTCGGAACGTATCTCGTTCCGCGACTTGTCAGAGCGGGACACGAAGTAGTCAACGTCAGCAGGGGGCAACATTCCCCGTACTCTCCTGACGCTGCATGGAAGGAAGTATTGCAAATTGCTGCAGACCGGACTGCTGAAGAAGCAAGCGGTCAATTCGGGAAAAAGATCCTTGGATTAAAGCCCGACGTAGTAATAGACATGATCAGCTTTGAATTGGACAGCACGAAACAGCTTGCGGAAGCTTTGAAGGGCGAAATATGCCATTTTATCAGCTGCGGCACCATTTGGGTGCACGGTCCCGGCGTAGAAGTTCCGATTACCGAAAACCAGCCGAGAAGACCTTTTGGGAATTACGGCATACAGAAAGCCCAAATCGAGCAGTATTTGCTGGATTTTGCACGACGCTCACGTTTTCCAGCAACTGTGCTTCATCCGGGTCATATCGTCGGTCCGGGATGGAACCCACTAAATCCGGCCGGACATTTTAATCCAAAAGTTTTTGCCGATTTGGCTACGGGAGCGGAAGTGGCGTTACCGAATATCGGGATGGAAACCGTTCATCACGTTCACGCAGACGATGTGGCGCAAGCGTTCGAGAAAGCGATCGAGAACTGGGGAGCATCCGTCGGAGAGAGCTTCCATGTTGTGTCCCCATCGGCAGTGACCCTGCGGGGATATGCCGAATCAGTCGCTTCATGGTTCGGTAAAAAGGCGAATCTATCCTTTCTCCCATGGGAGAAATGGCGCCTTACCGTAACCGAGCAGGAGGTTCAGGCGACCTGGGATCACATTGCGCACAGTCCCAACTGTAGTATTGAAAAAGCAAAACGGCTGCTTGGATACCAGCCTAAGTATAGCTCTCTGGAATCCATCAAAGAATCGGTTACATGGCTGTTTGAGCATAAAGTGATTAATGTTCCATCCGAATAGGATAGCTCTGTGAATACGCAGCAATGCGAAGCCTCCGCGTTTGCTTATGCGGAGGCTTACTCTTTCCCTTTTGCGCAGGCTGTCTTCAAAAAGCAAATTCCACAGCTGTTTGCCGATCAGCAGCGCCGTTACAAGAGTGCACTTTCGAACGACAAAGCGGGCTTTGGGTCATCCGCTCCGGCCGCAATTTGGCGAAGCCGAACTATGAGGTCGGTCCGAAGGTAATCGAGTGCCACTCGGTTCACACCGTCGTGAGCGGAATCATTTCGTTTGTTTATGACGTCGGAACGGTGCAGAACGGCGTACTTAACAATAGATTGTTGCTTTTGTTTGTCAAAGTAATCTTCCCCTAAGTCTGCATACATTTTGTTACGAGTTAAGAGATAGGAGGCAATTCTTAACATAGCATGGGCTACATTTATTGCTGCTCGGTTTTTTACCCTTTCGTGCTGCTGTACTACATGGCAACGAGGTAGGTTTTTGACGCTGCAACGGAAAGGGCTGCTTCAACTAGAGCAGATTTCAGATATTTGTTTCCAGTTTATGAGCTATTGAAGCCGCTTCCGCTTGAGCGAGTATTAGAATTATTATTAATAATACGACAATCACCAAGGCCCGTTAAATCACCTTTAAATTTTATAAGAAGGGCTTTGCAAGAAAACTGGTCAGCAGAAACCATGCCAGAGAAAGTTAATCGCCATATCGAATACATAGAAGAAAACCACTATTTTACGCCGGGGTCATTCCATTCTTCCTCAGCAAACTGGTTCAATACAATGGCAGAAACGTTAAGATCGCGGCTACTGCAATGCAAGGGAGACTAGCCCAGCAATCCGTATAAGGCTATCCTGAAGTTACGACAGCCTTATGGGGTGATGTATATACCCGTACGGGATATTGAGGATCTTACATACAAAAACGGCTAACCTAATTAATGGCAAGCCGTTTTCTCATTTCTGACACTAAGAATTTGTAAGGAAATCAACAGATCCCTTTCGGACATGTTTACCAAATTAGATACTAAGTCTAGTGTTTAGTATTCGGAAGCTCTATCGATGGATGAAACGGAAACTAAACAAGCGAAAACCCACCGCGTAAGGTTGGTCGCCTAACGGTGGGTTTCGCTTAGATTCATTCTTAGCGCGCCGTGGGGTTCAACCACAGCTTTTTTGTCCGTAGAGTCTTTGCCGTTACAGCGGCGAAGGCTCTTTTTAGTTTATGCCGATAATTTCTTTATTTATACTCCAATTTTACCACTTGTCCGATTCTGAACGAAAGCCGAAAAGATATTGTTGCTAAGCACCATACAGCTGGCTAGTTACACCGTTCTCGGAATAGTTGTCGGCCATCCTACCGTCATTACGGTCAGTGTAAAGCCCGCTACGATAGCTGAATGACCCATCACGCCTGCATATACGTCGGAAGAAAGCTGCTTATCCCAATCACCAGCGCACCGGACGTAAAGGTTGCGGCATTGGCACGATATGCGAAGTTTTCGTCTGAATTATGAGGTAATTGAAATGTTGTACATTACCGGCGCGGCGTGGGAACTCACAGAGCAATTTGAGCGCGATCTAAATGATTCCGTACCTTTGCTTATGGAAGAATTGGAACAGCGCTCCTATCCACAGCGCATAATGGAGCAAGCAGCACGCATATTCTCCCCCATATTATAAAACCTATAGACATCTTTATTTAAAAAAAGAGCGCAGCATCCGCCTTTAACTAGGCGGAATTTTTTCCAAGGGAGAATAAAAAGGCTTTAACCCGGTTAATACGGGACTTAGGCTTTGAGAGTCTGCCAAATGCGATCATCAATCAGCTTCGCTGCAGTCGCTCCTTCTTATATTGGGAGGGCAGAGTGCCCGTCCATTTTTTGAAGGTCCGCGTGAAATGGGCTTCATCGAAGTAGCCGACCTCGCGGGCAACGGTCTGGATCTTTTGATCGCCGGCTTGCAGACGTGCCTTGGCCTTCTCGATACGGTACTGGTGAACGTAATCCAGAAAGTTGACGCCTAGTTCTTGTTTGAATAAGGTGGACAAATACGTGCTGGAAACAAACAGTGCCTTGGCAACCCCGGCGAGTGAAAGCCCCGATGAACGATAGTGCTCCTCGATATAGTCGAGTGCCTGCTGAACTTTGCGTTTTGGCGCTTTCTGCGGGTTGAGCACTTCTACGATCCGACGGATTGAACCGTAGACGAAGCCGGATAACTCCTCTAGGGTCTCGTTGAGCTGCAGCTGCTCGCTGATCTGGTCAAAATAGCCCAACAGATCTGTCTCGCTGCTGTCACGTTCCTGTGCAACATGGAGCAGCCTGTTCAGAAACAAAAGCGCCCGTCCGTTTATCTGTTTACGCGACTGATGATAATCCGCCTGGAAGGCGGCGAGCCAGCGTTCCGTATCGTTAAGCACCTCGGCATACAAACTTCCCCGCATATGCTCTAATGCCGATTGCTCCAGCTTGAGCAGCTCCACAGGGTTAATGCAATCCGGCAGTGATTCTTTCTTTTGTCCTGCAGCTTCACTGTAGAAATAATGACCCGCACCCCGGAAGAATCTCAGCTCGAGCGCCTCAAGTGCCTCACGATAAGCGATGTGCAGCTTGTTGATGTCGGTTTGAGAACGACTTATCCCTGCACTGGCCGTCAGATTAAGAAATTGCTTCAAATTAGCTGCGACCAGTACCAAACCAGTGTGCAGTTTATCTCCAATCCATTCAATGAGTCCATTGCCGATTGCCACAATAAGATCGCCTTCTTGGACGATCTCAATGGGCTGCAGAAGAGCATGTTCCAAGGACTCCTTAATAATATTTGCCGCTGCGAAATTGAGCAGCTGCGTGCCTGTCTCGTCGTAGTTCAAGTTTTCCAGCATGCGGCTATCTATTTGGAATGTCATGACGATCACATGCTCGTATCCAATGGCCATTTCTACGCTTTTCATCTGCTCAAGTCTTTTCTCCGTTACCATCGCCGGGTAGTTCAGCCATTGGCGGAATAGTTGAGTTTTGGCATGCGGCAGATGCACATGAAGCTGCTGAGCCAAACCTTTCAGCTCATCCGTGTGCCGGCGCTCCTCGGCAATCCGGGCTGTGAGGGTGGCAAATACCGCAAGGATTTCATCCGGAGAGCAGGGCTTTATGACATAGTCGGATACTCCGCTTCGCATTGCGCGCTGAGCATACTCAAATTCGTTATAACCCGACAGCAGCACACAAGGTATATCATGACCGCGTTTTCGCAGCTCTGCGATCAGCTGCAAGCCATCCATAAGGGGCATGCGAATATCGGTTAACAGCAGATCAGCCGGAAGCGCCTCGAACATTCGAAGTGCTTCCATCCCATTCGCGGCTAGACCGGAAATGGTTATGCCGAGCGATTCCCAGTTGATCAGTGATCGTAGTCCTTCGCGTGTCGCTTCTTCATCTTCCACGATTAACAGCTTCAGCATCTTGTCCGTTACCTCCTGTTGTCTGGCAATACCAGCAGAACCCGTGTGCCTGAACCTGGTATGCTTTGAATATTGAACGCTGCGCTTTCACCGTAATATATTCTTATCCGTTTGCAAATATTGGCAATCGCGAAGCCTTCGCTTCCAGGCGGGGGCTTTCCCTCGCGGGATATCTGGAGCAGCTCTTCCAGCTTCTCTGCAGTAATTCCAATGCCATTGTCTGTAATTTCTATCGTAATGGAGCCACTTGTAATGGATGCATTTACCTCGATGAAACCAAGCTCGTCAGTCAGCGGTTCGATGCCGTGGACGACGGCATTTTCAACCAGCGGCTGAAGCAGCAGCTTTGGCACTGCATAGTCTTCAAGCTCTGGGGAAAGGTTCAACTCGTACGCCAGTTTATTTGGCGACCGCATTTTTTGCAGGAAAAGGTAATGCTCGAGCAGCTTGAATTCTTGTTGAAGATTAATGATATCTTTGCCTTGGTTCAAGCTGAGCTTGAAGATTCCAGACAACGCATAAATCATGTCACCGACTTGGCGGTCCCCATTCTTCTGTGCCGTCCACGCGATCGTGTTCAGGGTGTTATACAGAAAATGAGGGTTGATTTGAGATTGCAGCACCTTCAGTTCGGCTTGCTTTTGTTTGAGCTCAAAGGAATACACATCATCGACGAGTTCCCTGATTCGCTGCACCATAATGTTGTACCCAGCACCTAACTGACCGATTTCATCCTGTCCTTCAAGGTCAACCTGCTCTGAGAAATTGCCCTTTTGGAATTTCTTCATCGATGTCAAAATTTTACGCATGGGATCGATGATGACGCCGGAAACCGCAAAGGAAACGAACACGCTCAGCACGAGGGTAAGAAACACGATACATACCGTCACCCAGGTAATTCGGTTCAGCTGCTTCAAGAGTTCGCTGCGCGGCTGGACGACGAGTATATGCCAGCCGGTAATGGCGGATTCGACATGGGCGAACACCCACTTCGATGTGTCAATCTTACCGCCTATCTGCGACGGACTCTGAATGTCCCCATCGAAATAAGGCATTTGGTTGATTGAGGTGCCGACCCACTTCCCTGAACTGTCCGACAGCACGGTACCATCTGTATTAACGACGGCGATTTCAACGTTTCCCTCTGGAGGCGTATACGATTTGCGAATATCTTTCTCGTCGATACCCAGCAGCAGAATGCCTTCCGGTTTGTAAGTCGAGTTGTTCTTGAGAACTTTCGTCAGCAAGAGTTTGATTTTCGTATCGCCATAGAAAATACTTTTCTTCCGGCCCGGGACCTCCACACTCCACGATTCGATTTTGGGATTTTTTAATATGTTTTCGTAATCGTAGACGCTTCTGTATTCCTCGAAGGGGATGGCGGAGGAGAGTCCTTTATTATTGAACTGGATCGGAGCAAAATGGGTCGAGTACACGGTCAGGAATTGAAAATAGGGCCGCGTCACCATGAGCCGGTTGATAGAGTCGAAGACGGTCTGATTCGTGACGTACCCTCCATCTACTGGATCGGGCCGCAGCAAGGCTTGAATCTCTGGCGTAAGGAACAAATAGTTGGAAATATTGACAGCATCCTGTGCAATAAAATCCAGATGGTCAATCGCTTGTTTAGCTGTATTGAGCTGCTCTGCTTCCATCTTGTCCGTGATTTCGTTGGATGCGATACGAAAGGAATAGAGGCCCGTAGCCATAATGGTTACGACAAGAAGAGGAACGAACCAAAGCAGAATCTTTCTGCGGATCGGCAGATCCAAATACCATTTCCTTAAAATTGTATACATTTCGTGTATCCTTCTCCGCTAGTCAATGATATCTCTTACTATAATCCTTTCACATATGAATGCAATGTTAGAAAGTAGCAGCAGCGCAAATATAGCATGAATGTACAAATAAATCGAAAAAACGAACAAATTATTAACGCATCGACTGAAAATATTGGAATAGTCTGGGAGGCTGGAGCCGTTGATATGAAATCTGTACAAAAGCTTCTGAAGAATGGGATCTTTCAAAGAGACACATCTGTTTCTATAATGAGGAAGAAACAACAAACAAAATGAGGCGGGGATATAATGAAAGGTTTTTCCTGGAAGAAATCAAGATTGGGCATGGCTGTTCTTATCGCATCGGTTGGACTGCTGGCCGCATGCGGTACAAATGCAGCCAACAATACGGCGTCAAACAGTGGCAATACAGCAAAAGATAGCAATACGGCCTCAAATTCAAACGCGGCTGCAGAGAAATATACACTTAGCTTCTTCACGAACAACTCCGACCGTACGGTTGGACAAGGCAAGATGGAGCAGGACTTGATCGATGCCTATATGAAGGAAAATCCGAATGTAACGATCAAGGTAGAGACGCTCTCACCGGACCCGCAGTTTCAGGACAAAATCAAAGTATACAACGCTTCCGGCCAGCTTCCCGACATCATTACGTCGTGGGGGAACAACAACTACCTGAAGCCTCTCGTAGACAGTGGAGCTCTCGCCGAGATCGACCGCAGCACGCTGGCGGACGCAGGCTTCATCGACGCGGCGCTCGAAGGCTTCAGCTTCAACGGCAAGCTGTACGGCTTCCCACGGAACTCCGACTTCTCTGTCCTCTATTATAATAAGAAAATCTTCGCCGATAACGGAATTCAGGTCCCTAAGACGGAAGGTGATCTGATGAAAGCGATCGATACGCTCAAGGCGATGAATATCATTCCGATCGCAATGGACGGCCGCGACGCCTGGACCTCAGGCATCTGGTTCGAAACGCTTCTGCAGCGTTACGCCGGCAACTGGGATGTATCCAAGAAAGCAATGGACGGCAGCGGCAGCTTCGATGATCCAAACACAGTAGCGGCCGCGACGGCTATGAAGAAGTGGGTTGACGCAGGCGCGTTCGGCAAAGGCTTCCTGAACCAGGACTACGGCACAGCCCGCAACATGTTCGGTCAAGGTAAAGCGGCTATGTACATGATGGGCGAGTGGGAAATGGGGATGGCTACGGACACCAACTTCCCGCAGGAAGTTCGAGACAATATGGGTGCATTCGCACTGCCGGCTATCGAAGGCGGCAAAGGTTCGGCCAATGATCTGACGGCTTGGTTCGGTGGAGGCTACTCCGTATCCGCGAAGTCTCCGCACAAAGCGGAAGCGATCCAATTCCTGACCTGGATGTTCAAGCCTGAGAACTGGGCGAAGGGCGTATGGCAGAACGGTATTACCTTCCCAGCTCAGAAATACGATCAGTTCCTGACCGGCAAAGAAACACCGGTTCAGCAGGACCTCAGCAAAATCTTCAACGGCGCAGCTTCCTATTCCGGTACGCAGGCGCAGGACAAATTCACCGCCGACACGCAGAAGACGTTTTATGATTCACTGCAACAGCTGGAAGGCGGCAAAATCAATCCTGATGAGTTCTCCAAAGCAATCAATGATGCAGCCAAAAAATCGCTAGGAAAATAAAGGGTAACTTAGAGATATAACAACGGGGCGGCGACGATTTACCGCTGTCCCTGATTGTTTTAAGGGATAATCTAGGATTGGATGTGGAGACATATGCACAAAATCTTGAGCGACAAAAAAACGATAATATGGCTGGTTGCTCCGGGCCTTCTGCTCATATCATTGTTAATTTTCATTCCAATTGCATTTAGCTTTAACTATAGTCTGACGGATTGGAAGGGCGTGGGTACTTACCAGTATGTGGGATTCAGCAACTATGCAGACATATTCGGGGGAGACAGCATATTCTGGAAGTCGCTCTTAAACTCGATTTTGCTTGCGGCCGGCTTGATTCTTATCCAGCATCCATTCTCAATCCTGATCGCTATGCTTGTGCAATACTGCGGACGCTATGAAAAGTTTCTGCGCATCTGTATTTTTATTCCGGCTATCATCTCTACATTCGTTACCACGAAGTTATGGACCAGTATCTTTGATACGCAGTTCGGTCTGCTGAACCGGTTGCTCGATATCGTACATCTCCCCGATTGGAAGCAGGATTGGCTGGGCGATCCGGTGTGGGCGATCATTTGTATCATTTTTGTTTGCATGTGGCAGGGCTTCGGTTATGCATTTCTGCTCTATTATGCGGGCATTAAAGGTGTCTCGAAGGATCTGCATGAAGCGGCCATGCTTGACGGCGCATCCCAGTTTCAATTGAACATGCGAATTGTATTCCCGCTGCTGATGCCTGTGATCCGAGTGAATTTGGTGCTCGCTGTCGTCTCGGCATTCAAACAGATGGAAACGGTCTATCTAATGACAGGCGGAGGACCTGCGAACAGCACGCAGTTTATGTCGACCTATCTCTATTCCAAGGCATTCCGGGAAAGTCTTTACGGCTATGGAAATGCGATCTCCATTCTATTGGTCGTCATCTGTCTGATCGTCACTGTCATCATGAACCGAGCCTTGAGCCGAGAAGTAGAGGGATAACCGATGAACGTTAAACAATTACAAACTGCGAAGCCGCAAATAAGAGAGCAGTCAACCCGGACCCGCTTTTCGATTCTTCGAATTATCTTCGCCGCCTTGATGATTCTTCTAGTAGCTGCGGAGCTGTTTCCGCTCATTTGGCTGTTTGACTTCTCCTTGCTGAAGAGCGGTGATTTCTTCGGTTCTGACATTCTAAAATGGCCTAATCCACCGATGTGGAAGAACTACTCGGATGCATTCAAAAATGCGCATATTCCGCTTCTATTCTGGAATAGTGTGCTGATTTCTACCGTTTCAATTGCGTTGATTGTGGTGTGCTCTGTCCCGCTGAGCTATGCGATTACACGAATGCGGTGGCGGCTGCGCAAGCCAGTTCTAGCTCTTGTTATGGCGGCAATGATCATCCCGATTTATTCTACACTGCTGCCGAGCTTCAGCCTTTTTCATCAGGTTCACATCTTAAATACCTATTGGGCACTCATTTTGCCATATGCAGCGTTCCAAATACCTATCAGTGTATATATCATCACTGGATTTATGGAGTCCGTTCCGCGCGCGCTCGAAGAGGCGGCTGTTATTGACGGTCTCAATGTATCTGGCATGATCTATCGGATTATCCTGCCGATTCTCAAGCCAGCTATCGCCACCGTATCCGTGCTTGCTTTCCTGAGCTGCTGGAACGAGTTCATTATGGCTGTTAACTACATCGATAAAGATTCGCTGCGGACGCTTCCGTTTGCAGTCGTTTATTTCATGGGGCAATATTCTTCTAACTACGGCGCCCAATTCGCGGTGTTGTCGATTATCTGCATCCCATCCATCGTTGTTTATCTGGGCTTTACTGACCAAATTAACCGGGGGATTACGGCTGGTGCCGTAAAAGGGTAATGGAGTAAGAAGAATCGGTGTTCGCTGATAACAAAGAAGGGGTTGTCCTCGCAAACGGGACAGCCCCTTTGCCTTTGACCCCAAAAATAGGCAACTTAAACATAAAAATACCCCTTAAAATTATCGGAGGCAAGAAAGAAATAATGAAATGCAATCTTGACAGTTAGGAAAAAATTCAAGATCCTGAAGGAGGAATACCATTTTGTTAAAGCGCAGCGTTTCTGCACCTATCCTCACACATCTGGACAAGAGCTGTTAGAGAAGGTTTGTTGAATCTAGGCGTTATTAACTCAACTTTCGCAGCTTGAAATGGGTAGATACGCCTTGATGTAGTTGGGTAAACCAGTGATCCATTGCTGAAGTTGACGTTGAATAAGGGCTGTTATTTTCTTTCCTGCTTTCGTGGCGAAGTGTCTAGTGATGCTTTAGATAAAATATGTGCATTGACAAAAGAAAATTCAAAAATTGAAAATGGTGGATTATTATTCGGTCGCATGAACCCTTCATGGGTAAAGATTTATGATGTTTCGCACGCTGGTTGCGATTGGCATGTCTGCTTCTTACGCAACTTATGAAAAGTTGGTTTACACATGCGCCGCTCATTCAAGAAGTCGTAAATCGCGGGATGCATGTGATCGGTATGGTAAAGAACGATAACAAGCGTTACCTCGTGAACGGGCAAAGACTATGCCTGAAGGCCCTGTATATAGCCGCACCGCAGGTAGAAGGTAAGAACCGCAATATCTTGCGTCTCATTCGTACGGAGCTTGTCCCCGGTATTCCCGTAATAGTCGTGTCGTGTTTGTCCGTCATCGATCCAAGAAGAACGAGTGGCTGGCAATTCTCTCGACGGATTTGACCTTGAGTGCCCCCGATATCATCCGAATTTACAAGATGCGCTGGGAGATTGAAGTATTTTTCAAATGCGCCAAGTCCTTGCTGCGCCTGTAAAAGGAATTTCAAGGCCGGTCGTACGACATGCTTGTCAGTCACACAACGATTGTGTTTTCACGATATATTTTGCTCGCTTGGCAGCATAGACAGAGCACTGATCAACGGTCCATTGGCGGACTGTTCTATTTGCTATGCGATGAAGTCGGCTCAATCGACTGGGTTGTCGCCCTGCAGCAGTTGGTCGATTTAATCACCGAAATAATTCGCAACATAGTATTCTTATCAATAATAGATGGCTGCAGGCTAGAGCCTGTTGGATGTGAATGCCAGGTACCAGTCACAAAAAATTCTTTTGCAGCCTGTATTCCAGCAGATTTAATTAGATGTTCATTTTCAAAAAGGATGCCATGAGAAGTACGTTTAGCCATCGGCTTATTATGAATTTATGTATCGACCAGTTTTCTGCATTACTAAATGGGAGGATAATAAATTTACTGTTGAGTTTTATGAGATTAATGTTAATGGCTCTATAGATGTATCGCCATATCAATATATGACCTAGGGGGTTATAGTTTGTCAACAGATGAGATTACATTTAAAGATCGATAAAAACACAGAATTGAGGCGAAACGACTGCCCTCGATGAAGCAGGCTATTTCAAGGGTTCGAACGGATTGTTGAGATACTTGAAAGAATAGAAAAGGATATACAAGTGTTGCTCAGCGAAATTCCTATGGCCAATCAGCTTCGATCTATCGGCCTAGGCACAGAGGTCGAACAATTCTTTGGCTTAAATGGGAAGTTGGCGGTAAAGTTCATAGATTCCGAGGGAAATGAAATTAAGCCAATGCGTTGAGCACCTTCGCATGCTCTTCTCACTTCAATATAGAGACACCCCACTTGATCCGGTGTAAAATGGAAAACAGGAGGTGGGGGACAAGTGGCTGCATTCGTAACGGTATACACCACGGAAGTTGGGATTGAAAATTTTGTTATTTCAGGCTCATTTAAACCAAATGATGGAAATGATAAAATGGGGGGAGATAGAATAGTGATGGAGTGGGGAAGCAAGCATTGGAAGGGTAGCCACACTTCCGTAATTACTGCTTGTTAGGGGTTCCCCCTAAGACCCCAATTATTTTAGGGCTTGCCCTAAGACCCATTAAAGTAGGTGATATGATTGCCGAAAAACCGGTATAGAAATAAGGAAGTTAAGTTCTTCGTGACGGGACATGAAATGGAAATGATCGATAAAAAAGCGGCGATCGCAGAACTGGATCGAAGCAAGTACCTTCGGAAAATGGCGCTGGAGGGATATATCATTAAACAAGATTTTTCTCAGGTGGAGCAACTAGTGTATGAAGTCAATAAGATCGGAAATAACATCAACCAAGTAGCTCGTCGTGCTAATGAAGTGGAATATGTCAGTTTGGATGATATTAAATATTTGAAGAAACAGCTAGAAGGCATTTATGGACAGATCGAAAAATTTTACGATGGGGGGTGATTTTTAAAGTGCCTTACGTAAAACAAATAACCATACGAACGACATTGAATCGATCCCTAAAATACATCGTAAATGAGACAAAAACAGATGAAGGCTGGTTAGTGACAGGCGTGAATTGTGCAACAAATGACAAACTAGCCTATAAGCAGATGATTGGAAATAAGAAAAAACACAATAAGGAAGAGGGGACATTAGGATTTCATTTCATTCAATCTTTCAAGGAGAAAGAAATAACCGATCCATACATATCACATGAGATTGGATTGAAGTGGGCTGAAAAAATGTTCGGAGACAAATATCAATTTATTATCAGCACCCATTTGGATAAAGGGCATTATCACAACCACATCATTATTAATTCGGTCTCGCTTGATGGAAGGAAATTCAACGCATGCAAGCAAAGCCTAAAAGACGCAAGGGAATATTCAGATGAGGTTGCGAAGGATTATAACCTCAATGTCATTCCGTTCCAGAAGGATTCTATATCAAAATCTTATAAGGAATGGAAAGATGATAAGCGCGGGAATTCATGGAAAACGCAAATTAGGAATGATATTGATACCGTCATAAAATCCTCGAAATCATTTGAAGATTTTATGGTACAGATGGAGCAGCTTCGCTATACGATTAAGCAAGGCCGTGTTAAGTATATGACTTTCAAGCATCCAGATATGGAGAGATCGGTAAGAGGGAAAACACTTGGATACGAATACTCGGAAGAAAAGATTAAAGAACGTATTCAACTTGCGGAATTTAATTTCACAGAATCGAAACGGAAGTATAAGTATCGATTTAATAGTAAACCAAAACAAAATCAACTACTGGAGGCTGCAAGGCAGTACCAATTTAGAAGAGGATCATTAGCCGTTAATTTAATCCTGACTATTGCTCTTCTTCGTACGTTGACGGATCGTAATGCCACCTATTCAAAACAAAGAAATACCAAAAGGGATTTTAAGTCGGATATTGAAATATCCAAACTGTCTCAACAACTTAAATTTATTACAAATCAAAATTTGAAAAGCCGAAGCGACTTGAACAAAGCAGTTAATACAATCGAACATCAACTTCGGGAGATCAATGCGGTCATAAAAGATGCAAATAAAATGAATCAAAAAATGAAGCTAGCCATTCAAACCATTGAAACGTACTCTAAATACAAACCGATATATGAAGAAGTTCAATCCTCAACGCTTAAGAAAATGCTTTTAAAAAAGAAATACAATGCCGAAATAGAAACATCTGAAAAGGCAACAAATCAATTGAAGAAGATGGGGATTCAGGAAAAAGAATTCACTCTCTATTCAGAAAAACAACAAGCGTATGAAACGAAAATCGAGCAGCTTAAGGAACGGTTAGATGAATTGAAAAAAAAGCATTTCAAGCTCGCGGAGATAGAAAAGACGTTGACCCAAAAAAATCAAATAATATATAAAACCAGTACACGACAATCAGTTATAGGCGAAAGATGATGTATGTTAAACATACGTTTTCGAATTAAAAATGAAGCAGTGAGGCAATTCATCGTATTCATTGACGAATTGTCTTTTTATGTTTCCACCAAAGGTCTTCTTTGAATATTTTTGTAATATTAAATCCGTATTGAAGATGTTAAAATACCTCGTTCATTAGAATATCCCGAATGTTAGGTAGTGAATATAGCTGTTCACGCAGGGTTTTAATCCTCATTAATACCGCTATAGCTTCATGACCATAACACTCTACATCCCCCTGCCGACAAATTGGGGGCCGACGAAATCAGTCAGATCTACCGAGAACGCTGGGCGATAGAGACAGTTAGTCAGAAAGATTGTATTATTGCCCCGATCTTCTTTTACATTCGATCTGCACAGGTTGCAGATTTGTGTCATTTTTGATTGCAGTTGGAAAAGCCTATTAACAAAGTAAAAGGATCAAAGATATGTCGTTTACAATTATGGTGCCAGGTTCTTTGTCGATGGCTTACGACAAGAACCTAGTACCATAATACAAAAGAATCGTGGACGAAGGACCTGCCATGCCTAAATGTATCGAACTTCGGGATCAATCCATTTCCAAGCGGTTGCAGCGAATACCAGATCAAACCCATTCTCCGCCTCCGGTTGCCAGTCTTCGAAGATCCCGTTGATTATATGTCAGCGTCCATTCCGACAAGGTTTTGACGGGCAACTGCAGCAAGCTCAGCGCCTAGTTCTACGCACGTGATATTAAATCCGCGTTTGGTAAACGGGAGAGTAGCCTTTCCTGTAGCACAATCCACTTCCAACAATCGATCACCGGGATTCAAATTTGTCGCATGGATTAAATCGTCGAACAATTCTTCCGGTAATCCAGACGTGCCTGCTGATAAATATTCGCTCATTAGCTATTCCTTCACCATCGCGGTCTAGCTTCGTACTATAGTGCTTTCCCCTGCTGAAGAAGGCAACAATTGACTAAAACAGAAAAGTGGTGGTGCAAGGTGTTATACTTGCACCACCACTTTTCTGTTAATTCCATGTCCTCCGCTTGCGCTGAATCATCAGAGATGTCCATTGCGCTTATGCTGCATCAGGTAGTGAACCACGATCTACATCTGTGCCAGAGGTAATGATTGGGAAACCATATGATTGTAATAAATTTGCCTGTACGGCACCATCGATAGTAAATGGTAATGACGTAGTTTTTGTTCCATCAGCTGAAATAACTTTAAGACTATTACCTGTTGTAATAACTACAGTTGAAGCAACAGCATTTCCACTACCATCTATAACTGAAATAGTTTGAACACCATTTAGGGATATTAACTCGCCTAAAACATCCCCAACTGTAGTTCCAACTTTAATGTCAATTGCACTGCCTGAAACAGAGTTAATATGTGTGCTTGTATATGCAATATCTACAGCTGTGTCAGAGACAATGCTTGGGAAAACATATGACTGTGATAAATTTGCCTCTACGGAACTATCAAAATTTGAATTGCCATTTGCGTTAGGATACACAGTTGCAGTTTGTGTTTTATAATTTTTATTGAAAGTTTTAACACCTATGTTGCTAAAATTATAACTTGAGGTACCTCTAACTTGTATAGCACTGCCAATTAACCCGCCTTGTAAAATATCTAGGTTGCTTAAATTAACGTCAGTTCCATTATCAATAACAATAGCAAATCTATCATTTCTTAATGCGTCTTCATATTTTATTGAACTGTCTTGAATCGTTACATTATCTACATATTTCATAAGAATACCATATGCAGGGAACAAACTAGCATTTGCATATGATGATGTTCTATAGTTACCTCCATTTTTAGCTTCAGCTATAACTTTTGTAGTGTTTGATAAAACTGGCATAGAAGCAGTTTTGGCAGGGTTAAAGGAAGCAGTAAGATCAAGGTTTTTAAATGTTATATTGCTGACTGGATAAGTTTCTCCATCTACAATAGTTCCAACCGAACCAACGTCAACTTGGCCTGCAGATCCAGTGCTTGGAAATCGTTTGTATCCTTGAATAACAATTGGGAACGCTCCATCTCCTCCAGCGTTCTTTGATAAAACAGCCCCATCAACCGTTACATTTGAAATAGAACCAGGTCTTCTAATTCCAAGAGGTAGTCTTGAAGTTTGAAAAATTCCATCTTCGTCAAACCCAGAGCTTTCAAAACGCGGAGAAACACCAAAAGCAATTCCACCAGATGTGTTTTCTAAATCTAAATCTGAAAGGACTACGTTACTTACGTTTGAACCGTCGTTAACCCATATGGCAACGCCAGTTTTGTTAGCATTTGTTGTAAGAGATAAATTTTTTGCTGTTATATTTTCAATATCCCCAACTGTTTCTGAGCCTAATTGGAATACATTTCCACCGGCTATGTCGCCAGCAACAATTTTTTCAATATTTATATTAGAAACGTGTCTAACAAATCCTAAAGAAAAATCGCTTCCTAATTTTGCTACGTCATTACTAGACTTCAAAGTTGTAACGTTATAAGCAGATGCGTCGTTATTTTGCATAAAGTTGAATGTATCTCTTTGACGACCAGAAGTAGAGTTAGGCAATAACATATTTTGAACTCTAATGTTATCACAGCCAGTTGAGTTGATAGAGAACCAGCCACCTTGTTCAAAGGTTAAAACGTTATCCTCATCTGTTCCTCCAATAACTATATTTTTAGATAATTTTAACGAAATAGTTTTAGTTCCTTTACCAGGAACATAAGGACTACTATAGCCAGTATATAAATTCATATTTCCATAAAATTTAGCTGAATTTCCAAGAATCTTTATATTTTCTACACGAACGCCCCACATAAGAGCGTCTTCCCAATAGCCATGACCGTCATCTTGCCCCAATGCGAAAGGATAATTTAAACTATCTTCTCTTGAGTCGATATTGTCTAAAGCTATAAGTTGAGAGTTTTTGTCAAAATATAAATATACGTTGCTTCTTAAATGTATGCTATTAGAGGCGAAATTTGAGTTTCCTTTGAAGTAAACCGTTCCGCCGCCATTTTTGCTTGCTGCAACAATTGCTGCATTTATAGCAGCAGAGTTATCTGTTCCGGTATATCTAATAATGTCACCAGCGCTATCTGTTACTGTTGCGTCAGCAACAGCTCCAAAATTTGTAACGTCATATATACCTGAATAATAGCTTACCATGTTTGAACTTCCATCTGATGTTACAAGCTTAAAGTAATAGTTTGTATCTGGTAAAAGGTTAGTAAGTATTGCTTGTTGTGAATTTAAAACTGCTCCTGTATTAACCCAAGTTAATCCTTTGTCTAAGCTTGCATAAACACTAGCTTGTTTATTAATTGAATCCGCTTCTAGAACAACAGTTGTTGGTGTGTTATATGAAACATCATCAGCTTTTCTAACTAAATTTGTTACGTTTGAAGTTACATTGAAGTTTGTAGTTCCTGTTTCAGTATAATCCACTTCGCGAGGTGTTCCTGAATAAGCCTTGCCACTAAAAGTTGCACTGAAAGTTCCGCCTTGACTTGGAATTGTTTTGTTTTTCAAAACAAGAATAACATCAACACCATTGTAAGCGCTAAAATCTGTATTCTTTATAGAGACAGTTTTTCCACCATTAGTTATTTCCACTTTTGTTCGTAAATCTTCATTAGAATTTATATCTCTAACCCAGTTTCTTCCTGAATGGTTATAGTCTTTTGCAGAAGCTATAGCAGCATCATTTAATTGTACGAAACCACGACCAATTAAATCGAAAGTATCTGTAGATGAAGCTGTTATTCCATCTGGCAAATTAAATGTTAACGTTCCGTATAAATATTTTCTTTCAGGTGTGGTTCTATTAATAGAATATTCTAATATTATATCTTGAGTTTGACCTACTGTATATTGTTGCAAGTTTGCTTTTAAAGTTGATATATGTATTGTAAACTTTTTGGACGTTCTATCTTCAGCAACAACAGTTAATATATCATTATTAACTATTTCATCAGATAACCTTTTTTCTGATCCCGAACTATCTGTAACAGAATAATTTTGAATAGAATTGTCTGTTGAGTCAATTTCAGCAAGCAATTGTTCAACATTATATTGAGGTATCATATAAATAGAGCTATTAGCGTTGTCGATGCTTGATATGTGAATGGCGTTATGTAGCACTTTAAGATCCGTGTTAGAAGAATTTGCTGGTTTAAAAGCAATTTTATCTAAAGAATTTTTAGACTTACTAATTTTTAACGTGTACGATTTAGCCTTATCAACTGTAGGTAAATTAGTTATAGAATATGCTGTTCCATCTGTGCCTTTTAGTAAACTGATTTTAGCATTAGACAAATTTATATTCTTAGTTCCATCATTTATAGAAATATAATCTGGAACGCTACCGCTTGTAATATTTAATTTATCTTTTGCTGAAGATGTCTTAAACGAAAATGTGTCTGACGCTCTTACGTTAGACGAAAATCCCAAAGGAGTTATTCTCTTAGACTTCCCTGAAGTTAAACTATTAGACTCTGCCCATGCACTGCAAGCCAAACTAAACAACATTATTAGAGCAATAATAGTGGATACAAGCCGTTTACCTTGATTTTTCATTCTTTTAACCTCCTAATTTTCATTTTTATAGAATAGTTCAGTTTTGTTTGATGAATGATAACAGGAAGTAAATAAAAAGTAAATTTTCCCTTTTCATCAATAATTGAGCACAAATGCCTAGTTTATTTTTTCAAAATTTACAATGCTATGGACTAATGGAACTGTATTTTTGATAATATTCAAAATTGTAATTTAGGGTAATTTATAATGCTCATTGTCAAGACACGAATTTCAATAAATTAAGTTATGTCCTCCTTTGTTTGAAGTGGGTAATTCGGTCATCCGATTACGATGCTTCTGCTAATATATGTTGAGAGTAAATGTCATCAGGATTTACATTGTCCAGTGATTAATGAGGGCGGTCTGTATTATAAAATTCTACATACTGTGAAATGCCTATACGTAACTCTCTCGTCAGATCATCACTCTGTTTACTACGGCTATCGGTAATTTCGGGTTTCCTATTGTGATCACCACTTACCTCTGGTGAGCCTGTACATCTCCTTTCTATATTGGTTGCCAATGGTTGCCCCCAAGTCAAAAGGAGCTTAAAAGAAGGCTCCTTTTTTCTCATTATTTTTATGAAAATAGAAACATCCATTTCTATTACGTAATTAGGAATATCAATATAATAATGTTTCATCCCGCTCAAGACGGCTATAATCATTTAAGTGCTTCTATGGGACGCGATTCGGCAAATACATCCGCCGTCTGCTCCTTTTTGAAAAAATAAAGGCATAAATGGTGTTTATCAATCGCAAAGATATAAGCTACGAGCATAATTCCGATGCACCACGCAAGCGCGACCCTTATATCATTGCCCACCGTCTGACCTGACAGCAGCGCACGGATAGCTTGCAGCTTTTCAGCGCTTGACCTTAGAAATGCAAGCTTCAATAAAACGATTCTTGTGTGCACCAACTTCAGCTCGTCAGGGTTGAACGGAGTTAAATTTACAGGCGTAAAGCTGGCCGACGTCATATTAACGGCGACCGACCTTAGAAAAACAATCTTTGAAAACTGTATCTTTGACGGCGTGGAGTTCAAATATTCCGACCTGGGTGGGCTGTGTTTTGACGGGCAAACCTTTATCGGCGTCAAGTTTGACAAGGCGGCACTGAACGAAGTTTCGTTTAAGGGCGCGACACTCAAGAACGTGTCTTTTCCGACGTCTTCGTGGTCAAAAAAATATTACCGTGCCATCAAAACCATCTGCTTTGACGGCGCAGTCATGGATAAGCTGACCTATGCTGCCCTTAAAGGCATGGATGGTGGATTTCGAGGTGGAAAAGGGCCGTATTTTCGCCCTGCTCGGATCCAACGGGGCGGGCAAGACAACGGTTGTCAAAATCCTCACCACGCTGCTCAAACCAGATATCGGAACCGCCACCGTAAACGGATTCGATGTTGCGTCCAAACCCGAAATGGAGAATATACTAATTATATTGATCAGGCAAATGGTGGAATTGTTAATATTGGTTTGAAGGACCCTTCCATAGATGTTGAAGACATTGGTATTAAATTGGTTGGTCGCAATTCAATTATCGGAATACGATGGTAAACTTCTGAAGTAAAGGTTGAATTAACGGGTAATTTGGTTGAATGAAATTTTTGCAACCGCAACTGCTCCTTGTTTTAAGATTCAATGTCGAATAACGCGAAGGATTGCGGGTAACCAGAGAGAATTAATCGACTGAACCAACCGTCACAAGTGGATGGGTCAATTGTCAATAAATTGGACGGTTACAGAAACACTAAACATGGTTATGATAATATCCGAGCAATGCTTACCGAGACGAATATTAATTAATAGGAGGTACAAACATGAATGTTCCGGTGGGAGTATGGATAGCCGCTGCACTCATTATCATCGTGCTTGCTTGGATGACTTTCTGGGTTACAAATAAAGCCTACTCAAGAAGATGGGAAGATCATGGCAATGAAAAAGATGGGGAAATTTAGGTCTTTGGTGACCATCCATTTTAAATCATTCCTTTTTATGGAATACGTATATAGATCGATACACAAACGCGGAGATACGATCTCGGCGGTTGTTTTCTTTTATTCACCTACTCTGTAAACGTCATTCAATTAACTCACGGAGTGCTGCAGCAAATTTGGATATCCCCGGAGCAATTTCCTCTGGTTTCGGTCTGGCGAATGTAAAACGTACGTAACCAGAATCGGAACCATAAACACTCCCTGGCACAAAAATAGTTCCTTTCTTAATCGATTCCTCTAATAGTTTACCGTCGGGGATATCCGGGATCAATTTACACCATAGATGCAATCCTCCTTCTGGCACCACGTAATCGATTAGACCGGGAAGCTCCTTTTCTAAGGATTCGATGAGCAAATCCCGTTTAAATTGCAGTTGCATACGAAGACTATCCAAATGAGGATCAAAATAGATGGTTGTAAAAATTGTCCCGCTACCTGCTGTGGGATGATGCTTAATCAAAAATCCATCTGTTGTCTGGCATCCGCAAGCCGTTCCACAATGGAATGAGGTGCTACCATCCACCCGATCCGTAAGCCAGAAGCGGCAATCTTGGAGAACGAGCCGATATATAGAACCGAGCCCACGGAATCCATTGATTTGAGCGCCTGAGGAGGATCAACATCATAAGACGTCAGGCTGAATGGATCATCTTCTACAATAGGAAGACCTAATTCGCTTGCCAAATCAAGAAGACGTTTGCGCCGCTCAGAACTTAGTACCGTTCCTGATGGGTTCTGGTAATTCGGATTCAAGAACACCATCTTGATTCGGTGCTTTTTGTATAAAGCGCGAATATCATCTGGCTGTACGCCATGATTGTCGACTGGTAGGCGGAATAAACGAAGTCCCGCCGATTGGAACATAGGCAGTGAATAGCAGTAGGAAGGATCTTCTATTGCAACAGCATCACCAGGAGACAGAAGACATTGTGTTATTAAATATAACGATTGCTGAGATCCTGATGTAATTAGAATGGAGGATTCCGTTGTCTGGATTCCTCGATAATTCTGCAGATAATCAACTAAAGCCTGTCTTAATGGAATCGAACCTTGGGGGTTGTCGTAACCCAAATAAGAGGTATATCCGTGTTTACTCATTAACGTAGCGATTTCATCTGTTGGAGCTAAATCAGCCGATAGTTCACCGCTCGCAAAATCGATCAGTGAAGGATATTGAACAAGTGCTTCACGGATCCTCCGCATAAACGGTAAGTTAGGAAGAAAGCTTCCTCCTTCGGCAAACCGGCTCCAGTTTGGGGTATGCTTTGGAGTCGCCCCCCATTTGGATGTACTAACTCGCGTTCCGCTGCTAGTACGGCTTTCGATAATTCCCATGGATCGAAGCTCCGCGAATGCCGAAATAATGGTGCTGCGTTCACATCAAGTTGTTCGGCTAGTTTCCGTTCGGAGGGAAGTAAACTGCCCGGAGGAAATTCCCCGTATGAAATTCTTTGCTCGAGATGGTCGGCAATTTGCTCGTAAAGAGCTTTTTTATTACTGCGATCAGGCTTCCACATTTTATAATCCCCTTGAGTAGTCAGATCTAACCAAACCAGACAAATTTGAATTTTATAATACCACTTATTTATCAAAATTAACCGACTTTTTCGTCAATATCATTTAGCATTCTGTGGATGGTATCTCTCCCTTTCAATTGGATGGTTTAATATCATTGCCTTTTTATTATCATGATAATAATTGAGAGATCGAGGATTTTAAACGAATCCTTTCCTGATGCTTGATATATCAGGATTTTTCAATACTGTGTATCCTTTATGTCCAAAAGTTAATTATGAAATGGCAGCAGAAACCCCATGAAAGTGGATGTCGACATGTTTTTAAGTTCCTCTTATGATAATAAGCGGGAGGTGGTTATCGTGGGCACAAAAACGATAATGACCGGTTTTATGTCTGCTTTGCTGGCTTGTACCGGTGGAGCAATAATGGTTGTTCAAGCAGCGGAAACTGCTGGGTTATCCAAAGGTGAGCTTGTCTCATGGTTCACCTCGGCATATGTTATTGGAGGTTTATTGAATCTGTTGTTGACCTTGAAATACAAGGTCCCGTTTGCCGGCGCTCACTCCATTACGGCCACTGCTTTCCTAGGTACAACTGCTATCGGTTTTTCCTATCCCCAACTGGCGGGTGCATTTGTGATGTCGGGAGTACTTATTCTGTTGGCGGGAGTCTCCGGAATATTCGCAAAAGTAATAGATTTTATACCCAAACCATTAATTGACGCATTGCTGGCAGGAGTTCTGCTATCTTATGTCATTGGAATCATTCCTGCAGCCGTTGAGTTACCATATGCCGGACTATTAGCCGGAATAGGGTACTTCTTGATACCTAGAGTCTCCAAAAGATTACCTCCGGCATTGTGCTCACTTCTTCTGGGTCTAATTGGACTGAGCTTCGAATACCGGTATCCTACCTTGCCGCATGTTGAGTTTATTCCTCCATTAACAGTGATCCCTCACTTCACAATGGAAGGCTTATTGTCGATTGCGGTTCCGATGTCTGTGTTAATCTTGAGTAACGATCTTGCAGTAGCGCTTGCATCGTTGAAAGGCAATCAATTTCATCCCCCCGTGAATAAAATTCTGACGGCATCCGGGTTTGCAAGTATAGTCGCAGGTCTGTTTGGGGGGAACGCTGCGACTGTCGGAGGATTGATGAGCGCCCTCTGCAGCAGTGCGGAAGCGGGACCCAAGGGAAAAAGATATGGGGCGGCCCTCATTTCGAGTCTGATTGTCATAGGCTTTGGTGCCTTGTCATGGAGAGTGATTGATATGATCAATGCATTGCCGTCCCCATTTGTAACCATGATGACAGGATTCTCATTAATGGGGTTATTTCTTAAAGGGCTGAAGAGCTCTTTCTCAGATAGGGTCCTGTTCATACCCGTGCTTGTAACCTTTTCAATAGCCGCGCTCCATGTCAATATGCTGTGTGTCTCAACGCCAGTCTGGGCGTTATTGGCCGGTATGGCTATGTTGAAGTTACTGAAGAGGAGGAATGTAACACCGTAATATGTGAAAACTCGAAACCAACCTTAGTCCGGCTTTTTCTGGATTAAGGTTGGTTCATTTTATTTCTCATTTATTTCAAGATCACTTGAAGGTTCGAAATAAAGGTTTCGTTCTCCTCCATTGTACCGATGGAAACCCGGATATGCCTAGGCAAGCCCCGTGCCATCTTTTACGCCTAGGTTGATGTTTGCAATAAAAAATGACAAAAGACCCCAAATCTGAAGATGTGGGGTCTTGAAATTATTGCTTTCCAACTATATACATGCCAAAGACAGGCTGTCACTACAAATTTAAAGTCAATTGTTTTTCGAATTTATCGTTCAACTTCAGATCAATCTTTTTCGCAATATTTTCTGCCATAAGGGGAGGAACCGCATTTCTAATTTGTATGAAAATGGATGTTCGCGGCCCTTCAAAAAAGAAATTGTCCGGGAACGACTGTAACCTGGCGGCTTCCCGGACCGACAGCGACCTACGTTGTCGGTGAAACGTACTTCCTGTCTTGTATTGATTCCGGATACTGGGCTAATTGATTATAGGGTGAGTTGCGTCATTAAGCCTTTGGCATAACGGTCACCCGATGCGACTCCAACGGGGGCAACTTCGTCGAACTTGGCCAACTCTTCTTTAGACAGAATGATATCCGCCGCGGCGACATTTTCCTCCAGATACTTAATCCGTCGGGTACCGGGGATCGGGACGCCACCCTGTGCGATGGTCCAAGCCAAGGCCAATTGGGAGGGCTTAACTCCCTTCTCTTTAGCGATGAGGCTGATCGCCTCGACGATACGCATGTTGGACTCTAAATTTTTTCCGCTTAGCCGAGGGTCATAGTTACGGAAGTCGGTAGGGTCGAGCTGATCGACCTTAAGCTGACCGGTCAGGAACCCACGTCCTAGCGGCGAGTAAGGAACAAAGCCAATGCCCAACTCGCGCACCGTCTCTAACACGCCGTTTGACTCCACACCGCGCTCGAATAGGGAATACTCGGTCTGAACGGCAGTGATGGGGTGAACAGCGTGAGCTCGTCGGATTGTGCCAGCAGATGCCTCAGACAGACCGATGTGGCCAATCTTACCGTCCGTGACCAGTTTGCTCATCGCCGTGATTGTTTGCTCGATCGGTACCGTCGGATCGATGCGGTGAAGATATACGAGGTCGATATAATCCGTCTTCAACCGGCGTAGCGACCCCTCGATTGCCCCGATGATATTCTCTGGTCTGCCATTCACGACAGGTATGCCGTCGACGATTTTGAGCTGGCCGTCATCAGTGTGGCCGAATCCGACCTTGGTCGAAATGACTACACGGTCACGAATGCTTGCGAATGCGCGTCCAAGCAGTTCCTCGTTGTGGAAAGGCCCATAAACCTCTGCTGTGTCGAAGTAAGTGATACCGAGCTCGATGGCACGACGAAGCGTAGCCAAGCTCTCCTCGTCGTTACTCGGGCCATAGGTCGTACTCATGCCCATGCAGCCCAAGCCCTCTATACTCACTTTTAGACCCTGTGTTCCCAATTCGACTGTTCTCATTTTTAGTCTCCTTCCATTTCTCAAAGTTAAGGACTCCACGCTGCAGCGGGCTGTCTGCCGATACGACCTCCGCGATATCGCCGTCTTCGCAATAGACGCCTCCTTTGCCGTTCACGTTGAAATCGTGAGAAGGCTTATACAAACATTTGCGCCGTATTTTTCACGTATGCCTCGTCGCCTGCCTGATTTCTCATCTCAATAGCTGATCTGGCGTCTTCTCCGATTACGTATCGGAGCTGGTCTGAGTCGTCCGTCGCCGCCTGATAGATGACCGCGGCAACCTCCTCTGCCTGAGTAAAGTTGTTTCCTGCAAACATGGTCAACAATTTCCGGTTCATATTGTCTAGATATTCTTTGTAATCTGTCAGCGATTCATCAACGAGATGATCCATGGATCTGCTCATGAAATCAGTGGCGATGGCTCCAGGCTCGATAATCTTGACTTTTATGTTCTGTGAGGCGAGTTCATAATAAACCCCCTCGGTGAAGCCTTCGATGGCGAATTTGGTGGAATGATACAACGAACCGTTGGGAAACGTAATCTTCCCGCCCATGGAAGAGACATTAATGATAATTCCGCTCTTGTTAGCTCTAAAGTGCGGTAAGATCGCCCTAGTTGCCGCAAATATTCCGAATACATTTACCGAAAATTGTTTTTGGAGTTGTTCTTCCGTCGCCGCTTCAAAAACTCCCATTGTTCCATAGCCTGCATTGTTCAGCAGAATATCGATCCTTCCAAAGCGTGCGATGCCGGAGTTAATGGCCTCGTGGATTTCATTGCGATTCTCGACATCCAGCTTTATCACCTCAATGTTTTCCTGTCCTGTCAATTCCGTTTCCTTTTCCGGGGAACGCATCGTGGCAATCACATTCCAACCTTTATCCGCAAAAAAGCGGGCTGTTGCTTTTCCAATCCCTGAAGAAGCGCCTGTAATCAAAATCGTACTCATTTGTGATCCTCCTCAAATGGATAAATTCATTTTCAAGACGTAGTGTAGCATCAGTCAACGACAAAAGTCAAACAAATTAAACGTTATATGTAAAATTAGTTTAATTCGAATATTTCAATGACATAGAGCCAGTGAGTCAATGAGCGGGAGCTACCGTCTTAATTAAGCGGAGCTACACTGAGCTGAACCTGGGTTTAATGAAGTTTACATCACTTTTTAACTGCAAGCTTTGGCAGGTCAGCTTCACAGCTGAACGTGTGGGTCGCTGAGGAAGTATGTGGTTGATGATGCAGGAGGAAAAGTTTGAGCAAGCGACAATGTAAATTCACAAAATAAAAAAAGCAAACGAGAAGGCGTTTCAAGCGTTGCCTGCTCGGTTGCTCCCAGTTTTAGTCTCCATCAGGCTGTACTTTCGATGATGATCTTTAATTTACAAACGTTGAACAAGTTCGTCCCGTTCCGTCATCTTCCGGTTAGCAACATGCAATTCATTGCAGACGGATCGGCTATACCATTTTGCAAAAAAATGCAGTTGCGCTTTCAAAACAGGTCACGGGTAATTTTATTCGCCAAAAAATCAAGTTTGCTTGTAAATTTGGTATCGTCTACAGTATGCAGTTGCTCTGGTCTAAACAGTTGATGCTTCATCAATTGATAATAATCCACTAGAACTTGATTAAGGGTCAAGTGATAAGACATTAAAAATTTTATATCCAGCATGGCCCGGACCAGGACATTATCCTGCAAGAAGATCAGATATCCATTGAACTCATTGAATATATGTTTATTTTGTCCTTCCTGATAAAATTGCAAAATATGTTTTTCCCGCAGCCTCATCGCATCTGTCACATGGCTGTGAAGTTCCGGATACATCGCTTGCAGCTCCGTTAAGAAAACGTCTGAAATGTATGCGGCCAGTAAGAGTGATTGTTCAAACAACTGCTGAAACCCCGTTCCGTAAGATTGGCAAGTATCGCAGAATTTTACTACCAATTCATTTATATAGTCGATAAGAGAAGCCACAATACTTTCTAAAACTTCATCTTTTGAAGCAAAGTATTTATACATCGTTGCTTTGCTTACATCCATATATTTCGAGATCTCTTCCATCCGCAATGATTGGAAGCCATTTTTGACGATGATTGGAAGCACTTTATTGACTAATTTGTTTCTCATCTCTTTTTGGGGATTGGTATCGTTCCCTGTATTGGAATTCATGTTTTCGTTGCCTCCTCTGGTCTATATAGTATACATAAAAACTAAATAACAATAAAAGATTTTTACGAACTAAACGCTTTATACGAATATCGTTTGATTTATATACTTACTTGTATTATGCTTTTTCTCGTAATCAAACATGAGCAAGAAAGGAGGTTCACGAAATAAAAACCAGGCATCAGGTGTGAAATGAAAATAAAGTCTTAGACTGGACTTCCTAACTCAACTTTCGCACCTAATAAATCAGTATAAGACCACTTGCAGCCTGAACGTATGATTGATTGTATAACAAGCTTGATAAATAGAAAAACACCACTTCGTTTGGTAAAGTGAGAGTGTCGAGCTTCCACTACCACACAGAAGAGGTGTCCTCTATATGATAGAGCAAAAACAGCCATTCGATCAACTGCCAACCTAAATCAAACCAGCATTTCAGGAACTGAAAGTCATCAAACACTTGAACAACGCGGGCTTCAAGAAAAAATCCGGGTTCACCTGCGCTCAATTATTTCGGATGATTTTTGTCCTGTGAGACATGGGAGTGAAAACCTCCCTGGGCGGCGTGGAGAATGTGTGCAGTATCTGGAAATGAATGGGGCGACAACCTCCCCCTTTATTTCCGTACGCCTTCATGTTGCCAACGTCTATAATGGGGTCACTCTTCCTAACTTTCATTCCCTAAAAAAAGGATGAAATCCTGCGAATAAGCGAGCAATCGTGAGAAAATTAAATCGTACCGAGGGAGTTCAATAAAACAAACACAGTCTAGGACATTAATTTAGGCCTAGCAGGAGGGTGTGCGCCCTCCAATGAAACTTTAGTTATATACTCTACCATTAGAGATGAGGTGTACCCATGCGCCGCTCATCCAAGAAGTCATGAATCGCGGGCTTCATGTGATTGGCATGGTCAAGAACGATAACAAGCGCTACATCGTGGACGGACAACGGCTTTGCCTGAAGTCACTGTATAAAGTTGCCCGCTGGAGTTGACGTTGAATAAGAGCGGAAATCTTTTTCCCTGCCTTCGTTGCGATCTCGGTGATCAAATCAACCAATTGTTGCAGGGCGACAGCCCAATCAATCGTACCAACTTCATCGCAAAGCAAATAGAACAGTCCGCCAATGGACCGTTGGTCTGTGCTCTGTCTGTGCTGTCAGGCGAGCAATATATATCGCGTGAATACAATTGTCGTATGACTGACGAGCATGTCATACGAGCAGCCTTGCAACTCTTTTTGCAGACGCAACAAGGATCGGGTCTTTGCCCTCTCACTCCTTCGTTACGCCAACGGGTGCCGATGCAGAAGACTATGGCAAGATCGGCAGATTGGTATGTTAGAGCATCATCTGATCGAGATCAAGTATGGACACTCGCTTATGCGGGTATTGAAGTACGTCCTCCTTTTATCGCATGCCAGCGCATGTTTCGATGGAGCAAAGAGGGGAAATGTTGCACGCATTCCGGCAGAGACTGTTTGAGAAAGCGAAGGAGATTAGGAAGAGGAATACCAATTGCGTGACGACGCCTCCGTCTATGGATTCGTACATTGGTTTTATGCGGAGGTTGGCAGACAGCCATGGATTATACGAGGGTATCTCCGAGTATCCGAAGCAGCCACCACAAATCCTATGGAATTGCATTTGTGATGGTGATGTTGCAGTTCGCATTCGCATTTTACGGATACGGCCTTTCTCATCTTCCCTACCTACCTACTATACCCGTATTTGACGTTGTATGGTGGCGTGACAAATCCGGCAATGGGACGGGCACTGGTCGTTGCCTTTGCCGCGGGTTTCGTGCTGCTGGTTCCATCCCTTGTTCTTCTGCTTAGGCTGTTTCTATTCAATGCTCGATATGTGAAGGGGGTCCTGTCATGAATATATTTGATCGCCAAGATAAATGGTTGATGCGCCTCTGTTTCGTAATCGCTTTTTTACTTTTGCTATCCATCATAAGACATTTCGTTTAGGAATATCCTTTGCTAACTATCCGATTTGCCAATTTTACATATTTGTCTGAGCAGACAAGCGTTAAGAATGTAATGCTAACAAGGAGCTGTTCAACTCCTTGTTAGCTGTTACATTCAATAATGCCGCTATCGAATTTTTTTAGATTTCCTTGATGTCTCTTATAGCAGTTGAACTCCCTTTTTTGCTGTTTCGCTACTAATCGAGGTCATGGGCAGGCGAAGCCGATCTGAGCGGATATGTCCGCGCTCGGCGAGAAGCCATTTTAGCGGAGCGGGATTCGGCTCCGAAAACAGGAATTGTATAAGAGGAAGCAACTGGTCAAATCGTTGACTCGATTCCTCTATTTTTCCAGCCCGGAATAACTCATATACTTGAACGAACTGATCGCTATCCAGATTGGCGCTAGCTAAAATCCCGCCTTTCCCCCCACAGCAAAGTGAAGCGAAAAATAACTCGTCTTCTCCGCATAAGACTGGCTTGGTCAGGGAACGGGCAAGCTTAAAAGCACGCTTTATATTACCTGAACTCTCTTTCAGTCCAATGACATGATCCATCCCCATAATGGCCTTCACCGTTTCCAGCTCCAGCGATACGCCGGTACGATGCGGGATATCATATAGAATAATGGGCAGGTCTGCCTCGGCTAAAGCCTGAAAATGCTGAATAATGCCTTGCTGTGAAGGACGATTGTAATAGGGAGTAACGACGAGTGCAGCATCGGCTCCAAGAGATTTGACCCAAGTGTTTTTTTTAACGGTGGCAACGGTGTTATTGGAACCGGTGCCTACAATCAGCGGAATCTCCCCCATTTCGTTGCGCGCTGTTGAAATCAAGGTCTCCAATTCGGTTTCTTCAACGGTCGGCGATTCCCCGGTCGTTCCGTTTACTACGAGACCGTGTATCCCTTTGCTCACCAATCGCTTGACAAGTTCTTTGAACGATTTCACATCCAAATTTCCGCGTTGATTAAACGGTGTAACGATGGGAACGATAACGCCCTGTAAAGTTTGTTCTGTAAGCATAGCTTTCAGCTCCTATCTCCAGAGTTATGTTACTTAAGACATATCGGTATTTTAATTGTCGTGCGTCAAAATATCAGCCATGGCTTGAATGAACGTTGAATTCTCCTCCCTATATCCAACTGAAATGCGAAGATGGCAAGGCAGGTTCCAGATCCCTCCGAACCGTACGATGATCCCTCGGGTCATGAGGGCTTCGTATATGTGTTTTGCCTCGGCCCCGATTTCGACCAACACAAAGTTACCCATGCTTTCTACAAAAGACAAGCCCATCTCTTGAAAGGCTTGATAAAGCTGCAATTTGCCTTTCGTATTTGCTTCCAGCGTCAAACGTACGTGCTCAGCGTCATGAAGAGCAGCAGTGGCAGCGACCTGAGCCAGAGCATTCACATTAAATGGTTCTTTTACCTTGATCATTTGTTGAATGATGGTTTCGGATGCAACCCCATACCCGACTCTCAGTCCCGCCAGACCGTATATCTTGGAAAAGGTTTGCAGCACGATAACCGGGTACCCGGCACGAACAAATTCCAACCCGTTTGTATAGTCAGACGCGGTCGCAAACTGGCTGTAAGCGGCATCGAGCAATATAACGACATGTTTCGGCAAAACGTCGAGTAGGTGATGCAGAACGTCTTTCGATAGATAGGTGCCGGTCGGGTTATTGGGCGAACAGAGGCAGATCAATCTGGTCCGCGCGGTCACAGCTCCGACAATGGCGTCGATGTCGAACCGAAAGGATTCGTCAAGGGCTACCGGAACGATGGTTGCCCCCATCAGATGCGCGCCAAATTCATATTCACTAAAGGAAGGCGAACAGACAATCACTTCATCGCCCGGTTCAAGAAACGTTTCGGCGACGAGTGTGATCAACTCATCACCGCCGTTGCTGATGATGAATTGTTCCGGAATCATCTCGAGCCCTGTGGCAAGTGCTTGTCGCAAGCGGGTGGTGCTTGCATCCGGATAGCGGTGAATATCGGATAACGAGCTTGCAACAGCTTCAAGCGCTTTGGGTGATGGCCCCAGCGGATTTTCGTTTGAGGCCAATTTGATGATGTTAGATAGTCCTAATTCGTTTTGAAGCTCCCAGATCGGCTTTCCCGGCGAATAGGGAGTCATTTTTTGCAGTGTATCTCGCACCCTGATGTTGAATGTATCGTTCAAGCTTTATCCCCTCCTACATTGAAAAATTGGTCGTATGGCATGAATATAAATGGTTTCTCCCGAAAAGTAACCACCCATTTGACGATACTTATGAGCAAGCCGATTTCATCTGATCGGAAAAGCGGATGGTAAGGAAAAAACCAAGAATGGATGGTTACGCGATGCAAGATACCCGTTATATTCGGATTAAATTTACGGTGAGGGAGGGGAGCTACGTTATGAATATACTAGAACGTTTGAATAAAGAAAAAATCATGGCGATGATTCGAGGCGTGCATCCGGGTGTTGGGGATCGAACCGTTGAAGCGTTGGTGCAAGGCGGTATTCGTTTTCTTGAAGTCACAACCAACACCGAGGGAGTCTACACGCTGGTCGAACGCTGGAGAAAGGCGTACGGCCGCGATTTGCTAATCGGTGTCGGCACCGTACTGGATGCCGAGATGGCGAGACAAGCGATTGACGCAGGCGCTCAATTTATCGTTTCGCCCAATCTGGACGAAGAAGTCATTGCCTATGGCGCCAGGAATCAAGTCGATGTTTATCCCGGCGTCATGACGCCAACGGAGATCGTAAGAGCGGTCAAAGCCGGAGCGAAAGCCGTCAAGGTATTTCCGACCGGTTCACTGGGCGGCGCTGCTTATTTGAAGGAAATTCGCGCACCGCTGGATCATGTTCCGATGATCGCCTCCGGAAGTGTCGGTTTGCACAACATTCGGGAGATTCTGGAGGCTGGCGCTTTCGCAGTTGGGATAGGCGGAAACCTGGTGAATCGGCATTGGATCGAATCGGGAAATTTTGTTGCCATGCAGAAACTGGCCCAGGAATTGGTTCATATTGTTACCGACTTGCGGGAGGTGCGCTGAATGCATGTTGCGGATATCAAAAAATATTTCCCGATTTTCAATCAGCAAGTCAATGGGCACCCACTTACGTATTTGGACAGTGCAGCCTCCTCGCAAAAACCGATCCAGGTCATTGAAGCCATTAAGCGGTATTACGAACGAGATAACGCGAATGTACATCGTGGCGTTCATACGCTGAGCTCGCGTGCAACCGATGCCTATGAACAGGCGAGGGTCAAAACAGCCCGGTTTATACATGCCCGTTCAGAAAAGGAAATCGTCTTTACCAGAGGCACCACAACCGCGATTAATTTGGTCGCGAGCAGTTTTGCCAAAGCGATATGCCGAGAAGGGGACGAGATCGTCATGACGCCCATGGAGCATCACAGCAACTTGATTCCATGGCAGCAAGTCGCAGCCGCGACGGGGGCCACGCTGAGTTATATTCCGCTGCAGTCCGATGGCACGATCGATATGCAGGATGTGAAAAATACACTTTCGGAGCGGACCAAAATCGTAGCGATTTCCCATATTTCCAACGTTCTGGGCGTTGTTAATCCGGTGAAGGAAATCATCCATCAGGCACATAGGAAAGGGGCAATCGTGTTGGTCGACGGAGCGCAGAGCATTCCACATATGGCGGTGGATGTACAAGATTTGGATTGCGATTTTTATACCTTTTCGGGTCATAAGATGTGTGGACCAACCGGTATCGGCGTGTTATACGGCAAACGAGAACTGCTCCAGACGATGCAGCCGATCGAATTTGGCGGCGAAATGATCGATCATGTGGATTTGTACTCGGCAACATGGCGTGAATCCCCTTGGCGCTTCGAAGGCGGTACGCCAATGATCGCCGGGGCGATAGGGCTGGGAGCGGCAATCGATTTTTTGAACGAAGTGGGAATGGAGCATATTGAGGCGCATGACGCCGACCTTCTCCATTATGCGGTACAGCAATTGTCCTCTATCAAGGATGTTGTTATATACGGGCCGTTGGCAAACAGAAAGAGTTTGATCACGTTTAATGTCGGTTCCATTCATCCGCACGATATGGCGACCATACTGGATTCTAGCGGGGTGGCGGTTAGAGCCGGTCACCACTGCTGCCAGCCGCTGATGCGGTGGCTGGATGTTTCGGCGACCGTCCGTGCAAGTTTTTATGTATACAATACGAGAGAAGATGTCGATAGGCTGATCAATGCCATACTTCTAGCAAAGAAGCTCTTTATGGAAGATGGCGGCGACAGCAAGGATCGCGTTCTCTGAAAGGAAAGATTATGCATGGATCACCACCAAACACCGTTGTTTACAGCACTGCAGCAGCATGCCGCCCGCGATCCGCTGCAATTTCATATTCCCGGCCACAAGAAGGGGAAGGGGACGGATCCGGAATTTCGAGCCTTTTTAGGAGATAATACTTTGTCCATCGACTTGATCAATATCGTACCGCTGGATGATCTCCACCAACCGGCAGGTGTGATTCGCGAGGCTGAGCAATTGGCGGCAGATGCTTTTGGCGCGGACTATACGCTGTTTTCCGTACAAGGAACGACTGGAGCCATTATGACGATGCTGATGTCAGTTTGTTCCCCAGGCGACAAAATTATTCTTCCGCGTAATGCGCATAAATCGATTTTATCCGCTGTCATTTTTGCTGGAGCGATCCCCGTATGGGTGGAACCGGAGAAGGATGAGCGGCTTGGAATCGAGCATGGCGTGGCCCTGGCATCGATTCGGCAAGCCATTGAACGGAAACCGGATGTAAAGGCCGTACTGCTCATCAATCCGACTTATTACGGGACCAGCATTGATCTACTTCAAATGGTCGAGTTAATTCACAGTTACGACATCCCGGTTCTAGTAGACGAGGCACATGGCACGCTGCTCCATTTTCACGATCAGTTTCCGATGTCCGCAATGCAGGCGGGTGCGGATATGGCGGCCACGAGCGTGCATAAATTAGGAGGTTCGCTGACGCAAAGCTCCGTACTCAATGTAAAGGGCAATCGTGTGAACATTAAGCGCATTCGTACGTTCATGAGCATGCTGACGACCACCTCGACATCTTATTTGCTGCTCGCTTCGCTAGATGCTGCCAGAAGGCAGCTTGCATTGTACGGACAATCTTTGGCAGAACAAACGATTCGGTTGGCTCAGGATACCCGGCGCCAAATCAACGAGATTCCCGGTCTTTATTGCTATGGGGATGAAATATGTGAAAAAGAAGGGGTATTTCATTATGATCCGACCAAGCTGTGCATTCATCTGGAGCAGCTGCCTATATCCGGTTTTGCAGCGGAACAGTGGCTGCGGGAAACGAATAACATCGAAGTTGAGCTGAGCGATTTGTCGAACATTTTGTGTCTGATCACGATTGGCGATACCGAGAGAGAGGTTGAACGATTGCTTCAGGCATTGCGGCGTTTGTCGGAAACGTTCCGGCTTGGTGAAAAAGCAGTCCCCCGAGTTCCTGTTGCTGTTCCTACCGCTTCACGTTTTTTGTTATCGCCAAGAGAAGCATTTTATACACGTTCGGAGTCACTGGATCTGGACCAATCCTGCGAACGCGTTTGCACGGAATTTATCTATGTCTATCCCCCGGGAATTCCAGTCCTGATGCCCGGGCAGATGATAACCCGTGAAATCATCGATTACATTAAGCGTCATGTGGAAGCGGGCCTCCCGGTAAAAGGATCGGAGGATTCAACTCTGCAGAAGATTAAAGTTATCGTGGATGGCGCGCAGCAACATGAAGCGACCAGACCAAAAGGCAGGTATGTCATTCCCGATTAAAGAAAGAGGTGAAGGCGGTGAGCCATCTGTTTTCGTTGCGTTATCGGCTGCTGGCTTGGGCCTCTTTCATAGGTATGTTTATTGTGCTGTTAGCTGGAGCAATCGTGACCAAAACCGATTCCGGACGCGGATGCGGAAAAGACTGGCCATTGTGCAACGGCAAGTCTATTCCTGCCTATACGCTGGAATCCCTCATTGAGTACTCACATCGAATGGTCACCGGGATCGTCGGTTTCCTGGTGCTGGCCACCTTCATTTATACATGGCGTCACCACAAGCGCAGTAGGGAAGCGCTGGTGTACGCAGGTGGTACGCTATTGTTTACGGTCACTCAGGCGCTCATGGGAGCCGCTGCGGTGAAATGACCGCAGCAACCCGCTGTGATGGCGCTTCATTTTGGTATTTCGTTGTTTGCGGTTACCAGCAGTATGCTACTGGTTTTATGGATAACCCGCATGAATAAAGGAGTAGGACAAACGAAATGGAATCAAACGCCCAAGCCCATTGCTTTGACGGTATGGGGGATATGGCTTTTCTGTTATGGTGTTGTCTATTTGGGGGCCTTCATCCGCCATATGGAAGCGGATGGCGGATGTGCAGGTTGGCCGTTATGCAATGGACAAATCATTTCCTGTATGTCCGGAGCATCCGGAATTGTGTTCCTTCATCGGGTGGCTGCATTGCTCCTGTTTTTCTTCCTTGCTGTATTCTCTATCTTCGTTCGATGGAGCGAATCAGGAAGAGGGAATGGAGTGTCCTCCGAAGTCCTGTTGCTGCTTTTCCTTGTTGCTGGACAAATGGGTAGCGGCGCATGGCTGACCGTAACCATCCCTAATGCTCAGGTGTATTTATTTGCAGGCCTTCTCCACAATGGTTTGGCAACGTTGCTGTTCAGTGTGCTTACAGAATGGAAGCAACGTCAAATGTGACGTACAACTCTTCTGCCGCGCGGAGGAGTTTTTTATTGTCCCAATCATCTGATTATGTAGCAATTTATTGAACATGGTTGGTTGCATGTTACCATTCAGTGGTTGGTGACACCTATATCGTTCTCTTATACAGTGAGATTGATTCAAGAACGAAAGAAAGTCGACAGGAGCTGAGTACGATGAAATTATCGAAAGCTTGCAAGCGGTTAGCAGCAGTTCTGATGCCGATCATGCTGCTGCTCACTACCGGATGTACCCAAAACATGATCGTACTGGATCCCAAAGGGCCGATCGCCGAGCAACAGCGGGATTTGATGCTCGTCTCCTTGGTGCTGTGCTGTATCGTCATTATCCCGGTTCTCATTCTGACTGCGATCATCGTTTGGCGTTACCGCGACAGAAAGGATCGGAAAGCGGCTTATACGCCCCGTTGGGAGCACAGTATGAGACTGGAGGCCATTTGGTGGGGGATTCCAATTGTCATCATTTTAATGTTGGCGGTAATTACGGTGAAAGGCACTTACGCCTTGGAGCCTTCCAAACCATTAGAGTCGGAGCAAAAGCCGTTGACTATCCAAGTAACCTCCCTGAACTGGAAATGGCTGTTCCAGTATCCGGAACAGGGCATCGCGACAGTGAATGAGCTGAAGATTCCGCAGGGGGTACCAGTCCGGTTTGAAATTACAGCCGATTCACCGATGAATTCCTTCTGGATCCCTCAGCTTGGCGGCCAGATGTACGCGATGTCCGGCATGGCCATGACGCTGTATTTGCAGGCCGATGAGCAAGGGACCTATTGGGGCTCCGGCGCCAATTTTACGGGCACTCATTTCGCCGATATGTACTTTGATGTGGAGGCAACGTCACAGGAATCGTTTGACAGGTGGGTGGAAGGGATCAAAGACGGTTCGCCCGCATTAACGTTAGACGGGTATATGCAGTTGGCAGAACCTTCCGTCTCGCAGGTGCAGGCCTTTTCTTCCCTCCCTGAGGGGTTGTTTGAAATGACGGTGACCAAATACGCGTCGTCCCACAACCACGGGTTGTCATGGGAGGAAGCGCAAAAGTTCGAGCTCGAAGAGACGGTGGCGGGACATTAACAGCTAAGGGGGAGTTGCTTATGTGGGACGAAGTGAAAAGCTTTGCTTCCGATTTTTTTGTAACAGGCGATCCGTTGATTTATGGGGCGGATGTCAGTATCGGGTTTACGCTGATTGCCGTCGTTGCCGTATTAACGTATTTCAGGAAATGGCGATGGCTGTGGCGGGAATGGCTGACCACTGTCGATCATAAAAGAATCGGCATCCTGTATATTTTATCGGCGTTTTTGATGCTGTTCCGCGGTGGTGTGGACGCGCTGCTGATGCGGACGCAACTGGTTATGCCGGAGTTCGGCTTCTTGGCGCCGGATCATTACAACCAGATCTTTACGACGCACGGCGTCATCATGATTTTGTTTATGGCAATGCCGTTTATGTTTGGCTTGTTTAACGTGATGGTCCCGCTGCAAATCGGGGCGCGGGATGTGGCGTATCCATCTCTGAACGCGCTTAGCTTCTGGCTGTTTTTCTCCGGAGCCATGCTGTTTAACCTCTCTTTCGTCATTGGCGGATCGCCGGACGCCGGTTGGCTCGCTTACCCGCCGTATTCGGAGTTGATGTACAATCCGGGCGTCGGGCAAGACTTCTATATCTGGGGAATTCAAATTTCCGGGATCGGCAGTCTGATGACCGGGATCAACTTCATTGTGACCATTCTGAAAATGCGTGCGCCAGGCATGAAGCTGATGAAGATGCCTATGTTTCCGTGGTCAGTGTTGTCGAGCTGTATCGCGATCATTTTCTCGTTCCCAATCCTAACGGCGACGTTGGCACTGCTGTTTTTGGACCGCTACGCCGGTGCACATTTCTTCACGCTGGACGGCGGCGGCAATCCGATGATGTATATCAACCTGATCTGGATGTGGGGGCATCCCGAGGTGTACATCATTGTCCTGCCCGCGTTTGGCATTTTCTCGGAAATCGTCTCGACCTTCTCCCGGAAGAAACTGTTCGGCTACAAGTCGATGGTGTACGCGATGATGATCATTAGCATTCTATCGTTCCTCGTGTGGGCGCATCACTTTTTTACGATGGGAACGGGGGCGGATGTCAATGCCTTCTTTGCCCTGACGACGATGTTGATCGCCATTCCGACAGGTGCAAAGGTGTTCAACTGGCTGTTTACGATGTTTCGGGGCAAAATTACATTCGAAACGCCGATGTTATGGACGATCGGTTTTATTCCCTGCTTCGTGACAGGGGGACTGACGGGCGTGCTGCTGTCGGTAGCTCCAGCCGATTTTCAGTTTCATAACAGCTACTTTCTGGTTGCGCATTTCCATCATGTCATCATCGGCGGCGTTGTATTCGGCTATTTTGCCGGTTTGTATTACTGGTGGCCCAAATTGTTCGGCTTCAAGCTGAACGAGCGCATCGGCAAATGGGCGTTCTGGTTCTGGAATATCGGTTTTTATCTGTGCTTCATGCCGCAATATGTGCTGGGGCTGATGGGTATGACGCGGCGTGTCGTCACGTACGGATGGGACAAGGGCTGGTGGGAAATGAATTTGGTTTCCACCATCGGTGCTGTGCTGATGGGCATTGCATTCCTGTTCCAAGTATGGCAAATCGCGCATGGTGTAAAACATCGGGAAGCAAATCTGGATACGACAGGGGATCCATGGAACGGAAGAACGCTGGAATGGTCGATTCCTTCTCCGGCGCCGCATTACAACTTCGCTGTGCTGCCTCAAGTGACCAGCCAGGATGAGTGGTGGGAGCGGAAGCAGCGCCAGGATCAGGGAGAGCTAGTAAAGACAACGCCCCAAAAATTGGCGCCAATCCATATGCCCAAAAACTCAGGTATTCCCATTATCATGTCGGCCTGCTGGTTTGTTGCCGGCTTCGGGTTTGTGTTCCATTGGACATGGTTCATTGTCGCAGGATTAGCTGGTGTAGCGATCTGCATGCTTGCCCATTCCTTCAACTACGATACCGACTATTACATTCCGGTCGAGGAAATTGAACGTACGGAAGCGGAAGCGCGGAAAGGCAAGGTGATAGCTTAATGGCACAATCTCATTCGTCGGGATCGGTACATCAAACCGAATTTCATGCGGAGCATCACGACCATCCGGATCTGGAGGGAATGCGTACGTTCGGATTCTGGATCTACCTGATGACCGATGTGATGATCTTCGGTACTTTTTTTGCCACTTATATTGTTCTTCGCGGAAACACCAACGGCGGACCGGGAGCTGCCGAGTTGTTTGAACTAAGCGGCATCATCGCAAGCACCTTCATCTTACTGACCAGCAGCTATACCTGTGGGTTGGCACTACTGGCCATGCATAAGGGCAAACGTCGGGCATTGATTGGTTGGCTTGGCGTGACTGCCTTGTTAGGCGCGATCTTTATTGGGCTAGAAATGAGCGAATTTGCTCATCTGGTCCATGAAGGGGCAACGATGGGCACCAGCGCCTTTTTATCGGCGTTTTACACCTTGGTCGGAACGCACGGCTTACATGTGTTGATCGGGCTGGTGTGGATGATCGCTATTATGACTCAATTGGCGAGGAAGGGCATTACGCCGGTCACGAGACGCAAGGTGAATGTGATCAGCCTGTTTTGGCATTTCCTTGATATTGTCTGGATTTTCGTCTTTACGGTCGTTTATTTAATGGGGGTGAGCTAAATGGCACAACCGGATGCGACACATTCGTCGGAAGAAACGCATGGCTCGTTTAAATCGTATACAATTGGTTTTTTATGTTCCCTTGTTTTGACCGTTATCCCGATTGCCATTGTCCTGAATGGCTGGCTGGAGGGGACGGCCAACTCGGTCGCGCTGATAATAGCAGCCGTCCTGCAGCTGGCGGTGCAATTGTTGTTCTTCATGCATTTGCGCGAAGAGAAGAAGCCGCGTTACAATTTGATTTCCCTTATATTGGGGCTAGTTATTCTGCTTGTTATTGTTGCCGGATCGATGTGGATCATGATGTATAACATGGTGGCTTTATGAGTCCAAAAGCTTTGATTTCGGATTGGGTGCAACTGACCAAACCTCGCATTCTTCAGCTTAATCTGATTGCCGCATTCGGAGGTTTCTGGCTGGCATCGCGTTGGCAGGTGGACTGGGGATTGCTATTGTGGACATTACTTGGAACGGCGTTAACGATGGCCGCTTCCTGCGTGGTCAACAATATTTGGGACGCCGAACTGGATCGCAGGATGGAACGAACGAAAAAACGTCCGCTTGCGGCAGGCCGGATTCGCATCAGACATGTGATCCTATATGCCCTGATACTGGGCATCGCCGGTGAGATCATCTTGTTCGGGAAAGTAAATGCGCTATGCGGTTCGCTGAGCTTGACCGGCATGTTCGTGTATACGGTGGTCTATACGATGTGGTTGAAACGGACCTCTACCTGGAGTACGTCGATCGGCGGCATATCCGGCGCGATGCCACCGGTAATCGGTTATTGCGCATATACTAATGAAATTGATGCGGGTGCGTGGCTCTTGTTTGCCCTATTATTTCTATGGCAGCCTGCCCACTTCTGGTCGCTTGCCATTCGGCGTGTGGAGGAATATAGGGCCGCAGGCTATCCGCTACTGCCAGTGCGCAAAGGAATTCGGCGAACCAAGCTGCAAATGATTCCTTATGTTGTACTGCTGCTGCCAACTGTCCTGTTGATCTATGAATTGGACTACTCGGGCCCCGTATTTCTGATTGTATCTCTGCTCGCAGGCCTGGGCTGGGCCTGGCACACATGGCGGGGAACCGCAGCGGACCGCAATGACCAGTGGGCCAAAACGAACTTTCTCTTTTCAGTCAATTACTTGATGATTGTCTTTTTCATTATGATTTTGGATACGCCTGGGCGACCCTTTTAAATGAAGGCGGTGGGAGGCAAGAATATGAAAAAGTTAGGGATCATCATGGTTGCTGTTGTATTTGTTCTGATAACCGCCTGTTCAGGCGAGCGGTCTTCACAGAATGAGGTTGCTGAATTGGTTCAGGTGGAAATCCGAATACTTTCGGATTCCATTAAAGCGGGAATGTCCACGCAAATCGAAGCATATGTCACGCAAGGCAAACAGGCTGTTAATGACGCGCAGAAAGTGGAGTTTGAGGTTTGGAAAAAAGATCGCGACAAGCATGAAAAGATCGAAGCGACTTTGCAAGGGAACGGGATCTACACCATAAACAAAGCATTCATGGGAGAAGGCACTTACGTTGTTATCGCCCATGTAACGGCAAGGGACATGCACGTTATGCCGCAAAGGGAATTTGTGGTCAGCACAGGTAACGGAGAAGTGGAGGCGGGAGAACGATGAGGCAAATGTATGGTTTCACAGTGGCATTGACGGTGCTGCTGCTTTTGTCCGCATGCGGGCAGAAGATAGATGACACCGTGCTTCAGTCGAGCATTTCAACGCCTGCAGATGGCGAAGCGGTTGCTTTGTACAAAAAGCAATGCATGTCTTGCCATGCTACCGATTTAAGCGGCCGGGTTGGGCCCAGCCTGCAAGAAATCGGGTCCAGATTAACCGAAGAACAACTGATCATGATTATCCAAGAAGGTGAAAAGGGAATGCCTTCATATAAAAACAGGCTGGAGCAAGAAGAGATCGAAGGTTTGGCGCAATGGTTAGCCAAAATGAAATGAGAAAGGCGGGATTTATATGAAAAAAGCAGCATTGGCCGGTTTGTTGATTCTAGTCTTGATGGTGACAGCGGCATGCGGCAACGGCAAGCCGAACCAACTCAGCTACCCGGTCGAACCTTTCGCATTCATCAACCAGGACGAGCAGGAAGTTTCCTTGTCCGATTTGCAAGGAAAAGTATGGGTGGCCGATTTCATCTTTACGTATTGCGAGACGGTATGCCCGACGATGACGGCCAATATGGCCGAACTGCAGAAGCGATTGCAGTCGGCCGGCGTGGAGGCGGAACTGATCTCCTTCTCGGTTGATCCCGAGCGAGACAATCCGACTGCGTTGAAAAGCTACCTGGAAAAATTCGATGCCGATTTTACGAATTGGAGCGCTTTGACCGGTTATGAATTTGACGAAATCAAATCGTTTGTGCTGCAATCGTTTAAAGCTCCGATCGCCAAGGATGGCGCTTCCGATCAGGTGATACACGGCACCTCCTTTTATCTGGTGGATCAGTCCGGGACAGTCGTTGCCAGATATGACGGTATGGAAAACACGCCGTATGAGAAAATCATCAAAGATATTAAAGCTTTGCAGCGATAGGGGATGAGAAAGCAAAGGGGGACTGGATATGGACAGAATTGCCCGTTGAGTGTGGACAAAGTGGGGCCTGTTCGCGCTTGCGGTTGTCGCCATTGGTTATGCGATTGTGCACAGCTTGCCGCAAAATCAGGAAGACAGCAGTGTTGGAAGTATAGCGCCCTCATTTGAGCTGCCCGGTTTGCAAAGTAAAACGGTGCGTTTGGCCGACTTTCGGGGGACCGGCGTTCTACTAAACTTTTGGGCATCCTGGTGTGGCCCATGCGTCAAAGAAATGTCGCTCTTGAACGAAGCTTACGCGCAAACGGACGATATCGCAATGATTGCTGTCAATGTAGGAGAAAACCCGGAGCGGGTGAGACGGTTCGCTGAAGAACTGCGGTTGAATTTTTCGATCGCGATGGATCAGACCAATAAAATCAAAAAAAGCTATCGAATTAGTGGGCTGCCGGTTACGCTGCTCATTGACCGGAACGGTCGGATTGTGGAGCGAAGGACGGGGGAACTGCGAAGTGTTGATGATATCGAAGCGTTGTTGGAAAAGCTTCGCCTGGATGCTTCTTAGCCATCCATTCAAATTGATGATAGGTCAGGAGGTTGGTTCATATGGATCATGTCACCGCATGGATCGCCTTTGGCGGAGGGGTGTTGGCCTTTATATCCCCGTGTACGTTGCCGTTATACCCTTCCTTTCTTTCATATATTGCAGGCATTTCTATAAGCGACCTTCAGTCGCGCGGCGCATCGGGCGTCTCCGGAACTGTACTCCTACATTCGGTATTATTTCTGGCCGGGTTTTCGCTAGTTTATTACCTGTTAGGCTTTTCGGCCAGCTTATTGGGGCATTGATTTGAGCTTTATCGCGATTTGGTCCGGATGCTCGGAGGCGTATTTATTTTCTTGCTCGGTTGTTTTCTGCTGGGTCTGTTTGTCCCCGCTTTCTCATGCGGGAGCTGCGCTTTTCGACCCCGATGAAAGGGATCAGTCCGAAGTTTGGTTCTGCCCTTGCCGGAATCGTGTTCGCAACCGGATGGACACCTTGCATCGGTCCCATCTTCGGGGCGATTATGTACTCGAATATGATGAATCCGTCCCCATGGCCTACTTTTGTGAATGTAACGGCTTATGTCCTGTGGTTTGGTATTCCATTTCTGGTTATGGGCTATTTTATCGGGAAAATAAAGCTGGTGTTGAAATATTCCGGGCTCATGATGAGAATTGGCGGGGGAATCATGATACTGCTGGGGGTTTTATTGTACTTCGATCAAGTGAGCTGGCTCACTACATGGATATCCTAGCGGATAAGGAAGAATAAAAGGTTGGCTTCGGGGATGCCAACCTTTTGATTTCAACGATAACGTCTTTGAAAGTCTTTCATAAAATCGGCAAGCGCTTGACAAGCCTCATATGGCATGGCGTTGTATACGGAGGCACGAATATGCCCCAAGCTTCGGTGGCCCTCCAGTCCGACAAATCCTTGGGTGTTTGCTTCTTGGAAAAAGAGTTTCTCCAACTCATCATTCCACACTTTAAATGTAATGTTCATCAGCGATCGACTGGCTGGCTGTGCAAATCCCCTATAAAATCCGCCGCTTTGATCGAGGGTATCATAGATCAGTCTCGCTTTTTCCTCATTACGTTTCTCCAGAACGCTTAAACCGCCGCTGCGTTTTATCCACTTTAACACAAGATTCACCATATAGATCGAATAGACGGGTGGAGTGTTGTAAAGAGAGTTGTGCTTGATATACGTACGATAGTCCAGCATGGCGGGCAATGGGGCCGTATGATGTTGGATCAGTTCCTCCCGTAAAATAACGATGGTTACTCCGGCAGGGCCGAGATTTTTTTGAGCGCCGGCATAAATGAAAGCGAACTTCGATGCATCGAGCGGACGAGAAAGGATGTCGCTGGACATGTCCGCGATGACCGGAACGTTCCGGATAGCAGGAAAGTTGTGAAACTGCGTTCCATTGACGGTTTCATTCGAAGTGATGTGCAGATAAGCATCGGTTTGCGCATGAACCTGTATATCCTTCAGCGAAGGCATTTCCGTGAAGTTGTTTGTCTTTCCTGAATAGGAGACATATACATCGCCCACTTTACGGGCTTCCTCAATCGCTTTGTCCGCCCAGACACCGGTCAGGATATAGTTGGCTACTTTGCCCGGCACGAGAAGATTCATCGGGATCATGGAAAATTGCAGACTGGCGCCGCCGGGCAAAAACAGCACATGGTACCCTTCAGGCAATTGCAGCAACTCTTTAAATAAATGCTGGGTTTCATTGTGAATTTCTTCATACTCGGGCGAACGATGTGAAATCTCCATTAAGGATAAACCGATCCCTTTAAAATCCGTTATTTCTGCTTGTGCTTGTTCTAATACCTCATGTGGAAGCACTGCCGGTCCGGCATAAAAATTGTAAGGTCGTTTAGGCATCGTACTCACCCCTCCTATATGTTGATTCATGGAATGGGATTAATATAAAGGATTCAACGGAGCTCGTAACCCGCCAATCCTTGAACTTTTTATGCCATCCAGTTTTCGAAAGAAATGGAGGATTAGAACTTTTTTGTTTTGGACGGTTACGTGCTGATCATCTTTTTATATACTTGTGAAACCTAATGAAAATAGATCGCGAGGTTGAAGTGATGAATGAATATAAGTTGGGAAAGGAAAAAGACTTTGATCATTTTCCGGTACCCGTTGAAATTGAGAGCCAGCCGTACTATTTATTAAAGAATGAGTTTGCTTATCTTTTGGCATCTCGCATTTGCCCACATATGGGATACCCCGTAGAAACAGAGGAGGGTGGGCTTGTATGTTTTCTGCACGGTTGGACATTTGATGAAAGGACCGGGATTTGTAAGGAGATTTCTCATGAAAGGCTTACGACGCATCCTGTCTTTGTAAGGAACGGGGAATTGATTGTATGGTTGAAGACCGATGAGAAATCATAGGAACAGTGAAGGATGAGGGAGATGGACTCTATTTTGGACTTGGATGGTACGATTTGTTTTGGAGGGAATCCGGTATCAGAACCAATTGTGCATGCGTTGGAAAAAGTTCAGTCGGTTGGACATCACGTTATATTTTCTTCGGCGCGACCCATTCGCGATATGTTACCTGTATTGGATAAACGCCTGCATCACTGTACGATGATTGGCGGCAATGGTTCACTTATATTTCAAGATGGAAAGATGCGTTCCGCAGCTTTTCGTGAGGATCAGCGAAAACATCTCATGCGTTTGATTGAAAAATATGAAGCGACCTATTTAATCGATGGGGAGTGGGATTACTCGTATAGAGGACCTGAAGGGCACCCCGTTTTAAATTACGTGGATGCCTTGAACCTTGCCCGGAATGTTCCGGTGGAAGATCATCCGTTCATCGTTAAGCTTTTGATTATAACCGCAAACAACGTTGAACAGCTTGTCTTTGAGTTAAAGGGAATGGACGTGGCTGTGCACCGGTATCAAAACGATCCTATCGTTGATATTAGTCCACAAAATACGGACAAATATACAGCTTTGAAACAGTTGGGGATTCAAAATGGTCATTATATCGCATTTGGCAATGATACGAATGATGTCACCATGTTTCAAGGAGCCGCGCATACTCATAGAGGACTCGGCAAGTATGCGAGCGAACGTATTGCTTTAAACGGCGATTTTGAAAGGGAGATCGCCAGTAAATTGCTGTGGCTGTCGTTACAACACCGTTAAGTCGATCTTGTGTTCGATGATATAAAGAACAACCGCGGAGGTTCACACTCGGCGGTTGTTTCGTTTCAAGGGGGGCGGTTAACTTGTGCCAATCAGTGACCGCAACGCTTCTGCGAATCTTGAAATTCCCGGACCGATTTCATCGATTTTTGGTCTGGTAAATGTAATCCGGACAAAGCTGGAGTCCGTTCCGTAGACGCTTCCCGGTACGAAAACGACACCTCTTCGGATGGCTTCTTCCAGCAGCTTGCCGTCATGGACGTTGGGAAGCAACTTGCACCACAAATGCAGCCCTCCTTGAGGGATAGAGAACCGAACCAGATCATGCGGCAGCTCCTTCTGCAGCGATTCAATCAGTAAGTCCCATTTAAACTGCAATTGTATCCGTAGTTTAAAGTGGGACGACTTCAAAAACTGCGCGGCGACTTGCTGGGGAATGACGCTCAGTCCGAAATCCATCTGCTGCCTGGCATCTGACAGTCTTTTCCACAATGGCATGGGGGGCGTCCATCCAGCCGATGCGCAGTCCGGAGGCGGCGATTTTGGAGAACGATCCAATATATAGGATGGAGCCTAGCGAATCCATCGATTTGAGCGGTGAGGGAGGCGTTCCCTCATAAGCGGTCATCCTCCACTATAGGCAGTGCCAATTCATTGGCCATGTCCAGCAACTGCTTGCGCCGCTTCTCGCTCAGGACAGTGCCCGTCGGATTTTTGTAATTTGGATTCAGAAATACCATTTTGATGCGATGTTTTTTATATAAATCGCGAATGTCCTCGGGACGGACGCCATGCCGATCGACGAGGAGCCGGGACAACCGGAGGCCGGCGGATTGAAACATCGGCAGCGAGTAGCAGTAGGAAGGTTCAATGGCTACGGCGTCTCCCGGCGACAGCAGACATTGCGTAATCAAATACAACGATTGCTGCGATCCGGAAGTGATGAGGATGGAAGATTCGGTCGTTTGAATATCCCGATGCTGCCTCAGATAGGAAACCAGCGCTTGTCTGAGCGGAATGTATCCTTGCGGATGATCATAGCCCAAATAAGAAGTATAGCGGTGTTCACTCATCAGACTTGCGATTTCATCCATGGGCGCCAAATCCGCCGACAGCTCGCCGCTGGCAAAATCGATCAGGGAATGCTGCGTCAGCGCTTCCCGGATTTTGCGCATAAAAGGCAGGTTGGGCAGAAATCTGCCCCCTTAGGCATACCGTTTCCAGTTAGGCGTATGTTTGGGCGTAGCCCCCCATTTGGTCGTGCTGACGCGCGTTCCGCTGCCTGTTCTGCTTTCAATGATACCGAGCGAGCGAAGCTCGGCGAAAGCCAGAATGACCGTGCTTCGGTTCACGCCCAGCAGGTCGGCCAATTTGCGTTCGGATGACAGCAAGCTGCCCGGCGGAAACTCGCCGTATCAAATTCGCTGTTCCAAATGGTCGGCAATTTGTTCATATAGAGGTCTTTTGCTTTGGCGGTCGGGCTTCCACATGGTATTCACCTCCCTCATTTTTAAAATAAAACATGAATGTGATTTTTATCATAACACTGATTTTTGAAAATAAAGATGTTAATTTCATCTTAACCTTGGAAAATTTTTATCCATTTGTTGACATAGATGGTATTTATTTTAATCAATTGGGTTGTTCATTAGAAGAGATCATACGGCTATTTTTTGGAGAGAAATATTGTAAGTTGTGAATACAGCGGGCGAATACTGGTTGTATTTGTCCCGTAGGGATCCGTTTAAAAATGCACGGCTCATGATAAGTGGATGGCTGTAATTCATCTGCTTTTGGATGGTTTGTTTTTTGCTCTTTTCTTTTATCATAGTGGTTAAGTCGGAATTCAATGGGGAGTGAGTTCAGTATAATGGCAACCACAAATGATGAAAAACTATCCAAGGTCGAGATTATCAAACGGCAGAGCCGCCACCTGCGGGGCACGCTTAAAGAAGCGCTGCAGGACGGTGAGCCCAAATTTTCCGAAGATAATATTCAAGTGCTCAAGTTTCATGGCGTTTATCAGCAGGATGACCGGGACCTGCGAGCGGAGCTTAGAAAAGAGGGAAAGGAGCGGCATTACAGCATGATGATCCGCGCCCGCATTCCGGGCGGCGTGCTGTCTCCGGAACAATACTTGGTCTTTGACCGGCTGGCGGACGAGTATACGGATTATAAAAACATGCGCATCACACTCGTCAAACGCTTCAGCTGCATGGGATTCTCAAAGGCGACCTGAAGACGACAATCAAGACACTGAATGAAGCACTGGTGACGACACTCGGGGCTTGTGGCGATTCCGGCCGCAATACGATCTGCTGCGCGGAACCGGGAGACGAACCGTTTCGCGCGGAGATGCGCCACGATGTGCTTGCGCTTGCGGATCGGCTGAGCGCGAAAACGAATGCTTATCATGAAATTTGGGTGGACGGCGAGCCCATTCAACTCACGGAAGGCGAAACGGAGGAGCCGCTGTACGGGGAAGTTTACCTGCCTCGCAAGTTCAAGGTCGCCATCGTACCGGAGGGAGACAACTGTCTGGATGTGTACGATAACGATCTTGGACTGGTGGCGCATATTCATGATGGCCATGTCGAAGGGTATACAGTGTTGGTCGGCGGCGGCATGGGACGAATGGCGCTGGATCAGGACACCTACCCGAGGATCGCCAGTCCGCTCTGCTATGTAGCCAGAGACGAGGCGGTCGGAACAATTCTAGATACCTGCGTAGCCATCGTCACGATTGAACGGGATTTCGGCGACCGCACGAATCGGCGCTTTGGCCGTATGAAATATTTGATCGACAAACGGGGTTTGGCATGGTTCCGGGAAGAAGTCCAGGCGAGGCTCGGCCGGAGGCTGGAACCGCCGCGGCAACTGGAGTGGAGTAACGGGAATGATCATCTCGGATGGCATCGGGAACGCGACGGGATAAGTTATCTGGGCTTGTTTATTCCGTACGGTCGCATCAAGGATTCGGAGACGATGCGACTCAAGTCGGCGCTCCGCGATGTCGTGCAGGCATTCCAGCCGACGATTCGTTTCACTTCGCAGCAAAATGTCATTCTCAGCGGAATTACGGACGAGAATCGACTCGCCATTGAAGAACGGCTGCGTGCCGCAGGCGTACCGCTGCCGGAGGAACTGTCGAAGGTCCGGCAGAATACGATGGCCTGCGTTTCGCTGCCGACTTGCGGGCTTGCTTTGGCCGAGTCGGAGCGAGCGCTTCCGGAGTTGATGCCGCAGTTTGAGCAATTGTTCGATGAACTGGGACTTGCCGATGAGGACATCACCATTCGAATGACCGGCTGCTCGAACGGCTGCGCGCGTCCGTACAACGCCAATATCGCTTTTATCGGTCGCGCTCCCGGGAAGTATGACATCTTTCTAGGAGGAAGCGCACGGGGTACGGCTTTGAATGAGCGGTTTCAGGAAACCGTACCGTTCGAACAACTGGTGCATGCAGTCCGCCCTGTACTGGAGACTTTTATTCGGGAACGGGAAGCAGTCGAGGATTTCGGGACGTATTGGCGCCGTACCGGTTCGGGAGGACACCGTGGCTAAAGGATTGGAAGGGAAACGAGTTGTGATCACCGGCTCCCGCAAAATACGGGAACTCAGCGAGATTATTGCGCGGCAAGGTGGCGAACCGATCGTTCGTTCGCAGCAGGGCTTGCTCGTGCTGCAAGAACAGGATGTGGAATGTCACCTGTTCCAATTGCTCGAAAGCGGAACCGATTGGGCGATATTCACGACGGGAACAGGTCTCGAAGCCTTATTGGAACAAGCCGAACGAATTGGGATCCGCGACCGGTTGCTGGACATGCTGCGATGCTCCAAGGTTGGTGCGAGAGGTTACAAGACCTTTGCTTTGCTGAAGCAGCATGGCATTCAGCCAATCGTTATGGACGAAGATGGAACGACAAAAGGGTTGATCCATGCGCTGCAAGGATACGAGTATGCTGGTCAAGGCGTCGCCATTCAACTCCATGGCGAACCGATGCCTGAACTAGTTTCGTTTTTTGAAGGGAGAGGCGCTGTTGTCCGGGCCATCCTGCCCTATAAGCATGTGGCTCCCGTTAAGGAAGTTTCACGCCGGCTTAGCCGTGAAATAGAAGAGGGGTCTGTGGACGCGGTTTGTTTTACAACAGCCGTACAGGTCCGCTACTTCTTCCAATATGCGAATAATCATGGCCATTATTTGGAGATCAATGAAAGCTTTCGCAATTGGGTGCTCGCGGTTGCGGTTGGCAGAGTAACGGCTGAAGCGTTGAAGGAAGAGGGAGTGAAACGGGTATTGGCGCCCGAGAACGAACGAATGGGCGCAATGATCGTGGAGCTCGCTCATTACTATCAAAATGCATCGACCCAGAGAGGAATGGTGGAATGAAAAGTCGACGTGTCCAAGTTGCCGTTGTTCAGTCCGCGCCTATTTTATTTGATAAGCAGTCTGCCCTGGATAAGATCGCAAGCATGACAAAGGAGGCGGCAGGACAAGGCGCGAATCTGATTGTGTTCCCCGAGGTATTCTTGCCAGGTTATCCAAGGGGATTAAGCTTCGGCGCGCGTGTCGGTAGCCGTACGGTCGAAGGGAGAAAGGATTGGCAGCGCTACTGGGAAAGCGCGATCGAAGTTCCGGGGACCGAAACCGGGATGCTGGGCGAACTAGCAAAGGAATTTGGGGTTTATCTGGTCATCGGCATGGTAGAGAGGGACCAGGAGTTCAGTACGGGAACCTTATTTAATTCCATGATCTATCTCGGGCCGGACGGGAGCCTTCTGGGCAAGCATCGCAAGCTTGTGCCCACCGGCTCCGAGCGTCTCCTGTGGGGACAAGGCGACGGCAGCACACTAACCGTCATAAATACGCCGTTCGGCAGAATAGGCGGCTTGATTTGTTGGGAAAATTATATGCCATTGGCTCGAACGGCCATGTACGCGCAAGGCATCGATATCTATATTGCGCCAACGGCGGACGCCCGCGATACGTGGCAATCCACCATCCGGCATATCGCTTGCGAAGGCCGATGTTATGTCATTTCTTGCAATCAGTTTGCAACCAAAGCGTCCTATCCCGCCGATCTAGCTTACTATGCGGACATTCAGGAGGATGACGATATACTCAGCCGGGGCGGCAGCGCCATTGTCGGACCGCTAGGCGATTATGTAGTCCCGCCACTTTATAATGAAGAAGGGATTCTGATGGCGACTTTGGATCTTTCCGAGATCACACAAAGCCGGTTTGATTTTGACGCTGTCGGACATTACAGTCGACCGGATATCTTTCAATTAATCGTGAACGATAAAAAGCAAGAGATCGTTCAAAAAAAATTTAAATGAAATCGGTAAAAGTGGCAGTGACGCAATCTACTGATCTTCGACTTGAAAAGGTCATGATCGCCGACCCGCTCATCTAAGCACACTGCCTTTCGAGGAAGCCATTGAGAAAGTCCATCTTATCGAAAAAAGGCGTAATCCTCCAAAATAGAAAAGGAGATTGTGCCTTTTTTCGATATGATGAAGGTGTGTCTTGTAAGCAGGTAGTTCAGATGATCTCCCCAAGTAAAGTCCATGATTGCAATTCTATATATATATCTATACATGTTAGTAGTTTCGAAAGAAAATCTGTTGTGGCGGATCAAAGAACTCATCGATTTTAGGTTTGTCTATGAAGAGCAAGAAAAGAATTATTATTGTGACACAAGATGCCACGACAATTTTTTTAATATCTTAAGATGTGAAATGATTCACAAACTGCTCCTACTCTCCGTAATTCAGCCAAATCGGCAGTAAAAGCAGCAGATGGGTTGATTTTACGCTTCGGTCGAAAAAAGGGGTTTATCTTGCTAATTTTTATATCGATGCTGGTCCCTACTATCGTTCATAACTAGAAATCGCTTAATACATATATATTTTTTAAATCCAATCCATGAGAAGCCCAGAACGGATAAGGTTCCGGTCTTTGAGTCTGAAAACTAAAGGGGAGAGTTAAGAGAGTGAAAAACAGGCTGGAGATAACGCTAATATTAGTCATTTCAATGCTTCTATCCTTGACCACAATGGCAAATGCAGCAGCGAAAATGACGCTTATTGTTAACGGTGTGGTTGCGAGTGTCGAGCCGAAGGTTATTAGCGGTACTACATACGTTACAGTCCGAGCTGCAGCGGAATTACTAGGCGCGGATGTTAACTACAACGCGAAGGCTAAAACCGTGACGATTACGTCCGGTGATTCACCGCAGGCTGCAGCGCAAGAAGTAACGTCAAAACCGAAAATGAAGCTCATCGTAAACGGAATGATCGCCAAAGTTGAACCAATAGTGATGGGCGAAACGACATACGTACCTGTACGTGCGGCTGCGGAATTGCTCGGCGCAAATGTTAACTATGACTCGATAACGTTCACAGTTACGATCACAAGTGGAAACGTAACGTATGACGTAACGCTAAGATTCCCTGCCGATAAATATCCGGAGACAGCGGCGCACATAAAAGCGGCAATGGCGAATGGTAAGTCAGCGATCTGTACAATTGATCGAGGTGCGGACGCTAACCGCGAACAGTCACTCACAGGTATTCCAACAAAAGACGGCGATGACCGTGATGAATGGCCAATGGCGATGTGCGAAGAGGGTGGAAATGGAGCTGACGTTGCTTACGTTCCCTCATCTGACAATCGCGGAGCCGGCGCGTGGGTCGGCAATCAGCTTGAAGATTACAAAGATGGCACGAGAGTCCTCTTCGTAATTAGCGGTAAGACCAGTGGAAACGTAAAAGAAACGGAGCCAGAAATAACGCCGACAACTCCTCCTGCCAATATAACTAACGTTACTTATGCAAATTGCACCACAGTTAAGGCGTCCGGTAAAGCCCCGTTATACGAAGGAGTCCCGGCTATAGCACAAAGCTCGATCGTGACCGGGACGGTGTCGCGTGTGAATTATCATAAATTGCTAATTAATTACGTTAGTTAATTAGAAGTCGAATTTTATTCCATTACCGTCTTGTGAAAGAACGTTATTAGATTTCCCACGGGATCAGGGAACCAGGAAAGAAGAAAAACTTTGGTACAATAATAAGTGACGAAAGTTTAATAAGGATTTTACAGGTCTATGGGCAGGCTCGTTTATTACAGAACGCGAGATGGAAATGATTGACCAAAAGGCAGCGGTCGCAGAGCTGGATCGGAGCAAGTACCTTCGAAGAATGGCATTAGAGGGTTATATCATAAAGCGTGATTATACACAGGTGGAGCAATTGGTTTATGAGGTAAACAAGATCGGTAACAACATTAACTAAGTTGCCCGCCGTGCAAATTAAGTGGAGTATGTTAGCTTGGATGATATTAAATACTTGAAGAAGCAGCGAGACGGCATCTATAGTCAGATCGAAAAATTTTTCGATGGGGGATGATTCATTGTGCCATACGTAAAACAGATTACTATACGAACGACACTGAACCGTTCTCTAAAATACATCGTCAACGATAAAAAAACAGATTACGGCTGCTTAGTTACTGGCGTAATTGTGCAACGAATGATAAGCTCGCCTATAAGCAGATGATCGGGAATAAGAAAAAACACAATAAAGAAAAAGGAACGCTTGGTTTTCATTTCATTCAATCCTTCAAGGAGAATGAGGTTACCGATCCGTATAAAGCACATGAAATCGGATTGAAGTGGACCGAGAAATTGTTTGGCGACAAGTATTAATTTATCATCAGCACTCACTTAGATAAAAGTCATTACCATAACCACATCATTATTAATTCTGTTTCGCTGGATGGTAAGAAGTTTAACGCTTGTAAGCAGAGTTTGAAAGACGCAAGGGATTATTCAGATGAGGATGAGAAGGCGTATAACCTAAATGTCATTCCGTTCATAGAAACAAAGAATGCAGCGAGAATGAAGAGGATAAAAGAGGATTATATTTATGGCTGATTTTAACCGCTAGCTGATAGGGGCTAACGGTTTACTCTTAGAAAGTCACAAATGCGAAAAAGGTAACGGTAAAAGTCACGAAAACTTCGTTCGAAAATGAAATAAAGCCAAAGTCATTATTCTGTTTTGCACCATTGAAGCGGTCAAATCTCTTTAAAAGAGCATTTCCGAAAGCTTCTGTAAGCGGCTAAAAGATGGGCGGAATGATGTAATTACTGCATCATAACCCTGATATATCAAGAAAAACGGGATCTTTCGAGGTCCCGTTTTTGTTTAAAAGTCACGGTAAAGTCACATTTCTTGCAAATTAGAGACCTTCAAGATGTCCGCAAAGTAGGTATTAACCTTGTCGATTGCATCCTTCTGCATCTTCTTCGTAACGTGGGTATAAATCTGTAACGTCGTCTTAGGATCATCAAGGCCGACTCGCTTCATGATCGTAGTAAGAGGGACACCGGAATCTGCATGCATGCTGATATGAGTGTGCCGGAAGATGTGAGGCGTCGCCTTCTTCTTGATGGATGTCTTCCTCATCAGTCTCTCCATCCGGCGGATAACGGTTTTCTGAATGTAAGGATATCCATAGTCATTGCATTTGTTAAAGTTCAGGATACTCATTCTGAGCTTCTTCTGGCGCTTTATCCGGTCTTGGATAAGGTCCATGATGCTTGGATCTAGGTCGAAAGTACGGAATGATCCTTCTGTCTTCGGCGGAGTCAGTTCATACTTCAGTAGGTTATTGTCCGGGTTGTACGGGGTCTTTGTAATACGAACCCTCTTCGTGTCAGAAAAGAAATCTGTTTCCTTGAGCGCGATCATCTCTCCTGACCTCATTCCAGAGAAGGCCATCAGATAGAACATCTCTTAGTCATCCGGCAATCCATGTTTACGGACCACATCGAGAAATTCAGCCAACTCCTTTTTCTCCAAATATTTCTCCTCGATCGGATTACTCTCGATCTCCTCAACCATCCTGGTCCTCGTCGGGATTGTTGCGCCCGCCGCCGGGTTGTCCTTCCGATATTTTCCTTCATCGCGTATTTATAGATCAAGTTTGCGGTGACGTGCACACCTTCAATATGCGACCTTGATAGATTCTGATCGTCCAGATCGTTTAGAATCTTCTGATGTGATCGATGCGTTATTTTGTCGATATTAACCGCGGCTATATACCTTTCGCAAAGTCCAGAACGACCTGCTGGAGCGGATGCTCGAAGGAGACAACCTTCGGCTCGCTTACAAGCGAGTGGTGCAGAACGGAGGAGTCCCCGGCGTGGACAGTGTAACGGTAGCGCATCTACAAGCTTACCTGAAAACACACTGGGAAACGCGGTTTAAAATTGCGACAGAATTCTTACACAATCTGACAGTGATTTTCTTAACTTTCCCACGGGCATAGGTCTCCAGCCATTCAGCTGCGACCTTCTCAAAAGGCATATTCCTCACAACTTTGCTGTTAATGCCGTAATCGTTCAGATCTGCGATCGCTTTATCGACATGAACTTCCGATTCCTTCTTCGTATCACCGCGGCGCTTAATCTGGTTCCTTTTGCCGGTGACCGGATCGGGCGGGCCATCCTAAATGCAGATCCATTTAAAGCCTTGCTTATTATTTGCGTCAATTTTCATAAAAGAAGCCATGCTTTGTCCCTCCAGTGGGAATGTTTGTTCGGGAGAAAGTGTAAGAAGAGCCCTACAGGTTACAGGGCTTTGATGCGAAACTCATAAGCATGTTTCATATAATGTTTACCGTTGATAACGACTTCGTATTTCGTATGTCGCTCTATCGGTCCGCCGTAATCTTGCAGCTCGCCGTCCTGCCAGACTTCAATAATCTTGCCTTGTAAAAATACGTTTAAATGTTCCTCGATTTCATCCTGCGGGTCCCCTAGTAAAAAATGTTGAAGCGTCTTGTATTAATCTGTTGGCTATTTTGTCATCAATTTTTTCTATCCGCTTTTTGGCAGACGTGTAATTGACATCACATTTATCCGAGAGAGTTTCTGGATCTAGATCTCTAATCGACTTAAAAACATAATCTGGCATTAGTATTTGAGCTGCAAACCAATGAGCTTCGACCTCGAGTTTCTGATCTATTTCTGGCTCTAAATCAAACCAATCATATTCTGAGTGAAGAAGGATATGACCAATTTCGTGTGCTATGGTATGCCGTTGCCGCCTTTTCAAAGTACCTTCTGAATATAATTGATTGATATCCGAAGCTACGAAGATGACGAACTTTGTTTTGCCGTTACGAATATCCTTTGCGGTAAGCCCATCAGGGCCCATTAATTGTTCATGTCTAATTTTCCATCCATATTTATTTGCAATAAAATATGGGCAGATCGGAGCTTCGGGATTTCCCAGCTCTTGCAGAATTTGATTCGCCGTGTTGATCGCTCGCTTGAACTCCGGACGAATGATTGCGGAGCCGGTTGATTCAGTCCTGGTCCTCGTCATCATCAAATATTTCTCTGGCCTTTTTCGCGAGCTCTTGCATCTTTCTGAAGGCATCAGGAGAAAGATTTTGCTTTGAACGGGCTATGAATTGAACGCCATCAGTATTGTAAAAATGGAAGTCTTTCTCAGGGTCAGGATTTGCTGGTTCGACGGTAAATCTTACTGAAGTATCAACATTTTTCAATGTACCTTTCAAAAGACAATCAGTCGTAACTTCATAAAGGTCTGCTAATTTCCCTAAGGTTTCTGTATCAGGATCACGATAATCACGTTCGTAATTAGATAGGACTGTATTCGTAATGCCTATCTTGGAGGCAACAAATATCTGCGACCATCCGTGTCTTTCTCGCTCGGCTTTCAAACGCTTGCCCAAACTCATGATTTCACGCCCATTCAAGAGTATTAATGCTCAATTACACACCTATCATAGCAGTATTACACTGTTTGTTTAATAAAATACACTAAAAGTTAAATTTTATATTGACAATCAACAAATCGTGGAATATATTCAATACATGAACTTCACTTTTCGTGGAATAAGGTGGTGATTAAATGAAAGTCCATGAGAAAATTAGAATCGTACGAAAATCAAAAGGTATAGCTCAAAAGTTCGTTGCTGAAAAAATCGGCATGACCATTTCAAATTATAACATGAAAGAAAATGGCAAGCGACCAATCGTAACAAATGAGCTTGAAAAGATAGCAGCTGCTTTAGAGGTTACCGCAACACTTTTTTTTGAAGATCAGTTCCACGTAAAGTGGAATGAACTTTCAAAAGAGGTGAGCTAATTGCCTGACTTAAGTTTGATGATAGTGAAATAAAAGGTTGCTGCGGAGGTCGCGTGGTCATAGTGAATATCAAAGCACTGGCGGACAATTGAAACGAAAGACAGAGCAGTTAAGGAGTGATATCAATTGCTGAAATTTGAGATCGATAATGAACTAATGCAAGCAATGATCAACGCCGCTGTCGATTCGGCGCTCGAGAAGCATTCGCTGGCGAGCAGTCTTCCACCAATCTTCAACAGAACACAGTTTATGGAACTGTTGGATATTGGACCGACGAAGGCAGCAGAACTGCTGAATCGGGAGGATTTTCCGGTCATTCGTGAACTTGGCCATCCGCGAGTTCTGACTCATCTATTTCTCCAATGGTGCGAGACGTATACGGATTGGATCGGCAAGAACGCAGGTCCGGCCTACAGTGAAAAACGGAATGGCTCCTCAAAAATATGGCGCGCATAGTGACACTTATTGCAATGTCGGCTATGTGCTAGTGCTAAAACCGTTTGATGATGGAGATCGCCTTGAGCCTGAAAACGATACCCCTGAATGGGAAGCTACGTTTGACAAAATTCATTTCTAGGAGGGATACGAATTGATAATATCATCTTCAATTCCTGCACAATTATTGATTGATCGATATTGGCGCTCCACACTGTACCTGTTCATGAATCACAGCAAGTTGCAACACTTCCTAACTCCAAAATATTTCGATTTTGAAGAAGGGAGCATCGAGGTTACCGCCTTGAAACGAATTGCCAAGCCGTGGTCCAAAAGCGAGCGTTTCATGCTAGATTTAGCGTTTCACCTGTACAACGAGCAGCATATAGTCAACTTGTCTGACATGGATTATTTGGATGACAGAAATAGGGCGTTAGCCATGGATGCAATTCGGCTTCGGTTCTTTCGGAAACAGGCAAACATATAAAGTGGGGTGAATCTATGGGACAAGATGCCATTTATGACTTTAGCGCAGGACGGAAACGAATTGAGAACCTGATATTGATATACCGTAGATTAAAACATACACAGGAATCGGTTGGAACATGGGATTGGATATTGTGGAATGAAATTGAAGAGATTGAAGCCGAGATTGCGGAAGCTAAAAAGAAAATGACCTCCGGGCAGGGAGATTATTTCGAGAAAATGCCATTTTCAACTTCCTTTGTCGTTTGACAACTGAATAAGCTAGGCAGCAACCACGGCGTTGCTTTGAGGTGGTGAATAAATGTGAATTATTTGCGGGAGATGAACGCCTTTTTTGATTGGCTCGAAACAAATCCGTTGGAAGCATCTACACAAACTTTGTGGTTCCACCTTATGGCGGTTGCAAATAAGAGTGGATGGCCAGAGTGGTTTGCAGTAGCCAATCTCCTGTTACAGGCAAAAGTAGGCTTTTCAGAAAACACCCTTACCAAACACCGAAATTATTTGGTCCAGAAAGGCCGTATCGAATATAAAAACTCTGGAAAGCAGCAAGCAGGAAAATATCGGCTAATACCTTTTACCTCAATAAATGAGGTAAACCATGAGGTAAAAGCTGAGGTAAAAGGTGAGGTAGACCATGAGGTAAAAGGTTCAGCATTATTTAAACAAAACGAAACGAAAAAAGATGGTGGTGGTGAACGCGAAATAGTCGATCTGAATTTTGCAAAAGCGATCCGAGCGATTGATGCTCAGTTTCCTTCAAGGATTAGCCCCATCCAGTCAAAGTCGCTTTCAGACTACATAACCAAAGGAATGAACCCTTCGATTGTCATTCGTGCAGTTGAATTAACGAGGAAGGCGGGCAAGGATATCCGGTATCTTTGGGGCATCCTTCAGAATTGCGACGGCCGCGGAATATACACCCTTGAGGCGTTTGAATCAGGGCAAACACGTCGTCAAGCACAAAGAACCGGTGGAAGCAGCCAAACCGAAAGGGCGGCATTCTTTGCACAGAAGGCGAGGGAAACAGAGCGTGAGGAAGGCTGACGTTTGGAAACTGTTTGGCCAGATATTGCAGTACTATCCTTCATTCAGCGGCAACGAACAGAAAGTAGATGCCTGGTTTGAGCTTTTGAACGATATCCCATTTGAAACAGCGATGACCAATCTTAAGCGGTATGCTGCGAGTGTTGCGAATTGGCCGCCTACAGTCGCTGATCTGAACAAACGGCTGGAGCCTGTTAAGGACTCGATAACCGTTTACCATGACCAGCTGCGCTCAGGAGCTGGACAACACATGAATAACTTGAAGAGATCGAAGGGCGCGGCAGCGCCTCCGCAGGATTCCGTAAGGGAAAGGATGAGGGGGATTGCAGAACGAATCGCCGCTCGTAGAAATCAATAAGGGCCAGTTACCAAGGAGCATAGAGTCGGAGCAAGCTGCTCTCGGATCGGTGCTAATTTCGGTTGAAGCTTTGGACAAACTCATTGAACTGCTTCGAGGCGATGAATTTTATTATGAGCCGCATGCCCGATTATTTCGCGCAATGACTCAAATGCGCGAAGACGGTCAGCCGATCGATATTGTGACCCTCACAACTACGTTGCAGGATCGCGAGGAACTGGAAAAGGTCGGAGGTGTTAGCTATTTAACAAAGCTCGCGAATGCGGTCCCGACAGCGGCGAACGTCTCACATTACGCAGGAATTGTCCTGGATCGATATTTGCAGAGAGCCGCTATTTTGGAGTACAAGGATCGGATAGAAGATGCTGTGCGGTCAGGGAATGCCGGTGAAATTATTGAAGGCATGCAGAAGGTTGGGGCAGCGCTGGCGTATCGCGCTTCCGGAGGCGAAAAGCCGTTCAAACACATTGCCGATATATGTCTAAATAATTACGAAGAGTTGGAGCATCGGTATCACAACCATTCAGAAAACGGAGTTACTGGAATCTCTTCGGGGTTCGATGACATTGACAAGATGACAGCAGGATTTCAACGAAATGATCTGATCATCGTTGCGGCGCGGCCATCGGTTGGAAAAACCGCATTAGCCTTGAATATAGCACAAAATGTCGGGATAAGGTCGAAAAAAACGGTCGCCGTTTTCAGTTTGGAGATGTCTGCCGCTCAACTTGTAAATCGGATGATCAGCTCTGAAGGAAATATCGACGCCAGTCACATTCGAACGGGATACATGGAGTTCGGAGACTGGGAGAAGGTCACAATGGCAATCGGTGCACTTTCTGAAGCCAATATTTACATCGACGACACACCGGCGATTACGGTTTCGGAGATCCGTTCAAAGTGCAGGTCACTTATGAAGCAGGAAGGCGAAATCGGACTTATCATGATTGATTATTTACAACTCATATCCAGTCATGGTCGGAAAGAAAATCGTCAGCAGGAAGTATCCGAAATATCTCGTACGCTGAAGCAACTAGCTCGGGAGCTTGAGGTGCCGGTTATTGCGCTATCTCAGCTAAGCCGAAATGTTGAGCAGAGACAAGACAAAAGACCGATCATGTCGGACTTACGGGAATCAGGCTCGATCGAGCAGGACGCGGATATTGTTGCATTTCTTTACCGTGACGATTATTACAATGCTGAGACAGAAAAGAAGAACATCATCGAGTTCATCATCGCTAAGCAGCGGAATGGCCCGGTTGGAACGGTTGAACTAGTGTTCCTTAAGAATTTTAATAAGTTCGTTTCGTTGGAAAGAAGTCATCACAATTAGACGACGAAGAAATCGCCGGCTGACACTGAGTATTATGGTCAATGACGTCATGGTCACGAATACGTTTGACTTCGATACAATCGTTAAGCTGATCGAAGAAGAACTTTAATCCGCTGTAAAGGGGACGGCTGATGCGTTTTCGAGACTACTCTTTATATTTGGCATGGATTGAGGCGATCGTAGTTACTATTTGTGCTGGTTCAAGAAAGTGACAGCCGACCTGAGGCTTATCTACAAAGCAACAACTGAAGAAGCAGCTCTCGCAGAGCTCGATTGCTTCGAGGAAATATGGGGCACGAAGTTACCCTCTTATCGTCCAATTCCTGACGTAATAATTGGGATAACTTGGCGACCTTTTTTAAGTACCCGCCTGAGATCCGTAAGCTCATCTACACGACGAACATCATCGAGAGCCACCATCGCCTGCTTCGTAAAGTGACGAAGGGAAAGAGCATATTTCCTTCTGATGAGGCCCTTCTTAAATTGCTCTATCTCTCACCATGGACGTCATTCGCAAATGGAAAGGCCGTGTCCAGAACTGGGGTCAGATGCTCCTCCACCGATTTCTTCCCAGATCGGGTCGGACAGCATCTACGTTAAGAAGGTATTCCTCCTCGGGGAAATACCTTGAAAAAGAGTTTACACAAAATTATTGACTGCCCCTCTATAAAGACAGAGGTAAATAATGTTAAAAGAGTCAAGAGATTAAAATCCTCGTGACTCTGACATTGTCCATTCAACTATTAAAGACTTACATAAAACGACATCATTCTACACAGTAATTTACTGAAGTGTGATTAACAAAAACTGGGGGAAACTGGCCGAATTACGAATGAAGTATATATCGATTCTGTAAGGAACGGCTAGTCAGGCGGGTGTTCGCGATCAAAGGGGAAAGCCCTGGTGACGGAACCTGCGTACCGGGCTGGGGCCACGCAGAAAAGTATGGCGCTATCTTCCCCTTGATTTATGCAAGCAGGTATTTGCAAAGTCGGTCGGAGAGATGCTGCTGTTTACAATCAAGGTTACGGCGATCATGGCGCAAGTCGAAGTAAGAAGTGAGTCCTCCGGTTAGCTTTGCAACGTTCGATAAAATTCGATGGCGTGCACTTATTAAGCTAGCTAAGGTTTTAGGCGTTGGAGTTAATGAAAAAAGATTGTGATTAAATAACGGGGTAGTCCATCTCCGTTGTTTGCGTAAACTTAAATGTAAGATAATACGTGACTGTTATAAACCGCGGAGAGAGGTGGTTGCCATGGAAGTTCAAAACCAAAGAGTAATGATTGGTGTAAATGAAATTATGATGAAAATGGGCATCGGTCGGGATAGAGCATACGAAATTATAAAAAAAGGTGAATTTAAGACAATTAAGGTAGGACGAAGATATCTCGTGCATGAACAAACTTTTGAAAAATGGTTGAAAGGGACAACTGAATAGGAATTTGTATTAAGTACAAATGGGGCTATATTATGTGATATAATTTTAAAAATCACAGATTGGCTCCGTTTTTGTAGTTGGTCACTACTAAAAATAAACGGAGGTTTTACAATGGCAGAACCAACAAAGAACCCTGTAACAAAAAAATGGGAATTTGTATTTGATTACTATTTTAAAGGTAAAAGAAAACAAATCAGAAGACGAGGGTTTAATTCAAAGCGTGAAGCGAATGATTCTTTACAGCTCTTACAGAGAGAAGTTCATGACGATGAATATATCAAGCAAAACAATAAGACTATTGCTGAATTCATGAACTACTGGTTAGAAAATATTCGAGTGTTGGAATGTGAAGCAACAAGTTATTATAACAACACTTTATATTTGAAAAACCACATTGCACCAAGAATTGGCAGTACTAAGCTTCAAGAACTATCTGCAATGCAATGCCAAGAATTTGTTAAGAGTTTGCATGATGATGGTTTCGCAAGAAACACCATAGATAGAGTTTGTACACTCGTAAAATTAGCATTAGACAAAGCTATCGAGTACAAATTAGTGAAAGAAAATAAAATGAGGAATGTTACCCTCCCAAAGAAGACCAAAAGGCAGATTACGGTTTGGACGGTAGATCAAATAAACCAGTTCTTAAATTTCACCAAGGAACGAAGATACTACTGTGTCTATGCAATTGCCTTGTTAACTGGAATGAGACAAGGTGAAATCCTAGGTTTACGTTGGAAAGATATTGATTATGAAAAGAAAATCATATCTGTGCGTCAGACGTTGACTCATTACGGGAAAGAAATAAAAGACAGCACTAAGACAATTTCAGGAGAACGAAATATATCCATCTCCGAACAATTAATAATTGTGTTGAAGGAACAGGAGCAAAGGTACATTGAATTCAAAAAAAATACAATGAACATAAACGACATGGATCTAGTCATCTTTAACCTCAAAGATGGATCAACAGTGTTCCCAAGCAACTTAACAAAAAGCTATATGAAAGATGTTGAACGATCGGGGTTACCTCATATTCGATTTCACGATCTTCGGCATTCTCACGCCACGATGCTAATTCAACAAAACATCAACGTTAAAGTAATTTCTGAAAGGCTTGGTCATTCGAAGGTCGGAGTCACTTTAGACGTTTATAGTCATGTGTTGCCGAGCATGCAGCAAGAAGTCGCAGAGCGGTTGGATAACATTATTTCTATAAACTGAGCTGTTGTGACCGCATTGTGACTTTAATCAGTCGTATGTACTGAAAGCCTTGATATATAAAGGGATTTGTGATCATCATATTATGTGCGGAGCGTTGGATGTAGCTCTTCTCAATGACCGGTTGAAGGATAGAGGTATCATCGCCGGCCGTGCGGTTGGAGTTCGGACGATAGAAGAGCTGATGGAGGCTCCGCTTGAATCAGTCACAGGTGCAGCGGAGGCGCTTGGTATCACAACGGGTATGAGAGGCGCGGATGCGCTCCGCTTGATGGTATAGAGCGAATTGCAAATAAAGGTTGCCCTTAGCTGCAGAGTTGTTACTGCGGATAAGGGCAACCTTATTTTGTTCCTAAGCGAGAGTGCTTAGAGCTGTTCAAACAGCTTCTTCAAATTAACGTCAAACGGAGGGTGAACAATTCCCTTTTCGGTAATGATGGCCGTTACATAAGAATGCGGCGTTACATCGAAGGCAGGGTTAAATACTTTCACGCCATGCGGCGCAGTCCGTTTACCGAAGCCCTCTGTAATTTCTTCCGCATTACGCTCCTCGATTGGAATCAAATCACCGGAAGGTGTATTCAGGTCAATTGTTGAGAGCGGACAAGCTACATAGAACGGAATATGATGTGCTTTTGCCAGAACGGCAACACTGTAGGTGCCAATTTTGTTAGCGACATCACCGTTAGCCGCAACACGGTCGGTTCCAACGATGACTGCATCGATCCAGCCTTTATTCATGACCATTCCAGCCATGTTGTCGCAGATCAGAGTGACATCAACACCCGCCTGCTGGAGCTCGAATGCCGTCAGCCTTGCACCTTGAAGTACCGGCCTGGTTTCATCGGCAAAAACACGAAGCTTCATCCCCTGCTCTTGAGCAAGATAGAAGGGAGCAAGAGCGGTACCGTATTTGGCGGTTGCCAGTCCGCCGGCGTTACAGTGGGTCAGGACGCCCATATCGTCCTTGAACAAGGTAAGCGCATGAACGCCGATCATTCTGCACGTTTCCTCATCTTCACTTTGAATGGCAATCGCTTCGTCAAGCAGGAATTGTTTGCAGGCATCAAGAGCATAGTCGTTTGAAGTATCTGCCAGCTGCTCTGCACGTGCCTTCATGCGGTCCAGCGCCCAGAACAAATTAACAGCAGTTGGACGCGAGGTAGCTAAATATTCACAAGCCTGCAGGACAAGCTGCAGCCATTGTTCTTTTCCTTCACCTGCATGGCGGCTTCCTAGAAAGACACCGTAAGCGGCAGCAATTCCGATTGCGGGTGCTCCCCTGACTTTCAGATGCCGGATCGCTTCCCATACGTCTTCGGCAGTTTGAAGCGGAAGGTAAACGACTTCCTCGGGCAGCAGGCGCTGATCGAGCAGATCCAGATGATCTGTCGCCCAAATAACGGATTGGAGCGCAGGTTGATTCGATTTCATGATGCGTAAGCTCCCTTCGATTTAGACCTTTACTGCAGAAGCAGTTTGTACAGTTGAAATCAGCTCATCGATTGATTTAGCCCGGCGATTTAATTTAATTAGCGATTTGCCGATTGAGAGCGCAAGCCGCTGTGTATGTTCACGCTGCGAGCTGTCCGAGATTTTGTCGATGTCGGCAACATGAGCAAGTCCAACGACGCGGCGCACGATTTTGCACCCGGCGAAACCAATTGTATCTTGAAGCAAACGCTGCAGATAAAGATCGATATAGCCAGGTGCGGATTTGGCGATGCGGTCGCTTCCGTGTTCTGTCCATAGCGTGCGGAATTTCAGCTCGAATTTGGTCCAAAGCTCGCGGATGGAATCCAGCAGATAGGTGCGATAATCATGAGCTGATGCGGCATCGCTGTTCCAATGGTCACGGCTCGTGTAATTAAGCAGAAGATTCGCGATTACAGCGCCGATATCGAAGCCCATCGGTCCATAATAAGCAAATTCCGGATCAATGATCTTCGTCGATTGAGGGGTAATGAAAATACTGCCCGTGTGCAGATCCCCATGAAGCAAAGCTTGAGCATGGGTCAGGAACTTCTCCCGCAGCAGAGCAACTTCAAGATGAAGAGCCCCGTCGTTCCATAGAGCAGCCGCTTCATCGCGAATGGCTTCGTCAAAGCTGTTCGTATCCGCATCGCGATAGGGATCGTCGAAGATAAGATCTTCGGTTATCTTGCACAGCTCCGGATTCGTAAAGTTACGGGCACGCAGTTTCTTCTCCTGCTGGTTCATGCCTAGATCGGAAGTGAAAAATAACGTCTGCGCCAGAAAAGTGGATATATGTTCGGCAAACAGGGGATAACGATTGTTCTGCATTAAACCCTGGCGCATGATGACGTGGTTGCTGAGGTCTTCCATGACCGTAAGAGCCAGCTCCGCATCATAATGGTATACTTGCGGGACAAGACCCGGCGCAAGCTCGCCTTCAAGGATCAGCGCTTCGCTCTCGATTCTCGCACGGTCCAGTGTGAGCGGCCACGATTCGCCGACAACTTTGGCATAAGGGAGAGCCTGCTTCATAATGATGCTGCGGCCGCTGGCTGGATCAGAAATATGAAAGACGAGGTTTAAGTTCCCGTCGCCGATTTCACGGCTTGTAAGCTCTGCACCTTCCGGAAACAGCTCCTTCAGAGTGAGGGAAATTTCAATTGCTTCCCGTTCGGTTAATGGATGATAAGTAGACATAACTTGTCCACCTCCGGTAGTTGATATAGGTTCGATCGTTCGTACGCTTGACCTAAAGATAATTATAACGAATATTATTTCGCGTTGGAATACCTCCATTTGTTATAATCGTTCTAAATAGCGATGAGCGTACCATGTGAGAGGCAAATAATTAAGGAGGCGGATAACGATGAAATCATTTGAATTCTTAACCCATGGAGAGCCCGTAGCGCTAAAAGAATGGGCAGTCACGGTTAAAGCTTTAACGGAAGGCAAGCAAATCATGGTATTGCGCAAAGGCGGGATTGCTGAGGAGACTCGCGATTTTCAATTAGTCAGCCCGGTATTCTATCTGCTTCCTGCCTATGAGCACCAGAAACCGGAATTATTAAAGGAAGTTTATCAAGGGGAAATAAAGCAAATAATGGAAGAGTGGAATCCGGAGGCAGAAGAGATAGAAATCCGGGCTTTTGCCGAGGTAGCTGAGGATATTGAGATTCGTGATCAAGAATCATTGGATCGCCTAAGGGAATACCATATTTGGACGGATGCCTTTGCTGAAGAAAGACTGAAATGGAAGCGGGCCAAGCCGCTGCATTTACTGCTTCTTCGTGTCCGAGCTCTGGAACAGCCTGTCCGTATTCCGAATCGACCGGCTTACACCGGATGTAAATCTTGGGTCAGACTGGAAGACGGCATGCCGGAACTAGCTGCGCAAGAGGTTTTAAGCGATAGCGTTTTCAATGATCAAATAAAAAATATTAAGCGCCTTTTAACCGTCAAGACCAATAATTAAGGGGCTTTCGGACATCCGGCTCATTGATTTATAAAGAAACTTATATTAAAATAAGTATTGAGAATCAATGAGAATCAATTCAGTATGATTATAAAAGAGGAAGTCTCAATATGGGATAACCGAATAGTTGGAGGGAGCAGTTCGACATGGCAACACATTTCAAAATCGGTGGCTTAAAAGCTTCGATCGAGGGTAAAGAGATATTAAAAGGGATTAACCTGGAAATAAAAGGCGGCGAAGTACATGCAATCATGGGACCGAATGGTACGGGTAAAAGTACTCTTGCTTCGGCTCTTATGGGGCATCCCAAATATGAAGTTACTGAAGGCGAAGTTCAATTGGACGGCGAAGACGTACTGGAAATGGCGGTTGATGAGCGTGCCCGTGCCGGCTTGTTCCTGGCCATGCAGTATCCAAGTGAGATTACCGGCGTAACCAATTCCGACTTCCTGCGCAGTGCGATTAATGCCCGCCGCGGCGAAGGCAACGAAATTTCGTTGATTAAGTTTATCCGTCAAATGGAGAGCAAGATGAAAGAGCTCGACATGAACACGGAATTTGCTCACCGTTACCTGAATGAAGGTTTTTCCGGCGGAGAGAAGAAACGGAATGAAATTTTGCAGATGATGATGATTGATCCTAAGCTGGTCATTCTTGATGAGATTGACTCCGGTCTTGATATTGATGCTTTGAAAATCGTAGCAAACGGTGTGAACACCATGCGCTCTGAGGATCGCGGCTTCCTTATTATCACTCACTATCAACGTCTGCTTAACTACATTACACCGGATTTCGTCCATGTTATGATGCAGGGCCGCATCGTCAAGTCTGGTGGGCCAGAACTTGCAGAACGTCTGGAGAACGAAGGTTATGATTGGGTTAAAGAAGAATTAGGCATCGAAGATGAAACGGTCGGACAGGTTTGAGCGGAGGAGGAGCATCGAAAATGAGTACACAACTATCGACTCCGGTAAATCGCCAATCTGTTGAAGCGTTGTCCACTAGTAAAGGCGAGCCGGCATGGCTTGCGGAACTGCGGGCTAAAGGCGCTGAGCTGGCGGAAACGCTGGAGTGGCCGAAACCGGAAAAAGTCAGAATTGACCGCTGGAACTTGAATGCGATTGGCAATCATCAGCAGCAGGATGCTTTAGCATCACCAGACGAACTGCCTGAAACGGTTCGTGAATTGCTTGCCCAAACATCGGCTGGGCTGGTCGTTCAGCGAAATTCCAGCAATGCATTGAAACAACTTTCACCTGAGCTTCAGGCGAAGGGTGTTATTTTCACAGATTTAGAGACTGCAGCCCGCGAGCATGCCGATCTGGTTCAGAAGCATTTGTTCCAAGCGGTTGCTCAAGACGAGAACAAGCTTACTGCGCTTCATTCTGCGTTATGGAATGGCGGCATCTTCGTTTATGTTCCCAAGAACGTGGAAGTTGAGCTGCCGCTGCAGGGACTGCTTTACAGCGATGATTCAGCTGCCGCATTCGTGCCGCATATTCTTGTCATTGCAGACAACCACAGCCGCGTTACTTATGTAGATAACGTAACGACTGCTTATGGCGCTGGAGAGCAGCAGCCGCTTGCTAAGCAAATGATCGTCGAAGTATTCGTTAAGCCGGGTGCGCAGGTTCGTTATGCGACGATCCAGCATATGGCTGACAATATTATCGATTTGACGATCCGCCGCGCAGTCATTGAGAATGATGGCCGCATGGAATGGATCGTCGGTGATTTGAATGATGGCAATGTCTTGTCGGATACGCAATCTATCCTCAGAGGAAAAGGCTCGACCTCAGATGCCAAAGCGATTACTGTTGGCAACAATTCCCAACAAATGAGCTTGACGACTGGAGCCGTTCATATCGGCCGCAGTACGGAGAGCAGCATGGTGACACGTGCCGTTATGAAAGATAAGGCAACAGCGATCATCAATGGAATTACAAAGATCGAGAAAGGCGCTACGAAAGCAAACGGCGTGCAAACGGAGAAAGTTCTGATGCTGAGCCCGAAAGCGCGCGGAGATGCCAATCCGATCCTTCTCATAGATGAAGATGATGTTAAAGCCGGACATGCGGCTAGCGTAGGTCAAGTAAATGTTGAACAAGTGTATTATTTAATGTCTCGCGGTATTACGAAAAAGAACGCGGAGCGTTTAATTATTCACGGTTTCTTGGCGCCTGTCGTGTCGGAAATTCCAATCGAGGCGGTACAGGAGCAGCTTCAGCGTTTGCTTGAAAGGAAGCTGGAAGGATGAACATAAAAGCGATTCGGGAGCAGTTTCCGATATTGCATCAGGAGATAAACGGGCATCCGCTCGTTTATCTGGACAGCGCGGCGACTTCACAGAAGCCGCGTTCCGTCATTGATGCAGTCAATCGGTATTATGAGCTGGACAATGCCAATGTGCACCGCGGTGTTCATACGCTTGGTTCACGTGCTACTGATGCCTATGAAGGCGCGCGCGAGAAAGTGGCTGCTTTCTTAAATGCCGCAAGCACGCAGGAGATTATTTTTACGCGGGGCACGACAACCGCACTCAATCTGGTTGCATCAAGCTATGCCCGTTCCGTTTGCGGTGAAGGTGATGAAATCGTCATTACTCCGATGGAGCATCATTCTAACCTCATCCCCTGGCAGCAAGCAGCAAAAGCAACTGGTGCGACTATTAAATATATTCCGCTTCAAGAAGATGGTTCCATCAGCTTGGAGGATGTTGAGAATACCATTACAGACCGGACGAAGGTCGTATCGGCTACGTATGTGTCAAACGTGCTCGGCATCATTAATCCGATCAAGCAAATTACGGCCATTGCGCATCGGCATGGGGCTAAAATGGTTGTTGACGGAGCGCAAAGCACGCCGCATATGAAAGTTGATGTTCAGGACTTGGATTGCGACTTCTATGCTTTCTCCGGACATAAAATGTGCGGTCCGACCGGAATAGGCGCCCTGTACGGCAAGAAGGCGCTGCTGGAATCCATGGAACCGATCGAATACGGCGGCGAAATGATTGATTTCGTTGACCTGTATGAATCCACATGGAAAGAGCTTCCTTGGAAGTTTGAAGGAGGCACACCGATCATTGCCGGTGCGGTTGGTCTTGGAGCGGCTATCGATTTCCTGAATGAAATCGGTATGGATGAAATAACGAAGCATGAACAGGTCTTGGCGGCTTATGCTTATGATCGTCTAAGCACCATTGATGGAATTACCATTTACGGCCCTGAGGAGGGTCGCACTGGACTTGTAACCTTTAACTTGGAGGATGTTCACCCTCATGATGTAGCGACCGTTCTGGATACGAAGGGAATTGCTATACGTGCTGGGCATCATTGCTGCCAGCCGCTTATGCGTTGGCTGGAAGTTTCGGCTACTGCAAGGGCAAGCTTTTATGTATATAACACCGAAGAGGACGTCGATCGGCTATTAGACGCCCTCCATCAGACAAAGGAGTTCTTCGGTTATGCAATTGGATGATTTGTATCGCAGAGTCATTATGGATCATTATAAAAACCCGCGTAATCGCGGTACGTTGGATAATGATGCGTTAACGATCAACCTGAACAATCCAACGTGCGGCGACCGGATTTCCCTTCAGCTTGAAGTAGAAGACGAAATTGTGAAACAAGCTAAGTTCACAGGCGAAGGCTGCTCCATCAGCATGTCCTCCGCATCCATGATGACGGAAGCCGTAATTGGCAAGACTGTGGATGAAGCAGTTGCGATGGCTGACAAATTCTCTTCCTTGGTAAAAGGCGGAGATGTTGAATTTGAAGAGCTGGAAGATATCGAGGCGCTGTCAGGCGTCAGTAAGTTTCCGGCACGCATCAAATGTGCGACATTATCGTGGAATGCACTTCGCAAAGGAATAGAGCATCATAAACAACAATAAACGCTTTTGAGCGTAGGAGAAGATGGGAGGCTTTCATTATGGCGAAGCAAATGCCCGAAATAGAAGATTATAAATACGGCTTTCGAGACGAGCATAAATCGATTTTCCAATCCGGTAAAGGGTTAACTCCCGAGATTGTGCGTACAATCTCTGAAATGAAAAACGAGCCGGATTGGATGCTCGAATTTCGTTTGAAAGCTTTGGAGACGTTTAATAAAATGCCAATGCCTCGTTGGGGCGGCAACATGGATGACTTGGACTTCAATGACATCCAATATTATGTTAAACCTTCCGAAGGACAAGGGAAAACGTGGGAAGAAGTGCCTACAGAGATCAAAGAAACCTTTGATAAGCTGGGCATTCCTGAAGCAGAGCAGAAGTTTCTTGCCGGTGTATCGGCGCAATACGAGTCTGAGGTTGTTTATCACAGCATGCAGGAAGACTTGGAGAAGCAGGGGGTTATCTTTACAGATACCGACACTGCGCTTCGGGAACATCCTGAGCTGTTCAAAAAATTCTTCGGTACGATCATCCCTCCTGAAGATAATAAATTTGCTGCATTGAACAGTGCGGTATGGTCGGGTGGCAGTTTTATCTACGTGCCCAAAGGCGTAAAATGTGAAGTTCCGCTGCAGGCTTACTTCCGGATCAACTCGGAGAATATGGGTCAGTTTGAACGTACTCTTATCTTGGCTGATGAAGACAGCACGGTTCATTACGTTGAAGGCTGTACAGCTCCAATCTACAGCACGAATTCACTGCACAGCGCAGTTGTAGAAATTCTATGTATGAAGAATGCCCGCGTTCGTTATACAACGATTCAAAACTGGGCGCCAAACATCTATAACCTTGTAACGAAACGTGCTGTTGCCGAAGAAAACGCAACAATGGAATGGGTAGATGGTAACATTGGCTCCAAATTAACGATGAAATACCCAGCGGTTGTGCTTAAAGGACGCGGAGCTAAAGGGATGGTGCTTTCCATCGCTGTAGCCGGCAAAGGGCAGCATCAAGATGCAGGTGCGAAAATGACTCACCTTGCACCTGATACAACATCAACAATCGTATCCAAATCGATCAGTAAGCATGGCGGTAAAGTAACTTATCGCGGTTTGGCATCGTTTGGCCGTAACTCCGAAGGCTCTAAATCGAATATCAAATGCGACACGCTCATTCTAGATAATGAGTCAACATCTGATACGATTCCATATAACGAAATCATGAACGACAATATTACGCTTGAGCATGAAGCGACCGTTTCTAAAGTTTCCGAGGATCAGCTCTTCTACTTGATGAGCCGTGGTCTGACAGATGCGGAAGCGACGCAAATGATCGTTATGGGCTTTATCGAGCCATTTACAAAAGAATTGCCAATGGAATATGCGGTAGAGATGAACCGTCTCATCAAATTCGAGATGGAAGGCTCCATCGGTTAATCCCTATAGGCAGTTTAGAGCCATTAAAAAACTCCGGAACTCGGCATCATGCCGTGTTCCGGAGTTTTTGTTCAAATTAGATTAATCCTACATATAGACATGCTTCACTTCAAGGTTTCGATCGACTGTCAAATCGAAAAATTGATCATCAATTTGGATAAGGGGCCGGAAAAATTCAGAAGGATGAGTCATAACGATTGTTCCGGATTCTCCTGTGGTCAGCACAACGCGTTTACCGATAAAGTTCGGAATCATATGCTTGATAAACGTGTGCGTTGTGAATGGATCCAGTTCAGAGAAGCTCATTCGGTACAATTCCCTAAGGACAAACAATAGATCACGTTTTTTCTGGTAGACACGGGAAGAAATCATCGCGCTGTACACATCGGCGACAGCAACGATTTTGGAGACGGGATGCATATCATCTCCGCTAATTCGGTTAGGGTACCCGGTACCATCCGTTCGTTCATGATGCTCAAGTGCAACAGTTGCGTGCAGTGTATCGCCAAAGGACCTTTGAATGATATCATGCCCATAAACCGTGTGCTGCTTAACTAATTCATATTCTTGTTCCGTGAGACGTTCCGGTTTGTTGAGAATGGAATCCTCAATTCTACATTTGCCGATATCATGAAGGAATCCGGCTTGACCGATTTTGACAGCTTGCTTCTCCTCATAGCCGAGCCACGAGGCTAAATAATAAGCAAGCATACCAACTTGTACAGAATGCTGATAAGTGTAATCATCTTTGGTATTCAGCAGCAGCAGCATGGAGACGACGTCACGTTCCATTTTGAAGTTGTCGACGAGAGGTTGAAAGGATTGAATGACGTCAGCTTCTTGAATCCTGCCGTTGTGAAGGGCATCTTGAAACAATTGTTCACATCCATTAACCGCATTCTGGTAAATGGGTTCAACGGTTGGAAGCCATTTGGGATTAAGGCCGGATTCAATTGTGCGCATAGGTACATGCTCAGCAACGCGTGAATGTATTTCGACGTAGTCAATCTGATGTTGAAGCAGCTTCGAAATTTCGCAGGACGATAAGGGAGTACCTTTGGAGAGAACATGCAATCCATAGGTATTAAAAGTATCGGTACTCAATATATCGCCATCAATAAGATCGGTTATATGTATACGCATGTTCCACCTCAAGCGGCTAAGTATCAATTGCCATTACGATAAGCTTATGGTAGCAACAAATTGATAAAATGGCAATATCAGTCTATTAGAATTAAACGGTAACCTTCCAGAAAGTGAAGAAATAGGTAATTCGACGCAGGTTACATTGAATTAAAATAAATAATTCCCAGACCTTAATTTTTATTTCAAATCTATATTGGACTATAATCCGAATATTTCACTGTAAATTCGTTTAGCAATAACGGGATCCTCGGTTCCTTGAATGAGGGCGCGGCCATCCGGAAATAAAACAGCGGTTATGACATTGTCTCGGCGGTAACGCAGCAGGAATGGATTTCGCTGAACATCGCCGACTCTGGACAGCCTTGCTCCAAGCTCATCTAAGGATAAGGTGATGGGCCGCCCCGGCGTGAGCTGAATGGTATTGCGTCCGCATAAACTAGCTGCAGCCGTTTCTGTCGAGCTCTGCTCCAGGTAAGCATAGGATCCAAGCTGGCAGACGGGACAGTCTTTCCGAAGAGAATCCCCAACCTTAAGAGGCATCCAGTGATGATACCATACATCAATTTGAAAAAGGGTTCCGTGGAGAGCGCCCTGATTGCCGCTGAGATACTTGAGAGCTTCGGCAGCCTGGATGGACGCAATGATATCCACCGCTGGTGAAATAACGCCTGCAGTTTCACAGGTATCAACAGAACCGGCAGGAGGAGGGGAGGGAAACATGCAGCTAAAGCAAGGTGTTTTACCGGGAAGGATTGTCATGGACATGCCAGCTGCACCCACTACACCGCCATAAATCCAAGGAATAGATAGCTTTTGACTAACGTCGTTGATTAGATAGCGGACTGTGAAGTTGTCTGAACCGTCAATAATGAGATCAACGCCGCCAAGTAATGCTTCAGCATTATGCGGAGTCAGATCAGCGACAACAGCCTCAATCGTAACCTCGCTGTTTATGCTCTTCAACCGTTGAGATGCGGCCTGGGCCTTTGGTAATAACTGCTTAACATCTTCCTCCGTATAGAGCACCTGCCGCTGGAGATTGCTCCATTCCAGGATGTCACGGTCAATGATCCGGACATACCCGATGCCGGAGCGGACCAAGTGCTGAGCTGCAACAGAGCCCAAAGCGCCCATCCCGACCACTACAGCGCGGCTTGTCCCCAGTTGTCTCTGACCTTCTGCTCCAATAGGAGCAAAACGGCTTTGTCGTGAATAACGGTCAGTCAAAAATAGAACCTCCTTTAAGATTCCAAAGGAAAACGGACTTCGGAAGCACAAACTAACGGAAGCACAAAAAACTTACACTGCAGCCCCCGTCTACGTTTTAACCGGATCACAGAGGGGCAGCAGGATTCCAAGGTCCCTGCTGATGGCCCTTCCATTCGGAGCCGTCTTCCCATATTTCGCGTTTCCATATCGGAACAATTTGTTTCAATCGTTCAATTGCGTATCTGCTGGCTTCATAGCAGGTGTCACGGTGAGGAGCGGATACCGCTATAACGACACTAATTTCGGCGATTTCAACTACGCCGATGCGATGAGCAATTGCGCATAATGTACCTGGCCATTGTTCATCGATCTCATTTCCGATTTGCTCGAGTGTTTTGAGCGCCATGGGAGCGTAAGCCTCGTATTCAAGTCTTACAGTGCGCTGTCCTTTGGTCCATTCTCTTGTTGTGCCGGTAAAGGTCAGTGCTGCGCCATTAGCTGCGACGATTACCTGTGCGGTGATGGTTTCCACTGATAAAGGCTCGTCTGTAATCAGGTACCTGCTTGGAGCTTGAGCCGGTTCGTCTTCTTGTGAGGAGCCGGTTTCCTCGCCTCCGGAAACCGGTGGGAGGAGAGCCAGCTCATCTTGAGCAGTAATTTTATTGTCATCTGCGGCATAAGCGTGATTACAAGCGAGAAACGAGACCTTAATTAAAGGTTCATGAACAGGAAATGCTTCAATAAGCGCCTGCTTTAATTCAGCTGCGGTAAGTTCCGTCTGCATGAGTTCCAAAGAAATTGCGGGCTGGCCGAACCGATCAGCCAAACCTGCAAATAGGTGAACCGTCCATTTTATCTTCATTGTCATGGTAACAAACCTCTCACTAGTAGATAGGGAATGATCTCTTAAGCATACCATATTCAATCTGAAAATGTTATGCTAAGAGTAGTTGGAAAGGAGTGCGGGCTATGTCTAATTTGACGGATCGATTCGGTCGAGAACATGATTATTTGCGTATTTCCGTCACGGATCGCTGTAACCTGCGTTGTCTGTACTGTATGCCGGAAGAAGGGATGGAGTTCGCGCCCTCCTCGGATCTTCTTAGCTATGATCATATCGTAGAAGTTGTCAAAGCTGGCGCTGAGCTTGGTATTTCGAAGCTTCGCATCACAGGCGGCGAACCGCTCGTCCGCCCTGGATTAGCAGGATTGATCCGCAGACTTGCTGACATTCCAGGGATTCGTGATATATCGTTAACGACAAATGGCGTACTGCTTGCAGATCAAGCAGAAGCGCTGCGTGATGCTGGACTTAACCGCGTTAATATCAGCTTGGATACGCTGGATCCTACCCGTTTCAAATTCATTGCAAGGCGCGGCGATTTGAAGCGTGTATTAGCAGGCATCGAAGCGTCCGCACGCGTTGGTTTTGCACCGATAAAGCTCAACTGTGTTCTATTGAAAGGGATTAACGAAGACGAGATCGCTGCTTTTCTAAAAATGGCATACGAGCAGCCGCTTCATGTTCGTTTTATTGAATATATGCCGATTGGACATGCAGACGATAACTGGAAAGCTCATTATTTACCGCTGTCCAGAGTGCTGGAAATCGCGCAGGAGCAGCAGCTTGAAGTGGAAAAAAAAGACGATGTGCTTGGGAATGGACCTTCCGATGATTATCATATCAAAGGCGGGGCAGGATCATTTGGATTGATCCATCCGATCAGCGATAATTTCTGCAAGCGATGCAACCGCCTAAGATTGACCGCGGACGGCAACATTAAGCCATGCCTCTATTGGGTGGATGAGCTCAGCGTGAAGCCTGCTCTGGGCGATCCGGCAGCGCTGCGTGACTTATATTTGCGGGCGATGGATATTAAGCCGCTTAACCATGAGATGGCTGCCAAACTGCTTGATGAAAGCTTAACGCATGAACCGACAGCCAGACGGATGTCGCAGATCGGCGGATAAACAGGAAGGAGCTCGACATGTCAGATCGACTATTTAGTGAGCCCATTATAATTGATCATTTTGGTCAACAAACGCAGGAGACATTCCCGGACATCATGGCAGAATTGGCTGGTGCTGTGTTTCCGCTATCGGAAATTGTGGCGGGGGCAGCCGGCGAGGCATTTGATTTTTCAGAGTGGTACTCCGCATGGAGAACCAAACAGGGCATACATGAAGATTTTCCTCAGCCTACGCATCTTAAAGTGGAAGCGGCGGATACGTTTGAAGCGCTTATTCCTTGGGAGCAGTTAACGGATGCCGCTGTACAATTCACGATTGATGGGGAGCCTCTTCCCAAAGGGCCGGTCCGTCTCTATGTGCCTAACGGATCAAGCGAATGCTTGAACGTGAAAAGCGTTGTTGCTTGCCGTTTCATTCATGAAGAGGCCAGCCGAGGAGATGTATCCTATGGCTTTAAGAGCGTATTTACTCCGCAGGATATGCAATTCAAGCGTTAATTCATCAAATCCCGGGAGGCAAGCATGAACGAATCATCTTTGGCTGCGCCAGAAGTTGTGCTGCTGCACAGCAATGACATTCACAGCCGCTTAGAGCCAGCAGCTAAGATGGCTGCTTACATCGCAGATACACGACGTACGTACGGCAGCGATCATGTTCTAGCCGTTGACATTGGTGATCATATGGATCGGATGAGGGTGGAGACGGAGGGGAGCGATGGTCTCGTTAATATCGCTCTAATGAATGCAGCCGGTTATGAAGTGGCTACGATCGGTAATAACGAAGGACTCACATTCACCCCGGAGCATCTGGATGCGGCTTATGGAGAGCAGGCCAAGTTTCAAACGATATGTGCCAATTTTCGATACGGTACTACCGGTGAAAGGCCGAAGTGGCTCATGCCGAGCACGATTATCAAAAAATCACGCCTTACCCTCGGTCTAATTGGGGTTACGGCTGCTTTTTCGGATTTCTATAAGCTGCTCGGCTGGGATGTTACCGATCCGCTGAAGGCGGTAGCGGAGCAAGCTGCTTTATTGAGAGAGCAGGTCGACGTGCTTGTAGTAATGTCGCATCTCGGTTTGCCGATGGACCGGCGGATGGCGCAGGAAATCTCCGGTATTGATCTGATTCTGGGGGGGCATACCCATCATCTGCTGGAGGAGCCGGAATACATTGGCCAGACTTGCGTCTGCGCAGCAGGCAAGTTCGGCGAATATATCGGTCGCGTGGAGATCGGCATCGATCCGATCTCCACGCGGCCGACTTTTCGCGCGGTGTGCGTGCCGGTAGCCGCGCTTGAGGAGCAGGCTGAAGCCGCCGCGATTATCAGCGGCTTCAAAGCGGCAGGCGAGCGCCGCCTCAGCCGGGTCATCGCCCGGCTGAGCGCGCCGCTGCCTGCCCGTGCCGAGCGGGAATCGCCGCTCGGCAACCTGCTGGCCGCCGGCCTTCGGCGCTGGACGGATGCCGAGATCGGCATCGTCAACGCAGGGCAGCTGCTTGGCGGCCTCGCCGCAGGCGATGTGACGGCGGGCGATATCCACGCCCTATGCCCGTCACCAATTAATCCATGCCGCATGAAGCTTCGCGGCACGGCCATCCGCCTCGCAATGGAACAATCGCTGCTCGGCGAGTTCATTGACAAGCCGATCCGCGGCTTCGGTTTTCGCGGCACGCTGCTTGGCACACTAGCCGTGGACGGGGCGGAGATCCACTGGGATGATGCAGCGGAGCCCTATAACAAAATCACATCCATACTCATAAACGGTCAACCTTTTGACGACGAACGGGAGTATCTGGTAGGGACGATTGACATGTTTACGTTCGGCGTGGGTTATGAGACAATCAAAGGCGGAACAGAATTCCGTTATTATTTGCCGGAGTTTATTCGAGATGTATTAGAGAGAGAACTTCAGGATAGCGAAGCGCTGTCCGATAGCCATCGCTTGCGATGGATTCATTCGGACGCCGGAAGCCGATGACAGAAAAATTAGACGAAAGAGAGAGAGAGTGGAGAGCCTATGGGAGATTTATTAAATGCAGTGATCTTAGGAATTATTGAAGGGTTGACGGAGTTTTTACCTGTATCCTCTTCAGGACACATGATTTTGGCGAACAGATTGCTTGACATCGCATCTGACGATCAAAGGATTATTACGTTCGAAATTGTGATTCAGCTGGCGGCTATTTTAGCAATTGCACTCATTTACCGGCAGCGGATAGCGAATTTGTTCGGTTTGTCCCGTCAAACAGAATCGGTAGGTTCAATCAACCCGATGAGCAGATCATCAAAGCGCAAGTTGAATCTGATCCATGTGGCCCTCGGAATCGTGCCGGCACTGCTGCTTGCCTTTTTATTGCGGGACATTATTAAAGGAGAAGGCTTCAATCAAGCACCTGTGCTGGTTTCTCTCGTAGTTGGCGGTATCTATATGATCGCGGCCGAATGGCTGGTTAAATCAGGCCGTATCCGCACGGTATCCGAAACGATGGATGATATTACATATAAGCAAGCTTTTCTAATCGGATTGCTTCAATGCCTGTCTTTATGGCCGGGATATTCACGCTCGGGTTCAACCATTGCAGGCGGTATGCTCGTTGGCACAAGCTACAAGGCTGCAGCGGATTTCTCATTTTTGATGGCAATCCCGATTATGATGGCGGCTTCCGGATATGAGCTCCTGGATAATTACAAATACATCGAGGGCGATAATTTGATGTTTTTCATTGTCGGCTTCCTCGTTTCGTTCGTCGTAGCTTGGATCGTTATCGTCCTCTTCCTAAAATATATTCAAAAAGTAAAATTAACTCATTTTGCCATTTATAGATTCGTGTTGGCGGCATTATTTTGGATTTTCGTAATGAGATAGATTATTATGCGGCTTATTGTCGAGTTTTGGCGAAACTATTCTTGCTCTTTTTCCTAAAATCCCTTACATTAACATTACGAGGTCTTTTTCCTAACCCTCTATAAATAGGAAAATAGATGCAAGGCAGGGGTCGAAACGATGCGATTATTGCCCATACATATGTGCTTACCTGGAATGAAATTAGCTAAAAAAATATACTCCGAAGAAGGTCTCGTGCTGCTCAGCGAAAGAGTGGAACTAACCGCCAAACTGATCACACGTCTAACGGAATGCGGTATCAGCTATGTCTATATTGATGATCCAAGAACTGCGGATGTGATCATTCCCGACCTTATAAGTGATGAGACCAGACATCGGGCTTTATCGGAAATCCGGTTGAATTTCCGTGATATGATGGACCGGCCGAACCGGAAAACCGGGGTAACCTATCCGTATATCGGGAAGTCTTTCCGCCAAGTGATGAATATGGTTATCGATGATCTTACCAATCAGAAGGATGCTATGATCATGCTGATGAATATGGGGATGGTTGATAACTATCTGTTTCAGCATTCATTGAACGTTTGTGTGTACTCAACAGTGCTTGGTATAGCAAGCGGCTATACACAGGATGAATTAATGACACTGGGGTTAGGCGCTATGCTTCATGACATCGGGAAAACACAAATTAGTACTAGCATCCTAAAGAAATCAGGCTCGCTTACCCGTGAAGAGTATGAAGAAATGAAGACGCACGCGGAACGCGGCTATTACTTATTAAAAGATGAGCCGAATATTCCACTTCTTGCTGCTCATTGTGCTTATCAGCATCACGAACGGCTTGATGGCAGCGGTTATCCCCGGGGGATCAAAGGGGACGAGATTCATGAATATGCCAAGTGGATCGGAATTGTTGATTCTTATGATGCCATGACGACCACTCGTATCTATCGTGACCCGATGCTGCCGCATCAAGCAGTTGAGTCCTTGTATGCGGGGACAGGAATGCTCTATGAGCAGCGTATGCTCCAGCTGTTCCGTGACAAAGTGGCCATCTATCCGTTAGGTATCACTGTGAAGCTGCAGACCGGAGAATCTGGAGTCGTCGTAAATATCAATTCTTCTTGTCCTCATCGTCCAGTCGTACGTGTGCTTAACGGCGAGTCGGGTGAGGATCTCAAGATCCCTTACGAAATTGATCTCTCCACGAGTTTGACAACGATGATTGCAAGTGTGAATGAGGATCAGTCGCTGGCTGAAGCAGCCGGCGCTTAAGCAGTTCATGCCCGAATACAAGCGAACGAAGGAGCCGATGAGGCTCCTTTTTTGCGGAAACAAGCACCTTATTACAGGAGTAAGATGAAGAACGGATTTGCAACGAACGTCCTCGGATATTACAATGAAAGAAAATGATTTGTAACTAAGTCTAAAGTCAGGTGCTGAATTCATGCAAAACGCCATATCTTTATCTCAAAAACAGGCTGGCCCATCTTTCTCCCCATCATATGATCCGTGGGATCCGATTTCCTCGATTCGACAATTCGGTCGCCATCGCTTGACCAGCGTAGAGATGACGATTTCTAATTTATGCAATATGCGATGTGAGCACTGTGCGGTTGGTGATACGCTAGTTATGACTGAACCTGACAAGCTTCCGTTAGCCAAGATGCTTAGCCGTCTGGATGAGGTTGAACATTTACAAACGATAAGCATTACAGGCGGTGAGCCTTCATTTTCGGACAAAACCGTGAAGGAGTACCTCATTCCGCTACTCAAATATGCGCGGAGCCGTGGCGTGCGTTCCCAAATCAATTCAAATGTAACGCTGGATTACAGCAGATATGAAGCGATAGCGCCTTATCTGGATGTTATGCATATTTCATTCAATTACACGGAAGCGGCGGATTTTCATCAGGTGGGTTTTGCAAAGAGCGGACATCCTGTTGCATTCGAAACAGCTGCCCGAATGTATGAACGGATGATCGATAATACGAAGCGGCTGAGCGCTGGCGGCTTGTATATATCTGCAGAATCGATGATTAATTACCGCACCCATTTGAAGATGGCGGAAATTCACCGTCTTATTGTAGAGATGGGCTGTCAGCGGCATGAAGTGCATCCTATGTACCCAAGTGCTTTCGCAGCGGATTTACCGGTTATAAGTAAGAGAGAGATGCGTGGTTCCATTGCGCATTTACTCGACCATCGAGATCCATCGGTTTGGATCTTGTTTGGAACACTGCCTTTCTTTCATTGCAGCGAGGATCAAGAGGATCGCAAGCTTCTCGCAAGGCTGGCTGGAGAGCCAAATGTGACAGTTCGCAATGATCCTGATGGCAGAAACCGGTTGAATGTTAACTTATTCACAGGCGAAGTGTTTGTCACTGACTTTTCGGATATTCCAGCCTTCGGGAACATTGATGCAGACCGTCTGGATCACCTGTTTGATCGCTGGCTTGCGCATCCAGTCGCACGCGGGGTTGATTGTCATTGTCCGGCCGTGAACTGCTGTGGGCCTAACCTGCTCGTGAAAGACATGTATTACCGGGATATCGACTTTACCGTTCGTCAAGCAATTTTATAGAGAGCAGTTGTTGGATGAGAGGAGCGAATGAACCGGTTGGAACATTTTGAGACAGGTCGCATTATTTGGAATTTAATTGTCGTAATCTTCCTTGTTTTTCTGAACGGATTTTTCGTCGCTGCGGAATTTTCCCTTGTTAAGGTACGACAATCGCGGTTAACGCAGCTTTCCAATGAAGGACATAAGCGAGCAAAATATGCCCTAACCGTTAACAGGAAATTGGATTCTTATTTATCAGCGACTCAGCTTGGCATTACACTGGCCTCATTGGGGCTTGGGTGGGTCGGTGAGCCAGCCATTTCGCATCTCATCGTTGAGCCGCTGCTTCGCCAATTAGGAATGGAAGACGGTACCGTAGTTACGACTGTTTCGGTGTTGATCGGTTTCCTTGTGATAACATTCCTGCATATTGTGCTCGGCGAGCTTGCTCCCAAGTCATTAGCCATTCAGAAATCAGAAGCAACCTCGCTGTGGCTGTCCATGCCGCTGCTGTACTTCTACCGTCTGTTTCTGCCGGTCATTTGGCTGCTTAACGGCTCGGCTAATCGTTTGCTTCGTCTATTTGGGGTTCAACCTGCGAGCGAGCATGATTCCGCCCACACGGAGGAAGAAATTCGTATTTTGATGGATCAAAGCGCCAAGAGCGGTATTATCGACAAAGATGAGCTTACATTATTTGACAATATTTTCGAATTCTCAGACCGGTTGGCTCGTGAGATCATGCTGCCTCGAACGGACATGGACTGTCTGTATGACGATTTGTCGTTCGAGGAGAATATGAAAATCGTCTATTCTACTAAGCATACCCGTTATCCGGTATGTGTGGAAGATAAGGATCAATTAATCGGATTTGTACATATTACGGATCTTCTGACGGCAGATCCTGATGAGAAACCGACCTTGAGCAAATATCTTCGACCCATTCTCAACGTTCCGGAATCCATGGAGATCAGTCATGTGCTTAAGCTTATGCAGAAGAGACATTCACAGCTCGCTATTGTGGTTGACGAATATGGCGGAACGGCGGGCATGCTGACAACTGAATCCATTCTGGAGGAAATCGTCGGTGAAATTCATGATGAGTTCGATACTGAGCTGCCGAGCATCGTGGTTAAAGGCGATGTTACTTCCGTAGATGGACGTATGCTTATTGAAGATGTGAATGACATGTTTAATCTGGATATTGAGGATGATGATGTCGATTCCATCGGGGGATGGCTGTTTACTCGTTTGGAAGGGAATCCGGTCAAAGGCAAAAAGATTATACATAGCGGTTATATTTTTGAAGTGGCAGAAAGTGAACGTATTCGCGTGCTGCGGGTTAATATCTATAAGCATGTAATCGAGGAGTCGGAAGTGGAAACCGTTCTCGAGCCTTAAGCAGTTAAGTTGCAAGCAGGACTAGTTGGAGGATCTCAATCAGATCTTCCAGGTGGTCTTTTTTTGTTCGGCATCATTTCTGGATGTAAAAAAAGGAAATTCTATTACCCGGGAAATCACAAATATTTAATTGGGCGGAAGGGGCACAAAATCTGGGCGGATGTCATATGCTTGTAGAAGGAGTAACCATGTAGACATCGATCTGACCAGTCGAAATGCGGCTAATGCATCCTAAAGATCAGATAAAGAGGTCAAATAAACCACACCGACTGCAGTAAGCATAGCCTTTGCAAAAACTTAGGTTAATGCTCCCGAAGAGTGTTTTTGTTTAAACCCCTGCCGAAACCTCGGCATTCGGGCGTAGCCACAAAATTTTTAGGAGGGACGAAAATGAACATCACCAAGCCGTATCGAGATTGGTATCCGTTCGTAGGACCGTTTGATCCTTGTCCGCCCAAATATGTGAAGACGTATTCTGTACCGCCTAACCAATATATCCCCTTTCAACCGATGAACCTGCCCCAGTACTCGCTTCAGGAGGCGCTAAGGATCGGAACGCTGTGGCCTGCGCTTTACAGCCCTTATGAGTCCAAATGCGAAAAGAGGGAAGAGAGCTGATGAGCAAACTGGATGAGAATTACTATCGAAAATTACTGGAGCTTCAGCAGCTTGATTTTGCGCTTGTTGAATTAAATTTATACTTAGATACGCATCCCAATGATCTTGGGGCACTGCAGCAGTATAATCAGCTTGCCCAGCAGCGGCAGCAATGCGCTCATGAATTTGAGATGCAATATGGACCGCTTATGAATTTTGGGCACAGCTTCTCCAGATATCCATGGCAATGGGTGGAGACTCCTTGGCCCTGGCAGGTGTAACTAAATGAAGAGGTTAGTTGGCCGAAACGCGAAGTGATCAACCGCATTGGGAGGGATGAGTTCAAATGTGGATTTATGAGAAAAAGCTGCAGTATCCGGTTCGTGTCAGTAAATGTGATCCGCGGGTAGCCAAATATCTCGTGGAGCAATATGGGGGTGCTGATGGCGAGCTTTCGGCAGCGCTTCGTTATCTGAACCAACGGTATACGATTCCTGATAAGGTTGTTGGTTTACTTACCGACATCGGCACTGAGGAATTTGCTCATCTCGAGATGATTGCAACCATGATTTATAAGCTTACGAAGGACGCTTCGCCGCAGCAGATGGAGGCGGCGGGGTTAGGCGCACATTATGCGAATCACGATAATGCACTCTACTACAACAATGCCTCCGGGGTGCCTTGGACAGCTGCTTACATCGCTTCGAAGGGTGATCCGCTTGCGGACCTTTATGAAGACATTGCGGCTGAGGAGAAGGCGCGGGCGACTTATCAATGGATTATTGACATGACAGATGATGTAGACCTGCAGGATAGCTTGAAGTTTCTTCGTCAACGCGAGATTGTGCATGCGATGCGCTTTAAAGAAGCGGTTGAGATCATCAAGGCGGACCGCGATACGAAGAAAGTGTACTAATCATTCCAATGAAGCTCCTATGAATTTGCCAAAGGGGCTGTCCCAATTAGTAATTAAGGTCACCTCTTACAAGGGAAATTCGTTGTTTTAAATGAAAATTGGTTGAACAGGGTATTATACCTGCTCAACCATTTTTTGTTTTTGGTCCACTACCGCTTTTTCAGTAAATTGCGGGCAAGGGAAAGCCATCTGACCTCAAGACTAGTGGCGAAGCAGGCGGAAACAGTCTGAAGAAGCGTTAGCGTTCGCCTTTGTACCCTGAATTTCACCGATAAAGCACTCCAAGTTCAAAAATTCAGAGGTACAACAGCGATCGGAAGACGTTTCCGCATGAGTAGCCATCTTTTTCACCTGAATTAAAACCAGACGGGGCCATCCTTAAAGCCATTGTTAAGGCTTTTGGGACAGCCCCTTTTTGTGTTAGTTGGTGCAGAAGGATGAATCCATCGCAATAACCGCTAGTTTTGTCACACGACGTTTCGACTGAAACTTTTAAGATCCGCCTTTCGTCACAGTATTAAGGAAGCGGATCTGAATATAGAAGCGAGGCGAGGAAACAGCATGGAAACGAAAGTTGAAGCAGTGAATTTACAGCAGACGATCATGCCGCGGACTTCGCCCAAGAATGGAAAAGCGAAACGGCCGAAGAGCTGGAGAAAGAGAATCATCCGCTCCGTGCTGTACGCGGTAACAGCCGTTATGCTAGTGGGTACACTGGCGGTTGGTTATTTATTTCTAACCCCTTCTGGCAATAATCTCCGTTATTTGATAGCAGATACGATCATTACGACACAGCACCGGGAGTGGGCCAAATATATTATCGGTCAAGCAGAGCTGGACAGCCGGGTCAAAGCGTATCAGAAGAGCTTTGATGGTATGGGGGAAGAACGAGACAATCACACGATTAAGCTTCCTGCAGCGGCGGGAGATCAAGCAGAAGGCAGCGCAGCAGAAGTAAAGAAGGATTTAGTTGAAATCGAGCCGATCTCAGGCAAGGGCTACAGCGGATATGTGATGACGGTCAATGACCCTACAAAAATAAGACTCGGACTCCCCGGCAAACCTGGCAGAGGCGAGCGCGTATCCAGCATGGTGAAGAGAACTGGTGCGATCGCGGGTGTGAATGGCGGCGGATTCGCCGATCCGAATTGGCAGGGCAACGGCTTTCAGCCGATCGGCATCGTCATGTCGCAGGGGAAGATTTACTATAATGATCTAGGCGGCAAGAAATCGACCCAGGTTGTCGGAATCGACAAGGAAGGCAAGCTTGTGGCTGGGCGTTATACATTGAAGGAAATTGAGGATATGGGCGTGCAGGAAGCCGTGACCTTTCAGCCCAGAATTATTGTGAACGGAAAAGGATTAATTAAGAACGCAGCAGACGGATGGGGAATCGCCCCGAGGACAGCTATGGGGCAGCGTGCGGATGGTGCAATTCTGTTCGTCGTTATTGATGGCCGCCAGCCGGCGCATAGCATTGGAGCGAACCTGTATGACGTACAGCAAATCATGCTTGAGCATGGTGCGGTGATTGCAGCAAATTTGGACGGCGGCTCGTCTACGGTTCTCGTCAAGGATGGGGAAGTATTAAACAGACCGTCGACGAAGAGCAAAGAAGGACGGTATTTGCCAACCGCCTTCTTGGTATTTGAGCATCCGGAGCAGGTGGACATGCCCAATATATGGGAAGGACTTCGTCCTCAGGATATTGACCCGTCAATATGGTAAGCTAAACCGATTTCACTTTCGCGAATTTACGCTGGGCCCAAACATCCAGCTGCTTGATTTTTTTGCGGCCTAGTGTAGCCCCATAAATAATCAGGAAAACAATGATAAAGGTGAATAGATCGAATTTATGTTCGACCACGAGATTGATAATGCCCAGCACGACCTGCGGGATCACGCCAGTCAGAACAGTGAGCAGAGCGCCAATTCGAAATAAGAACGTTGACCCTAAACGATAACGCGTGAACATCATAAAGAAAGTGGATGACCAAGCGAGCACCTCAAGGGCCAATAAAATAAACCATTTGTTCTCCAGAATAAAATCCATCGCAATTCTCTCCTTCTTTCCTATCTTCGTTATTCTAGCATGGTGCAAAACACAGCTTAACATCAGAAAAAAAAGCCTGGGAAATATCGTTAACCGATACCTCCCGGGCTTTTATCCCTCCGTGTAATCACAGCATTTATCCTGTGGGTTTCCCTCGGGCCAGACCGGCTGCAGGCAGCTGCGGAACCCTAGAAACCTTACATATTAAGTTACGTTACGACCACTATAACGGATCGGATGGAGGAAAGCAACTGTATTTTACTGCCATTCATTTTTTCTTTTGTCAACGGAAACGGTGAATAGCTTCTTAAGGAAGGTATTTCGGATCCCGAAGGAAAATACGATCAAACTCAAACAAAAAAGCTGGAAATGAAAAATGGCTAACCAAACAAGAATGAGGGTCAAAATGATGGGGATCGGAAGGAGATAAACGTTTATTTTGGTGTTAGATAAGCTCTGCATGCGCATGATATCTCCTCATCCTTCTGATCAATTTCTATCTTAATGTTACTATATATAACATACAATCTGGAGAAGGGATAGATTCTTTTTTCTATTTGTTAGAATAACTAACTTTTCATCCTTGAGACCGGGTTATCTTGCGCCTAAACGACCTTTTCCGCTATCATAAGGACAGATTCCGGAAGGGGAGAGAACAGAATTTGGCTAAACGACTCAAATCGCCTCAGGCGATGATCTTCGATATGGATGGAACGTTATTCGAGACGGATACGCTTCTAGTTGGCGTACATGAACGCATTTTTCAGACTTTACGGGATGAGAAGCTGTATTTGGAGCCAACGCCGCCAGTCGAGAAACTGCTTGGATGCTTGGGCATGCTGCTCCACGATATTTGGAATCAAGTGATGCCGGATAGCACGCTTGCTGCCAGGGAACGAGCGGATGAGCTGATGCTGCAATATGAGCTCGAAGGTCTGGAAGCCGGCGAGGGCTCCCTGTATCCGCATGTAGCGCAGACACTTCGCGAGCTCCATGACCGCGGAATTAAGCTGTTTGTAGCCAGTAATGGCTTGGAGCACTATGTAAAGGGAGTAGCAGAGCACAAAGGAATTACTTCCTTGTTTGATGGTTTATACAGCGCAGGAGAGTACGAGACAGCAACAAAGATCGATTTGGTCAGAAGACTGCTTACGGATCATGACATTGAATCAGCGTGGATGATCGGAGACCGCTCCTCAGATGTAGAAGCCGGTAAAGAGAACGGGCTTCAGGTCGTCGGCTGCGCATATGCAGTATATGGACGTAAAGAAGAGCTCGCAGGCGCCGATGCGCTTATAAGCGACTTTCGCGAGCTGCTTGAGCTCGGCGGTGTAGAACAAACCTGACCTCCATCCGCTTTATCCCAAAACAAGAACTCCCTCCACCGGTCATTCCGGTGTCGGGAGTTCTTCTTCGATAGGCGTTGTTATATTCTTGCGGCGATTCTTCTGTTCATGCAGCCATATCGCATATTCGAGCGGTCTGACAATCGCTCTGCGATAGGTATCGCGTTCGCCTGCTTGGATGAATACCTCGCGGGCCGGTTTTGGATTAACTTCCAGCAGCCAGATCTGTCCCTTGCGATCAATGGCAAGATCAAGCGCCATTTCACATAAACGGCCATAGCTCTGTTCCAGGAAGGCAGCCATTTGCAGCCCAAGCTCTTCGGCTTTCTGCGTAACTTCTTCAACGGTATCCTCGTTTTTAATCCACTGCTTGAGCAGGGCTTGCATCGTTATGGCTTCCCCTCCGCCATGGAGATTGGAAGTGATGCTTCCTGATGCGCCGATCCGGCCTGCACAGCCCGTAACCGCCCAATCGCCGCTTCCGTTCTTCTGCACAAGCATCCGGTAATCGTGAACACGGCCATTGGGCAGTTTCAGCTGAATGCCCTGCTGCACCAGATAGCGGTTGGCTTTCAAGTTCCAGCCCTCGAGGCGGCCATGAAGTCCGGAGAGCGGGACTCGCTGGGGACTGATGATTTTCCTGGACTGATCACGCCCTTGGATCAGGTACGTACCGTTCTGCTGCTTCTCGATTCTCAGAATGCCGCGTCCGCCCGTTCCGTTAACCGGCTTTAAGTAGACAAGCGGGTATTTCCGGATCATTTCGGTCAGGTCAGTTGGACTCTCATACATTCTCGTTAAGGGAAGATGGGGGCGGAAACGTTCATCCTTGCGCATTAATTTATAAACCGTCCATTTGTTTCGCAGAACGCGGTTAAGAAACGTCAAGTGCCCATACTTTTTGCGGAACTGCTGCAGCTCCTGGAACCGGTGACTTTGCTGGATACGGCACCGGTCGAAGATCATATTAGGAAACGAGCGCCATTTGCGCGTCCAGTTTTTCGTGCTTGGATCGAACATGAGGGCATGAATCCGATTCTGCTTATAATTCACATCCTGAGGTGTGAAAACATAAACGTCGAGTCCCAGTTTACGCCCGGCGACCGTCATTTTCTGATAGATAGGTTTCTCTTCGAGTAAGCCGTTATCGTTAAGATAAAGGGTTAATATACCAAGCACAGGCTGGCCCATGCGTCAATCCTCCTAGCTTTCAAATCGCAGCGTCGGCTTGCCGGTTGGGCCTGAATGCATGCTGACAGCTTTCATGTGTGCCCGGAAGCAAGCCTGCATGCTGGCTGGATTATCAGCAGCCACGCTGCATGTAAGACGGCTGCAGCGGATCTGAAGAGCGAGCAGCAAAGAAGTTGCCAGGCCTTGTCCCCGCCGCTGCGGATGCACGACGATAAGGCATGCGCGTTCACCGGCTTCGACAGCGGCCGCAAAACCCGCAAGCTTGCCGTCTTCCAGTGCAACGGCGACCGCCGATTCCGATTTATCGTTGATCAACAGGGAAGGGGATAGCTCCCGCAGGACGGCTATCCCCGCAGGGGTTAAGCGGCTGTCGCCGAATCGAACGGCGAATGTGATTATTTTTTCTTTGACATTCATCCATTCAGCTCCGGACAGCAGCTTTACCTTCATGTTAAACGGCTCCCTTTTTCCCTGCTTTCTTATTCAGTACATAATGCCCGTATTGAAAGATGCGGTCCAATGAACGCTTGCGGATATCGGGCTCATCGAATTTCATCGGCTTAGCGTTGGCTTCAAAGAACCAGATATTCCCTTCTTGATCAACGCCGAGATCCAGGGACATTTCCACCAGCCTGCGCCTGGAACCGCGCTCAATCTGTTTAGCTATGGTTAATGCTGTATTGTGCGTCTTTACTAATAGCTTACGCGCTTCCTCATGGCCGAATGCACTGATTAACAGTTTCTCTGGATCATCGATGCTGCCGCCGCGAGGAACATGCGTCGTGATGCTGAGCGAACCTGCGACCCTCGCGCCGATACCGCTAATATCCCATTGACCGCGTTGGTTCTTCTGTACGAGGGCACGCAGGTCAAAGGATCTTTCGTTAAAGGAGGCCAGCTGGATCCCTTGCTGCGCGATATACCGTTCGCCCGTGCTCTCTTTTTTGATCCGGACCCAGAGCTTGTTGATTGTTCCGCAGTTGTAGGTGATGCTTTTTTTGTCGGCTTGAATTTTGAGCCGGTAAGGCAGCGGCTTCTCGGGTTGAAGCTGGATGGTCATGATGCCTTTGCCCGCTTTGCCGCTGATCGGCTTCAGATAGAGAAACTTATGCTTAATCATCATTTTTCCAAGACCGCCTTGAGTGAGCATCCGGCGGGTTGTCGGAATGAATGGCTGTGTGGATTTGGACATGCGCAGCCATTTAAACAAACTCCATTTGTTAAAGAAGGCGGGATTGAACAGTTTGACGCGCGGATTCTTCATGCAGGCTGCAATTTTTTGCTTCACCTCGGGGAGGAGTTCATCCTCCCGAAGCGGAATCCGATTATAAATGAGATCGGGAAACGGAAATTTCTGCATGACCCAGCTCTCGGTTGAGGCGTCGAAGGTAAAGCCGTCCAGCTGCTTGCGGGTGAGCTTCAGCTGTTTCACCGTTACGACATAGACGATAAAACCGTGCTCGCCCCCGGCTTGAATCAGGTCTGCAAAATTACTGCGGTTTCCCCGGAACATTTGGATTTCGTCATCAACGGTGAGGATGGCAAGAACCGGCTGCTTGCTCTGAATCTCAAGTTCAGCCGTGTCCGCCTGAAGTACGATCCCCATTAACTGGTCCCCCCTTGGAACCGGCTAAGATACATGCAATGCTCCAGGATATGCGACAGCGACTCACGCCCTTGTGCCTTCAGAGCAGGGTGGCTGAAGATCGAACGGCCCGGCTTGGCATTAGCCTCGAACATCCAGACATCGCCGTCTTTGTCGATCCCGATATCGAGGCCGAGCTCCCCTAAGGTATGAGGGAAGTTGCGCTCGATTGCTTCGGAGAGCTTGATGGAAACTTCCTTCGCTTTCACAAGCATCTCGTCAGCGCGGCTTCCAAAGGTCCGGCTCAGCGCCTGTTCCGGCGTCAGCAGCGAACCGCCGTTTTTGATATGGGTCGTGACGCTGCCGCGTCCTGCCTTCTTCGCCCCGATCCCAACCGGCACCCAGTCATTTTTACCGTTCTTGTGCATATGGAAACGGAAGTCAATCGGACATCCGTCGATTTCGATTAAACGTACGCCCTGCTGGCTGACATAGCGGCCCAGTGCATTTCCGTGCCTTGATTGCAGCATCCGCATCAGGCTGTTGAAGTTGGTGAACCGCAGCAGAACATTGGTGTTGCCCCGCCGGTAACGGGCGAAGTAGCCGCGTTTCGGATGATAGGTGAGTCTGTAGATACCGATGCCGAGGCTTCCCGCAGTCGGTTTATAATAGACGAATTGATGATTCTCAAGCATTTCTTTGATCTTCTCGGGCCGTGGATTATTAACGGATTCGGGCAGATGCTGGAGCGCTTCAACATCCTGGTCGAGCAGCTTATAGACATCTGACTTATTGAAGAAGCTCCAGTTAAAGAAGGGAACCTCTTTGCGAATAAACTTTTCCCGTAAGGACATAATGGTGGCGGTTGTTTCTGCGCGCCGGCTCGGGAGGCGGTTATATACAACGTCGGGAAGCGGCACGACTTTGCGGTACCAGCTATTGCTGCTGTTCAGGAAATAACCGTTGATGGTTTCCTGCTGCCAGTTAATGTCGCGGGGGGTAAAGGCGAAGAAATAAGCCTTTTTCTCTCCCATGCGAAGAAGCTGCTTGAGATAACCGGTACGATTTCCGAACGGTGAGTCGCCTGAGCTCAGACCGGAATCGGTCAGCACGCCGATCAGAGGTCCGATCTGAACCTCGTCTTCGGTGCCTTGCACCAGTGAAATGCTGCCAGCCTTCGGTACTCGAATCATCTGGCGGACACCTGCTGACAAGTAGAGATGGTTACCCTGCCGTTCAATCGGTTTCACAGTTGCTGTAATCGTTTCTTTGCCAAGCTTCACATGAATCGTTTTCTTGCCGGCTAGTTTTAACGATTTAAGGAGTGAACCCGACAAGTAGACGACTCGTTCGCTTTGAGGCGAAAAGTGTACGTGACACGATGTCAAACTCATGGATGAACCTCCTGGACGTATCTCCTTTGGATTCGTTGAGCAGCTTTAGCGGTATTGTGGCGTTGTATCGGTTGCGATTCTGAATGAAACATCGGCTTGCGGCGAGAAGCCAGAAGAATGGCGTATTGAAGCGGTCGCCGGAGCGCAATCTGTGCGAGCTTCTTATCGGTATTCATCGACAGCCGGCCCGGCTTGGCGTTAACCTCCAATAGCCAAAGCTTGCCGCTTTGTTCGATGCCAAAGTCAAAGCCAAGCTCGGCTAACCGGCCAAAATGCTGTTCCAGCTGAGGTGCTGCCCTCTCGCAAATGCGGCGAATACGTGCCAACAGCTTGCTTGCGGCAGCCAGGCCGAACCGGTCCACAAGCGACTCCTCGGCATTTACCGCTTTGCCTCCTCCGCAGAGGTTAGCCGTAACGCTGCCCTGCTGGCCTTCACGAAGTGCAGAGCCTGTATATACCCATACACCGCGGTCATCTTTTTGGATGAGCGCTCTAACGTCGAATGCACGGCCTTCTTCATCAGATAATTCCAGATAAGGCTGAATGATATAAACGGTTGAGCGGATGAAACGGGCGATGAAATCTGAGGCGTCCTGCGGCTCTGCAAACCGCCTGCTGATGGGCTGATTGGCTGCATTTCTGCCATCCAGCTCATAACCCTTTAAGTCACTGCGGATGCGCAGAGCCCCCTTGCCGTGCATGCCGGCGGAAGGTTTGATGAATAGACCTTTGGGATAGTGATGCATAAGAGCATGCAGCTGCTCAGGTCCATCATAGCGATAAGTCGCCGGCAGTGATTTCGTCAGCTCTTCGTCAGTTTGCATCGCAGCATATACATCCCATTTGCCGGGTAAGCCCCCGCTCAGCGGGGTAAAAGGATGCAGCTCTTTCAGTTCTGCCAGCTTCCTATTTCGCCGTTTATACTGTTCCGCGTTCCGAGAAAGCGTACGGTCGTATACGACATCAGGGAGCGGGAAGCTTCCCGCCGACCAGTCATTTGCCCGCAGTGAGAAGCCGGTGATGGCTCCGCCCGATATGTGGCTTGATCCATCAAACAAATAAACAAGCAGCCCAAGTGTCCGTCCGAGCCGGCACAGCCCGCGGCAGAACGCGTCTTCAGGCATGATTAGAGGAGCATCCGTACGCCCCGCCGGGCTGATTGCCTGATCGCTAACCATAATGCCGAGGATACATCGATATGAGGGCATTCACCGCTTCCCCCTTTGCTTTAAAATTCGGCTAAATGCCGGGAATATCGAATCATATTGCGGACGGACGGTCTTATTTTCTGATCTTGAAGCGGTGTGTTATCGTTCTTGGAGGGCTTTGAATTCACTTCAAGCAGCCATACCCGGCCGCCCGTATCGACGGCTAAATCAATGCCGAGCTCACCGAAGTGAGCAGGGATATGGGTATCAATCCCTTTGGCGATTTCGAGCGCCGCACGGTTTAAGCGATTTGCGGTTTCGGTGCCGGTGACGCTCGTAAGGTTTGATTTGGCTACGGCTTCCCGAACGGTGCTGAGTGTTCCTCCGCGGGCGAGGTTGGATACGAAATGATGGCTGCCTGCGGTACGGGCGACAATGGAGGTCACCTTCCATATTCCGGCTTCGTTCTTCTGCACGAGAGCCCGAAAGTCAACCGGCCTTCCTCCGTTATCGATGAGATAAAGACCCTGCTGAATCTGGTAGCGCACCGTTTTCATTTTGCCGGAGATGGAAGAGAATAACTTCAGCAGACTGGAGAAATTCTGTCTGCGTGTTCCGCCGTCGGTCGTATAAAACGCATGAAACGATTCGTTCTCAGCCCTGGAAATACGGATGATTCCCTTGCCCAGGCTGCCGCGAACCGGTTTGAGGAACACGCTTGGGTATTTGGAGCACATCGACTTGAGCATCGTGAAATTACGCAGGACATGAGACTCTGGCAAATATTTCACGACTGCGGAGTCCTTGACCAGAGCTTCGAATACTTCCGGCTTATCGAGGAACTTTTCATTGAAAACGGCGGTGTTATGGCGTGATTTTACTTCTTTGATAAAATGTTGTACGCTGGGTTTATTCTCGAGCTTACGTGATGTAAGCCTGTTGTTGACAACATCTGGAGCCGGCACCGCCGTTTTGCGCCAGCCTCCGGAATAAACCCAACCTTCGACGGTATTACTGTTGCCCGTTATATGGTCTGGGGTGAAGAAATAAACGTGAGCCCCTTGTACCGCGCAGGCGTCGACAAGTTCCTTGCAGAACATAGTGATGGACCCGAATGGCCGCTCCTTCATCCCCGGATCATCCCGGCTGATGAGGACGCCAATTAAAGGACCCAGCGCGAGTATTGAGGTTTCGCTGCGATACTGAATGCGCAGAGTGGTGCTTGCATAAAGACCCATTCTTCTGGCTAAGCTTTGGCCGATCCGCATGCCGTCAAACTTTTCTACTGGCACCACTTTGACCGGTTGGCGAAGGGCTCCGAACTTGAGCGTTAGGGGCTGCCCTTGCGGAATTTTCCATTGTTTCAAATAAGCCTCGCCGAGCATGATCACATCATCCTGCAAGATGCCTGAGCTGACCACCTGAACGGCGACTTTCGATTTCAGCATCGACGAATCTCCTTCCAAGCTGGAGGATGACGACGTAAAGCCTGTAGCTGCCTCTAGGTTTTTGACACGAATTACTTCATCATATGAGGACATCTATACCTTGGTGATTGGCGGACACGGCCTCTTTTTCAGAAAAGAAACGGAGCAGGGATGTACTTCATTGATGCAATGCATAATTGCCATCCAATATTTGGGCGAACAGCACCCTAAGCTGCAGAAGGAGAACCGACAAATGAACGTATATGATAGAGCCTATGAGCTGACAAACGCACTGAAAGAAACGGAAGAAGCGAAGGAGCTGAAGGCAGCGCTCACAGCTGCCAGGAATGATCCTGAGGCAAAGCGGATGATGGATGATTTTCGCGACAAGCAAACCGTGCTTCAGCAAAAAATGATGGCAGGTGAGCAGCCGTCCCCTGAAGAGATGGAGACGATGAACAAGCTCTATGAGGTCGTTACGATGAATCCGCTGCTTAACCGGACCTTTGAAGCAGAGAGACGGTTCAGCACGATTTTTGATGATGTAACCAAAATCGTGACGGAATCGCTGCGGACGATTATGGAATAACCGCTCATACATCTTTGCCAAGAACGGCCCTTATTCGCGAAACCAGCGGACGAAGGCCGTTTCTTTTGTTAGAATGAGATCATAAATGATGGCGCGGATAGGAGTGACGGGCATGACTGCAGGAGGCAAAGAGATGGAGGGCCCAACAAAGCATGAGCGGCTGATACAGTATATCCAGCAGGTGAAGATCGGTACGAAGCTGTCTGTGCGAACCATGGCGGAAGAACTCGGTGTGAGCGAGGGAACAGCATACAAGGCGATTAAAGAAGCAGAGATGCAGGGGCTTGTCAGTACGAAGGAACGAATCGGAACGGTGCGGATCGATCGGAAGAAAAGGGGCTCTGTGGACCGGTTAACCTTCGGGGAGGTAGCGGACATCGTTGAAGGTGAAGTCATCGGAGGCGCTGCCGGCCTGGATAAGACGCTGCATAAATTCGTTATCGGCGCCATGGAGCTGGATGCAATGGTTCGCTATATCGATGCCAGCAGCCTCCTCATTGTCGGAAACCGGCAGGGCGCGCACCGCTGTGCGATTGAACAAGGCGCCGGCGTTCTTATAACGGGAGGGTTCGGGACCAATGAAGAGGTGAAGCATCTATCGAATGAGCTCGGACTGCCGATCATCTCTTCCAAGCATGATTCCTTTACCGTGGCTTCGATGATTAACCGGGCCATGTTCGATCGGCTGATCAGGCAGAAAATTATGCTTGTTGAAGATATCGTTACCTACAGCAGGCCTGTCGAAACGATGCGGCTTGGCGAAACCAATGCCGATTTTAAGGATTTATCACGCCGTGTCGGCGGCTCAGTCTTTCCCGTACTTGATGATCGGGGGCGCGTCGTAGGGATGATGACAACGAAGGATGCGGCCGGCGCGCCGGATACCCAGCTCATTGATAAGCTGATGACGCGCCATCCCATTACGGCGGCACCGAATATCCCGATCGCCTCGGCGGCCCATACGATGGCTGCGGAAGGGATTGATTTTTTGCCGATTGTGGATAAGAACAGGAAGCTGCTCGCGGCTATCAGCCGCGCAGAAGTTCTGGAAGCGCTGCGGTATGCGGGCAAGCAGCAGGAGAGCGGCGAAACCTTTGATAACTTAATCAGTGCGGGATTTGCGAAGGTACCGGCGCATCACAGCAGCGAATGGCTGTACAAGGGGCGGATTACACCGCAGATGTCGGGGATATTCGGCATTATTTCCGAAGGGGTATTAGTGACGCTGATGACGCAGGCTGCACGCGGACTCGTAAGGGAGATTGGTAAGCGGGACCATGTCATTGAAAGCATGACGACGTATTTCGTGCGCCCCGTGCAGCTGGAAAGCGAAGTTGCGATTCATCCGAAACTGCTGGAAATGAGCCGCAAAAGCGCCAAGCTCGAGATAGAGCTTGCCGATCCGAACGGACTTGCCGCCAAAGCGATGCTTACGGTGCAGCTCATTGATCCTTTCTAAATCTCGAATGGCAAGGGAGATAGAGCTGCCGTTTACTTCATAGCGGTATACACGCTGTGGTTGCGCATGCCTGCAAACAGGTTGAACAGTCCGAGCACAATAAACAGTGCACCGATGATGACTTTTACCGTTGAGCCGCTGTAAGCAAGCATCATGAAGACGGCAACCAGGATAAGCATCGCACCCATGCTCATATTCATGCGTGCTGCATAAATTCCACGCATGCGCCCGTCGGAGGACCTGCGGGATTTGAAGCTGAAGGTGACGGAAACCAGCGAAGCGGCAACAATGAGAACAACCAATATCCAGTGCAATACAATTAACATAGTCTGCGATGCAGCTCCTTCACAGTGAAAGTTTCAGCACCCATTGTACCATGTTTGGAAGCGATAGGCGAAGTCGCTTTAAGGCTCCGCTTGAGGGGATCGCTGCGCAACCGCGGCTGCCTTGGTAAGAACGGACAATGGGTAAATTCAGTTCACTCTCAGCTTCAGCTCCACGGCCTTAAACCATACCCGGAGCACGTTTTCGACCATAAGCATCGTCTTGATTTCAATGCGGTAATCCTTGCCGTTCACATCGGTATATATTTTATTATTCAGCAGCAGCCTGGCCATCTCGGCATTAGAGTCGATTTTATAAATACTAGAGCCGACGAAGACGCCCAGCTCCGTTTTGAGTCGTTTCTTCAGCTCGGATTTGGTCAGCTCGCTCATCAGGCTTTTTTCCTCTTTCTCCTCTTTGTTATCCAGCAGAACCGGAAGGACAATTTTGATCACGGTATGCTGATCCTTAAATTGATTCAGTTTTTGAATACGCTCTTCATATTCGATAATCGTATCCTCGAGCTCCCGGTTCATATTAACAAGCGCATTGAAATTCATAAAGAACAAAGAATGGTAGACGATCGATCCGATAATACCGCCGACCACCATGAAAGCAACAGCCTGCGTTAATTTCGAGTAGCGCTCGAAAGGGGGGACGCGCATCGGTCATACCGCCCCCTTACAGAGCCACTTTACAAGCTCGGTACCCGTATGGGCCCCCAGAAAAGCACAGATAATAAAGCCGATTTGCTGGGCAACCGGGGAGAGCTGCCCTTCTATCATATTGCTCTCAATCACTCTCATCGGGTCAATTGTGCCGCCTACTGCCGCTGCAAGCGCCCAGATCTTCAGCCTGGATGCTGTATCTATCATCATGTAGGCTGGGGGGGCGAATACGAATACGGAACCGATTCCAGCCAGCATGGCGCCGCCGAATACGACCCCGAAGGCAATAAAGAAATCAAGCGCAGCCTTAGAGATAAAAGAATCCATCGATAGGATCACCTGCCTGGAAGATTAGAAGAGAAGCCCGTCCTCTCCATTACTCATTCTATGGGCTTGCGGGGGGCCAATATGATAAACTAGTATAAAATGATGGTTTTGCGGAAAGAAGGAATGAGAGCGATGAGCGGCGGTCACGATTTTGTACATTTACACGTTCATAGCGAATTCAGCTTGCTTGATGGAGCCGTTCGAATCCGGGACCTGGTGGCCCGGGCATCCGAGCACGGAATGAAGGCGCTTGCGCTGACGGATCATGGGGTCATGTACGGCGCCGTGCCTTTCTATAAAGCTTGCCTTGAACGGGGTATTCAACCGATTATTGGCTGTGAAGTTTATTTTACAACGGGCTCCAGGTTCGATAAGGGCGCCCGAAAAGATAATCCAACCTATCATCTTATTCTGCTGGCAAAGAATGAGACGGGCTACCGGAACTTGATGAAGCTGAGTTCCATCGGACATTTGGAAGGCTTCCACTACAAACCTCGCATCGATCTGGAATCGCTGGAGGCTCACGCGGAGGGTTTGATCTGTCTAAGCTCCTGCCTCGGCAGCGAAATTGCGCAGCATCTGCTGCATGACAAGGCAGAGGAGGCGCGGGCCGCTGCCTTGAGGTACCGGCGCATGTTCGGGGACGACTTCTACCTGGAGCTTCAGGATCACGGCCTGCTGGAGCAGAAGAAAGTATTGATCGGTACGATTGCGCTATCCCGCGAGACCGGTATCCCGCTTGTGGCGACCAATGACGTTCATTATTTGGAGCCGGCTGACGCTGACATGCAGGATGTGCTGATCAGCATCGGCACAGGAAAAACGATCGAAGATGATGACCGGATGAAAATGATGAGCGACCAGATGTATCTCAAGAGCGGCGAAGAGATGGAGCTCCTGTTCCGTCAGGCGCCGGAGGCGGTTTCCCGTACGGCAGAAATCGCAGCGAAATGCACGCTGGAGCTGACGTTTGGCCGCGCTCTGCTGCCTTCATTCGGTCCCATTCCAGCGGGAATGACCTCTGCTGCTTATTTGAACGCGCTTTGTCATGAAGGGTTGGAGGCCCGTTATGCCGGAAGTCCGGAGTGGACAGCGGATCCAAGCCTTCGTGAACGTACGATAGAGCGGCTGGTCTATGAGCTGTCTGTTATTGAGAAAATGGGCTTCAGCGATTACTTCCTGATCGTATGGGATTTCATTCGTTTTGCCCATGAACAGGGGATTCGCACGGGACCCGGGCGGGGTTCGTCCGCAGGAAGCCTGGTTGCCTATACGCTGAATATCACGGATGTCGATCCGATTAAATATAAGCTGCTGTTCGAGCGGTTCCTCAATCCGGAGCGGATTTCCATGCCGGATATCGATATCGACTTCAACGATGAACGGCGTGATGAAGTTATCAGCTATGTATCGGCCAAATACGGCGAGGAGCATGTCGCACAGATTATTACTTTCGGTACGATGGCTGCGAAGGCTGCCGTTCGTGACGTGGGCAGAGCAATGGCGGTGCCTTTCGCGGAAGTGGATCGTGCCGCTAAGCTAATCCCGAATCAACTGGGCATCACGCTGGAGGAAGCGCTCCGCACGAGTGCCGAGCTCCGGGAAGCGACGGAACGTCAGCCCAAGACCGGGGCGCTGCTTCGGATGGCGATGAAGGTTGAAGGCATGGCGCGGCATGCTTCGACGCATGCGGCAGGGGTTGTTATATCCGGTGAGCCATTGACCCATTATGTCCCGCTGCAGGCGGGAGGGGAGAATACGGCCCTAACGCAGTATTCCATGGAGAATCTGGAAGCCGTCGGCCTGCTTAAGATGGACTTTCTCGGGCTTCGCACGTTATCCATTCTAGAGCGGGCATTGAACTGGGTGAAGCGTCAGCATGGCATTACAGTTGACTTCCGCTATATTCCCGATGACGACAAAGCAACCTATGACATGCTCACGCGGGGCGATACGACAGGAATCTTCCAGCTTGAGTCGACCGGCGTCCGCCGTGTGCTGCGCGATTTGAAGCCGACGGGTTTCGAGGATATCGTATCCGTCGTTGCACTGTACCGGCCGGGTCCGATGGAGTTTATTCCGAAATATATTCAAGGCAAGCATGGCGCGGTGGAGATTGAATATCCGCATCCGTCCCTGGAGCCGATTCTTGCCGATACGTATGGCATTATCGTCTACCAGGAGCAAATCATGCAGATTGCATCTGCCATGGCGGGCTTCTCGCTGGGAGAAGCGGATTTGCTGCGCAGGGCCGTATCGAAGAAGAAGCGCGAGGTGCTCGATGAACAGCGCGCTCATTTTGTGCAAGGAAGTATAGAGCAGGGTTATACGGCGGCGGAAGCAAACCGCGTTTATGATATGATCGTGCGTTTCGCCGATTACGGGTTTCCAAGAGCGCATGCGGCCGCTTATGGCGTGCTTGCGTTCCAGACCGCTTGGCTGAAGGCGAATCATCCCGTTCCGTTCATGGCATCGATGCTTGCATCGGTGACGGGGAATCAGAGGAAGACGGCGGAGTATGTCGATGAATGCAGACGGATGGGCATTCATGTGCTTCCACCGGATGTGAATGAGAGCGATGTTACGTTTACTCCGGTTGGCGAGGCGATTCGGTTCGGCCTTGCTGCAATCAAAAATGTAGGCGCTCAAGCGATTGAATCTATGTTGAGGGAGAGGGCGGAGCGGCCTTTTGAGAGCCTGCTCGATCTTTGCCGGCGGGTTGATCTGCGCGTTGTTAACAAACGTGTGCTGGAGTCGCTTATCCAAGCTGGAGCCTGTGACAATCTTGCACAGCACCGCGCTCAGCTCGTGGCTGTTCTGGATGAAACCGTTGAAGCGGCACTCAAGTGGCGCAAGGAGCGGGAAGAGCTTCAGATTGAGCTGTTCGGCTTTGATGAAGTTCGGAATTGGGACATCGAAATGCCGCAGGTTCAGCCCTTCACGACAGGACAGCTGCTCGCGCTGGAGCGGGAGCTGATCGGACTGTACCTGTCCGGCCATCCCTTGGATGATTATGAATCGCTGCTGGAGTCGCTGCCGCTTGATCGTATTGTGGATCTTGCTGAGGCGCCGGAAGGCGGAAATGCGCTCGTTGCGGGGATGGTCGTTTCACTGAAGCCGTTTACGACACGCAAAGGGCAGGCGATGGCCTTCCTCGAAGTGGAGGACCGCATCCTGCGTGTGGAGGCTGTCAGCTTCCCGACATCGTGGAAGCGGCACGCGGCGCTTCTAAGCCCCGGCAGCCTGGTGATTCTTCAGGCAACGGTGCAGCATCAGGACGACGACTTCAAGCTGCTCGTCGAAGACGTCGTCCCGCTTGACCGCGCGGACCAGGACCTTGCGGAGCAGGTCCGGCGGCTGGAGCGGCAGGCGCGCGCGCGTTCGCCGCGCGCCGCAGCGCCGGCGGCGCCGGCGGCGCAGTCCGCGCC
>NZ_JBHSOW010000004.1:0-11301 GCF_042656405.1 Paenibacillus solisilvae | reverse complement strand
TGGACGATAACCGTATTCTGATAGTACTTCCTGAATCTCTATACTATTGTCCATAATTAATACCGTCTTTCATCATGAATTTTATTGGTATATGAACATCTTACAAAAACTGTTCACTACGATCTTTGGTTGATCTTAAACATTATCAGAACGCCCTGATCGATCAAAACTCCCAAAAGGTAATTTAGAAGGCTTCTATCGATTCAGATCTCGCTTGCAGATCCGCTTCCCTGCGGGCTAACGCCCTCGAAAAATAGTCGTCAAGCAATTCAAACCCGAACTCGTTTACGATATCTTGCATTGTAACGCTGTTCGACTCGCTCGTAATAAGTACTGCGCCGACCAATCCGGGATCAACCATTTTGACCAAAGGTCCGTACTTTTCCGACATCGCCCGTAGAAGCTTCCAGTGGTTATCCAAATGCACGACGGCATAATCCAAATTGACCGTCTCGGTAATATAATCATAATAATTCGTCGTCGAACGAATGATTTCACCGACCGGAGAAATGATAGAGCTGGTCAATCCGCCAATCGCCCCCACGAAATAAGAACGGCAGGAATAAGCCCAATTGCTTTGCATGAGACCGCCGTGGAACATCGAGCTGAACACAATCAAATCGGGCTTTGCTTTTACATATTTCTCTCTTAAAGAGTCAAAGTTCAGGTCGAAACAGATGGCGAAACCGACACGTCCAAAGTCGCAATTCACCACTACCGCATCTTCCCCGGATAAGATACCTTCCTCCAGTTCCCCGATAGTCGGGTGATTTTTATAGTAGGTTGCCGCGATTTGTCCGTCTCTGCCGATTAAACGGATGGAGTTGCGCCACGTGCCGTCTTCCAATTCCTGAACGGACGGATATATGATATAACAATGGTTCTCGCTGGCAAGCTCGGAAAAACAGTCCAAAATCCGGTCCCCACGCTCCTTGTAAAACGCAAACCGCTTCTCCGTCGAAAAATTGGCCGGCATGTCGCTGTACTCCGGAAGAACGATCAAGTCCGGCTGATCGGGCAGCACCTGATTGACTTTCCCTTTTAAATGGCTGATCATCTCATCCACGGCCTGCGGAAGCGTTAAGGATGGATCCAAGGAATGATAACGAGCGCCGATTGTGCTGATGTTGACTTTTCGAGCCATGTTCATGTCTCCTTTTTTGCTTGAAATAGGATTATTATCTTTCAATTATTCTTACGATAACTTTTGATGTGTTTTTCCAACCATTTCAGTGACGCTTCAATGCCGATGCTCAACACCGTGTATGACAACTTGCGCAGGCGGCCGGATTGCATCCATAACCCCATTCCTTACAAGGTGGTTTGCTCCTTCTTTTGAAGAACCTTATCTACAAGCGAGCGAATCGGTTCAGGTTTGCCGCTTCGAAGAGACTTAACTGCTTGAAGCGTCATCAATGTCGCGTATAGGCCATCTACATGATCAATCGGCGGCCGCTTATCCTCCTGAATACATTCAACAAAAGCTTTGTTCTCTTCCAGAAAACCGGTCTCGGTTCCGGTGAATATAACAGGATCCTTTCCGGCCTCTTGATAGATCAGTTTTGTGAGTCGGTCCGTAAGCGTGACCGATTTATTCTCGGCAAATATTTGCATGAAAAATTTACTCACATGCCGCGGACAGTTACAATCACCCTGTACGAGACTGCCCGCAACTGCGTTGTCGAAACGGAATACTGCCGTCAGATTATCGACGACATCCGCAGCTTGATAGTAGCGTCCCCCAGCCGCATATACCTCGATTGGCTCACCTGACGCGACAAAACGTAAAATATCCGTGGAATGGCAGCCTTGGCTCAGAACGTTGCCCCCGCCTTTGATCGGGTCGTTCGCCCAAGCGCCGTCTGGCCAACGGTTGTCCATCATCTGCATGGTAACCATGACCGGTTGGGGAATCAGCTCTTTCGCCTTGAGCAATAAATCATAGTAACGCATTTTAAAGGCAGTCATTAGCTTTTTTCCAGTACGTTCAACGGTCTCACCGACACGCAGGCAATCTTCAACAGTTAACGACAGCGGCTTTTCCACCATGACGTGTTTTCCCGATTCCAATGCGCGAATGCAGTAATCCGCATGCGTGTCGTGCAGAGTCGTGACATAAATGGCGTCGAGTGTTTCATCCGCAAAAAAACGGTCCACATCCGAGGTAGCATATTCGCCGCCGTATTCCTGTAATAAAGCCTGCGCTTTGTTCTCATAAATATCGCAATAAGCAACCATCTGAATGCCTTCGATTTTACTGACGCAATCGATATGCACCCTTCCCAATGAACCGCAGCCTATAACTCCCGCTCTGATTGTTTTCATGGTTTCTCTCCCTCATTTCATCATTTTGGATTTTGCGTGAATCTTGAATTCAACCCTTGACGCTTCCTAAAACGATGCCCTTACGCGCCAAATAGTCCTCTTTCCTCATATCTCTAATTTTCCTCTGGTCGTTTTGTGATAATTTGGAAGTTCAGGTTTGACTGTCCCTCTCGAGGTATTATTACAATGCGCTTTGATATGGGTTGATTAGGCTCCTCTTCAAAGGACAACCCCGCAAATCCCGAGCGGAGGTAAGGGAGAGTCTCCGTTTGGATTTCGACATCTTTCCCGACGATATAGACGGATTCGCCTTCGTTGAGAATTTGCACATAATCCTTGTGGACGATCACCTGTTTCCCCTCGCACTCTTGCGCATGGAAACGGTATTCGAGTCCTGCTTCTGCGATCTCTTCTCCTTTCCCCTTCGCGTAAACAGCGTTCATACCCTTACGATAATCAGTTTCAAATAGAAGGTCGCGTTCATTTGGAACCCTACCATTGGTGAACCCCTGGTGGCATTTCCCATATATTTTAATCATTCGGATATCTGCATTGGCGAAGCTATCAGGCATTTGTACGCTCCCTCCGACCCACATGGTCGTATTGGGGATACAGTGGAATGCCTTATCGTTCGGCATCGTCAAGCGAGCCTCTGCATGGTATTCTCCGATCACAATTCCGCAGATCGGATTTGCCTTTGTCGTGTTTAAGTTGTTCCAATATACCGAAATGAAATACCAATAACCGGGATTGATTGCTGGAACTTCACTTGATAAATGCGCAAAAAGCCATCTGCCCTCGCTATCTTTGAATTTGACGCCTAAACGGCCTTCCTCTAAGAACCCTATAAACATTGCATTTCCAAAAGTGTATTTAAGATGCTGCCCTATGGAAAAAAGCACTGCCGGGTACTTCTCGCTTTTCGACGGCTTCCTCGAAAGTCTGAATTCCATTTGCAATACTCCCTGATCGGGATTAAAGTTGTTAGGCGCATCATATTGAAGATATCCCTCACCGCGCAAGCGCAAGTATTGCCCACTCACATCATGCTGCAAGGAAGCCTCCTTGGCATTTCTCTTGCGTCGGCTCACTGTAATATCAATCGATTCATCCTCACGGGAGAACGTGATTTGCTGTCGGGTTAAGAAGCCCTTTATTCGCAAAATATCTTTTTCCCCCAGCTGGATGAGCTTTTCAATGACGCCCTTCCGTTCCATCTCCCCCCCGCCTGCGGCAGGCCCGTTCGCCTCGCTTAGTGGAAGACTGTCCTTGACCGGTACTTTGCAAAACATCGACCTGCCATTTTTATTGACAATCAGATCCGGGCTTTCATACATGACATTTCCACGTCTTCCTTGATAGGCCAAGGTTAAACCATTGCCATAGCGGGTGCGTAATATCGCGAGCTCACCCACTGGGAAAAGTTTTGCCAATTCTTCCGGCGGCGTAAATTGCGGCTCCACGGAAGGGTCGTACCACAAGTAGTCCGAGTATCCGACAGGATACAAAAAACGATGCCCGCCTTTAACCCGATTACCAAAGGCATTCGTTCTTCCCGCCACAGGATTGCTCATGCCGATCCACTGCAGATAGGGATCCCGGGTAAACGAAGCAAAACGCAAGAACAGGGAACCGCATGTGTTGATTTGATAAACATCCAGCATATTTTCATTAGGACCGTAAATGTCCTTGACAGGAACTTGACCGTCCCCCATATAGGCATACTTCAGATAGCGCAAAGGCCGTATCAAATCTTCCTGATACTCCTTGATTAAATCCTCGCCCGTCACCAGGCGCAATGCATCTAAGAAAATGAATTTGTAGCGAAAAGCGTATTCAATGCACCAGTTGCCGTCAGGCTGGTACGTTCCATCCATTTTGACGTCATGCGGGAATAAATTGGTTTTGAATTTTCCAATGACCGCCTTGAGCCAATCTCTCGCTTTAGGCTCCATATCGGCACTGATCAGCGCAAGACATGCAAGCCCGAAGCAAGATGCATAAAGGTTGGCATGTCCTCCGGTCTCCTTACCGGTGATCATGGACATGGCCTGTTCTTCATGGTGCAAACAAAGCTTTCTTATATATCCGTAAGCTCGTTCAATCTCGTCGTCGCTCAAGAGATCCTGAATCCAATCTACCCCCGCAATAATGGCATGCATAAGCCTTGAAGAACAATATAATGAAAATCGTTCCTCATCCCACGTTATGGAGGAGAGCAACCACGCTTTAGCTTTATACCCATATTTCTCCTCTTTCGTAATCGCATAGGTAACCGCGTATTGAAGAATCATCGCCACTCCGTATGAGCCGGCGTAAAATGCAAGATACACGTTATGAAAGGGCAGTGTGGACGCAGGTTGATAGGGAATTTCTTTGATGAGTTCTTCCTTGTCATAGGCCTCGCAGGTCGTCTTCAAATTGGCGAGTACTTGTCTCGAAAATCCATCGACAGGGGGGATGATATCGCCATTTTTAGACAGCTTGCACTCATGAATTCGGATTATATTTGATCTGTCCATATTTCTCCGCCACTATCCCTTCAACCCGCTAAGATTAATTCCTTCCACGATATATTTCTGGCAGCTGACATAGAAAATAAACACAGGCACCATGCACACTACAGCCCCTAACATCTGCATGCCGTAATTACCGTCCAATTGCACCATCGTACCTACTCCCACTGTCAGGTTATAAAGGCTCTGATCGTTCATATAGATAAGTACCGGCAAGTAAAGATTCCAATAGGCCAGAAAGGCGAATAAACCCATGACGGCAATCGGAGTCTTGAGCATGGGGAAAACAATCAGGAAAAAGGTTTTAAAATCACCCGATCCATCGATCTCAGCCGCTTCTATTATAGAGTCCGGCAAAGTGGAGGCAAATTGCCGCATTAAGAACATATTGGAAATGGACCAGAGTCCTGGCACTAATATGGCAGAATAGCTGTTGATAAAGTCGAACACGTTCGTGTACATGATGTAATTGGGTACAAGGGAAACTTGAGCGGGTATCATCATCATCGAAAGAAACAAGAAAAAAAGGAGGTTGCTTCCTCTAAACCGCTTTTTGGCAAAAATGTAACCGACCAGCGTATTGATGAACGTACCCGTAACCACCGGAATCACACCGTAAATAAAACTGTTGATAATCCATGGGAGCGCCTCGCTGCTACCGAAGAAATTTTTATAGTTTCCATAATAAAGGTACTCGGGGATCCAGAAGTTTTTTCTAGGAATGATCTCCCTCGTGTCGGAGAACGAACCCGACAGCATCATGATAAACGGAAAAATAAATAGGACCGCGATAACGATCAGTACTGCCCACAGCAGAATTAAATTTATCTTGGATAGTTTTTTATTCATGTAAACAACCCCTGTCTGGAATTCGCATTTAAGCGGCGATTACTCATAGCTCACTCCAGCCCCGAGCCATTTAAACTGAATAAAAGTAACGATGCCAACAATGATAAACAAGATGTAAGAGACTGCTGATGCATACCCGAGTTGGCCTAATTTAAAGCCATTATTGTAGATCAGATACGCAATCGTGGTAGACTCTCCTGCCGGACCGCCCAAGGTCAAGATGTTGATCACATCGAAAACCTGGAAAGATGCAATCGTAGATAAGATCAGAGCATATAGTACCGTAGGCTTTAGCAGCGGCAACGTAATTTTATAAAACATCCGCCATTTACCAGCACCGTCTATCAAGGCACTCTCGTGAATGGAAGTGGGAATGCCCTTGATCCCTCCCAAGAAGTAGACCATCAAACTGCCTGCTCCCATATAGACACCTAAGGAAGCAATAATGGGAAGCACCATCGTTCCGTCCCCCCAAAATTGAATAGGATCCAGCCCGATTATAGACATCAGCGAATTAAACACACCACCCTCATCACCTGCAAACAGATATTTCCAAACGGCTGCAAGCACAATTCCCGAGGTTATGGTCGGCAGGAAAAATACGGAGCGGAAAAAGCGCATTCCCTTCATGTCACGATTCAGAATGTAAGCAAAAAATAACCCCAGCACCATGACCGTCGGTACATAATAAAGCGTATATTTCAATGTTACCCATAAAGAGTGCCAAAAGTTGTCATCCGAAAGAACATCTTTCCAGTTCGAAATCCCAATAAATCGCCATTTGCCATTGGCAAGATTACTAAAAGAGAAATTAGTGAAACTTGTAAATAAACCAAAAATGACAGGAAATAAAGAAAAAATCAAAAAATGCAATGTAACCGGAATGAGAACAATGGCCGCCATATAATTCTTTTTCCAACTCTTTGCAATTCCAACTATGAACGACCTCTTTACAAGTTGTACATTTAAATTATCCGCTCTCATGCGATCACCTCTATCCAAAAATTCGGGCTTATGTGTCAGAAGCACAACCGCCCTGCTTACGGTCGGTTGTGCTTCTGATCATAATTTAACTATTTGCTGCTGTTAACTTTATCCAGGTCTTTTTGAAGCGTATCTTTCATCTCCTCAAGACCATCTTCAACGGAGCTTTTTCCAAGCATTATTTTCTGGCGGATTTGCAAGATCGGATTGAAATCTGCGGACACAACCGGGTGTATTACGCCACGAACCTCATCGTAATTAGCATAAATGTCGGCAAGCTGATCATATCCCTTCAACCCGGTAAACACATTACCTGCAGATTTACGGGTAGGCATATAGCCTGTGCCTAATGCGAATGCACTGCCATGTTCTTTGTTTGTCATAATCTTCAACAACTCTGCAGTAGCTTCAACATTTTTAGATGCCTTAGGAATCATAAAGCCGCCAACGATATCGATACCTACTGATTTAGCTGTATCGTCAAACTTCAATGCAGGACCAATAACCCAATCAAAAGGTGCTTTTTGCAATTTTTCATCCTTAATTTGGATACCGGACAAATAGATTGAAGCAAGTTTACCGGCATAAAAATCGCCAATGCCGGCAGCGGAGGGGGCGGAACCAACATTGGTCACGCTGTCCATCGGGGTATAGCCCTTATCCACCCAGCTCTTTAAGTAAGTGTACAAGGTTTTGAACTCGACGTTGTCTTTACCTACTTCTACTTGTCCTTTATCCAGCGTGATGTAATCGGTGTCTTTGGACCAAAGCACGGAAGAGAATCCGCTCAGGTTATCATATAGATTGTTTTGAATATAAGACTGATAATCTTTTTCCTTACTGAGCTCTAAAAACTTATCATATTCCTCTAAAGTAGTCGGCAGCTTGTTTTTATCCCAGCCTATCTTCGCAAGAATATCGGCATTATAAACCATTCCATAAGTCGCCAGCAGAACAGGCGCTATATACAGCTTGCCATTATAAGAAGAATCCGGTACGCCGATTAAATCACTCATCTCTTCCGCAAAATAGTCATCTAGCGGAACAAGTTGGTCGTTTGCCGCAAAAGTAGCCATTTCTTCCGGGAAGGTGTACATAGCGTCAGGCACGCCTTTACCTGTGGACATCACCAATTGTTTTTTTGTCGCAGAATCGGCCCACGGGAGAACCGTAATATTGACTTTCATATTCGGATAGGACATATTAAACTCGTCAATTGCGGTTTGAACCCATGCTGTTTGGAGATCATCGGATTGGAACCCGGCCGGATTTACCCATAACTCTATGGTGCCTGACGCTTGCTTGGGATCAATTTCCGGTTCTTTATTTTCGGTAGTGCTGATAGCCTGACTTGTTGACTTGTCGGCTTCATTGGATTCACAAGCGGCGAAAAAAGTAGCAAGCATCGTCATAACCAGAACCAGCATGAAAATTTTTCCCAACTTTTGCATTTGTATCCTCCCTATTATTTCGATTTTAATATTCCTATCCTTTGAGTCAGCATTGACGCTTAACTAGTTTCATATGATCCCCTCTGATTTAATTTTTCTTTCAGCTTTATTTTACATTGTTTTAAAGTTCACGGATTTAACGAAAATTGAATCATTTTTAAACGATATTGACTTTATGTAATCGTACCGATTGTATTGTACAGCGGTGCCCAGGCTTGGAAGGCAAACAGCAGCTTTCGGGGACTATTGGCAGATGAGCACCATTCGTGGTAGATACCCGGCTGAGTTGGTAAAAAAGAAAAAAGCGAGCACTCCGACAGAGTAATCGCTCATTCCTTCTCTTATGCGCCGACTCTGAAATAATCCGCAACCCTTCGGATCGATTCATAAATACGGTCGATATCGTCCTCGCTATATTTATCTTTCCATACCCAGCGCACCGTTCTGGATATATACGTAAGCGCTTCGGGCATATCCCTAGGAATCTATAAAGCCACCAAGCCAGTCTGTTTATCAACATCAATCTCATACCATTTTTCATCAAAACAAACTGAAAGGCAGTTTCCTTGTAATTTTGCAGACAGAACATGTTCTTTACCATCACGATAGGGGCGCATTACCGTTACAAGCTGTGCCGGTCTTCCTTGTAATTTGAAGTTCCCAGTCAAATAATTTCCAGGACCCGGATTAAATGGCCACTTATCAACTGATACGCTATAGTCGCCATCATATAAGAAAAGGATATCGGAGCACACCTCTCCAGCAGTGATAGCCGCCCTGTTGCTATCCGTTACGTGGAATGTGTAGGCAGTATTGGCACGGAATTGGAAATCCTTAGCCTTCTCTGTTGGCACTAACCTATCGATAATAATAATCAACCCGTCCTTTGTCATCATGCAAGTTCTTGAATACCCAGTCAACAGCTCGCCATAACACTTATCTGCTCTACCAACAAGGGTGGCCGCCTCTTCCCCACTTATCGCACCAATCATTCTGCCAAGTGCCGCTTTGGGAGCTTCAAAATCAAACCACCAAGCATCCTCATCTCCCCACTTTGGGCGATTGGGATTATGAAACTTCATAATCGGACCCCAATCCTCGCCATATCGGTTTCTTAGTTGATTTTGTCCATTAACCAATAGAGCATTCGCACATTTTGTCGTCCAAAGCCCATCTTCATATACGCAATTCCAAAGTTCTCGATATCCCGCGCCTTTAAGGGACACATCAGAAAATAGTTGTCTCCCAAATGCCGTAATCAGCAGTCCATTTTGATTGTTTCTGCAGAAAGCGTCTGTTATACCGCTTTTGAGCCATAAATAAACATTCTCTTCATTCGTTCCCCAACCCAAGCGCCCCCAACCCACACTGCGGGTCATGATCGCACCGCCTCCGGAGAACTCCTCTGCCTCAAGCCTCTCGTCGTAACAAATAAATGCATAGTCACTGAAATCCAGATCTGCTAGCCCCTGCAGAATCATCCGTTTCGCAATAAATTGCATATCTTTTCGTCTATAGGTCGCGGCCATCCAGAAGATCGAATGACAGTATGGATATAGGGCTTGAGCGATCTCACCATCAAAAATGACGTTCTTATGCTGTGGGAATGCACCAATTAAAAAGTTGCAAGTTTGTTGCAATCGAGGATGATGCGTCAGATTCCTATCCGTATAATCCTCTATTACCTCAAAAAAAGAAATCACATCCATATATGAGTACAGAACACAAGCCCAACCATCGGGCCATCCACCATCCTCTTCAATCGTTTCTTCAAGGAGTTTATCCCGAAAGAGGGATATAAAACGATCAAGGTAACGTTTCATTGTCGGGTCTCTCTTCAATAAGAACAACGCTGCACACCCAGCTCCTGCAAGGTCTTTTGACTGGTGGTCATTGGGTCCAATAGGATAATCTTCTCCCATTCGGCAATATTTCCGCTCAAAACCCAGCACTTCCATTTTCATACGCTTACTAACCATCTCAAGTGTATCCAATGAAATTTCATCGCAAAGCCATGTTAAGCTTACACTTAGAGAACGAAGTATTCGTGATGAACAATGATCATATTCACTGTCTTTGGGACCCCAGAAAGGGTTTTGCATGCATCTAACAATCGCCTGCTCATATTTATCAAGATATTTTTGTTTTCCTGTCATTTTAAAGGCAAAAGCCAGTTTTCGAAAGGCGCGTTCATACAGCCACGAGGTTTGATCATACTCCTGAAGGTTTTCTAAATATTCATCGGTATATTGATCATTCACCTTTTTGATAGGACTGCGTTCTTGAATGGGGTGTGATGGAAATTCATTCATTACAAGGTGATCTGCCTGAGAAATCGACTCTTGGAACAGTTTTTGAGTAATAGAATCAAATGTTACCTTTTTTTTCAAGACTTCAAAATCGGCTTGGTTCAGTTTCATTAGCTTCACCTTTAATCCATCCATTTTTTGACTCTCGAATCGGTTTAATTGTTTCTTTTTTTATTTTATATTATTTTAATAATCACGGCTTTAACGATAATTGAAGTTTTTTTACACGATATTGACTTAAAACTCACTTGATAGCTCACCGGTTGTCCGCCGTATAACGCCAATTGTTCCATTTAAATTCCCCTATTGTTGTAAGCGTTTTACAAATTCATCATAATGGTTATCCAGCCATAGGAGCGGTTCGCTGATGCCCTTCGTAAGCATCTCAACTCTTCGGCTTACTGGTATTTTAGTCAAAGCCTCTACTCTACTGTGCACTAATCTCGCTTTCATGAGATAGGGTATAATTGCTATTTCATCCGTATCAAGTGGACGATGACAATTACTTTGATAGGCATCAACAAACAGCTTGCTCCTTTCGTTATCAAAGCTGCACGGCTGAGTTAAAGAGAAAATATCCGACCCGTCTATTCCTTCTGATCGGATAGCCGAAAAATAGATGATCCCATCCACGACATCTCTAATTCGGGGTTGAATGCTGATCCAATCAAAGTCAAAAAGCCCGCATACGCTATTGTTTAAAAACTTCAAGTTACCCGGATGGAAATCCCCGTGAATAACCAATTTCTCTAAATGTTGATAGTCTCTGTCTGGAATGACTGAAACGATATTTTCAGCTGTTCGTAAAACGTATTCTAAAATCTCTGTTTCCTTTTGATCAGCGTTAAAAGATAGATCCTCCAGCGT
>NZ_JBHSOW010000003.1:0-3092 GCF_042656405.1 Paenibacillus solisilvae | reverse complement strand
GCTTGAGCTGGCCGTTGCGCATGTGATCCTCTTTCATCCGCATAAACGTAGCATCCTTATCGGTCTTGTTGAAGCTATTGCGTTCTCCAAGAATGGCCTGTTGACTCTCGTACTTTTGCAGGCGTGGGAGCAGGTCTTTACGGAGTGAGCGCACCGCCTTCTTTAGCGGTTTATCCTTGGGTTTCTCTTGAAGCTGCAAATCCAATTGCTGGACGGCATTCTCCAGCTTTTCACTGGTGATCTGCGTCGTCTCACCGAGTTCAAGGAGGTCTTTCCCACTATGCTCATGGTCCTCTTGCTCTTCAGCCGCTTCAATCGTGGCGAACAAGCTCTGAACTTTCTCCTGTAACTTCATCTTTTGCTTCACAACAGCTTTGCCCCAGACAAAGGTATACCGATTGGCGTTGGCTTCTATTTTCGTACCGTCGACAAAATAATGCTCTAGCTTTAAGTAGTTCTCCTCAGCCAGAAACTGAAGCACCGCTGTAAACACGCTTTGCAAGACCGTCTTCATCCGCTCGGAATGAAAACGATTGAGTGTACGAAAATTCGGCCGTTGTCGACCTGCAATCCACATGAACATGATGTTTTCGCGAACAGCTTTAGCGATTTGGCGAGATGAGTACATTCGCTGCATGTAGGCATAAATAATGACTTTGGTAAGCATTTTGGGATGATAGCTATCTCGGCCACCGCCGGGATAAGCGTCTGCAAAGAGGTCGTCGCTGAGGCGATTAACAGCTGCGTTGACGACGCGAACGAGGTGATTTTCGGGAATGTCTTCCTCCAAGTCCATTGGCAGGGTAAGTTGGTCCATGGTATATTGAATGTACAAAGAATCCGTTCCTTTCGTAAATGGTGGGTCGCACTTCCATTTTACCAAAGAACGGTTTCTTTTTGGTTTAAAAATACCAAGGGGCAATCCCTCGGTCATCTTCGATGACTTTTGGGACAGCCCCTTTTATTAGAGTCGATGGGGAATTACACAATTTGCCGTCCATAATAAATCGGTTGTTGAACTCAACTTGTCCCAATGAGAAAAGGAATGGCAGACAGCGTGAGGGATTATACTATTCATGATAAATCGATAAGAATCGACTCAAAATGTACCTTGCACTTCATTATATGAAAGGAAAGAGCCTCATGAGATTACCGCAAAGTCTGTCGAGAGCGTTCGTATTCAATCTTCTGTTTACACTCGGCTTTGGAGTAGTTGCCATACTGGTTGGCGATAAGAATATCAATGCGTTCGATGCTTCCGTTACCCGGTATATTCAGGGTAAGGAAAGCGTGGAGTGGACACGCGTGATGAAAATCTTCACGGATATAGGCTCGGGAGTGCCCGTCGTGATCATCACGATCATTTCCATGACCTTTATACACTATATATTGCATCACCGAAGGGAGCTCGTGTTGTTTATCACGGTACTGGTAGGCTCGGAAATCCTCAATGTCGTGCTAAAAGCCATATTTCACCGGGAACGGCCGACAGTTCATCGGCTCATCTCCGAGAGCGGCTTTGGATTTCCAAGCGGTCATTCCATGGGAGCGTTCAGCTTATACGGTGCGTTGGTGTTTTTGTTATGGAAGCACATCCCGGTTCTGTGGGGGCGAACGTTGCTCATCTTGATAAGCGTTACTTTGATACTCGCCATCGGAATAAGCCGAATTTATTTGGGCGTTCATTATCCGAGTGACGTGTTTGCCGGATATTTGGCCAGCGGTTTCTGGCTGATGACATCGATCTCGGTGTATCAACGATTCATGGAACGTTTCCACCATTGAGTGGAAGGACATTGATAAAGACTAAAATGTTGAATGATTTCCATTACTTCTCTAAAAGAGAGTTCTTCTTCAAGCTACATATGACCGTGGGGCGTATCCCACGGTCATATGTAACTTTTCACAAAAATAGGGAGTTAGGTACATATGTCTTGCTTCAAAAATGAGGCTTCGAGCAACGCTTTTCGACAAAAACCCGGTTACTTTGACCAGATCATTATGATACAGTAGTACCTGGAAATGGAAATCGGTGGATGTATGTACTCTGAGGAGATGCTGGAAGTTAAAGTTGTTAACTGGCAAGGCGGTATCAACGATTTTATTATGTGTGAGTTGAGGAGGAATTTTAATGAAAAAGTTTTTAAAGAAAAAAGTGTCCAAAGTGATATCCGTGGGTGTGTTGTTTACTTTTGTTTTTGGTCTGATATTTGCGGTTTCACCAACAGAAAAAGCGTTTGCCCTATCCTATGATTATTCAAATCCTTATTCAACAGGTTGTGCATATAAAAGTCCCATCACCTATGAAACAAAATATATCTATAAAAGCGGTGTGAAAATTGGATATGTGCAGCTCAAAGGAAGTGCCTATTGTCATACGGCTTGGAGTTACGTAAAGTTTTATTCGGCCGCTCCGTATAATGGTTATGCAAATGTAGGAACTTACCGGTATAATGGTACTTCAAGCACTTCTAATGCAAGGACATTCTGTAATAGTTCCGGCGGAAACGGTGTGGTTGAAAAAGGGCAAACGTCCTGTTATACTGCTCAATTGTGGGATAAAGATCCATATAATTCTTTAGCCGTTGTGTTCGTTTATTCTTCAACAGGGAGCGTAATTGCTCAAGCCCAAACAGGTCGTCATTAGAAATCATTGTTTTAAACTTAGAATGGTTTTCAAGATTCAAGGTGAATAGTGTTTACTTAAAGCTAGCAGATATTTAAAGGACAAGTATTTAAAGTAGGAGAACTTTAAGACGTGGCCAGCAATTCCGACTACGAAAATAAGGGCACTCAATTGCGGGGGCACTGAAAAAGGCCACTTTTTTTGAACAGAAAAATATGCAAAAGAAAACGAGCCTCTAGAATCGCTTCTAAGGCTCGTTTTGCGTACCTGGAGTCATATTCGAACCCCTAATTTTCTTGGTTTTTTCCAAAACACTACTTTTTCAGTGCCCTCCTCAATTGCGAGTGTCTTTTTTTTGTTATGAATATTTAAAAAGGAGATGAAAATAATATGTAGATAAACTATACAATGGGGTTTAGCAATGACAGATCAATGGATTGCAAGTGTCATCGATGGTGGGGTGACT
>NZ_JBHSOW010000002.1:11540-48500 GCF_042656405.1 Paenibacillus solisilvae | reverse complement strand
AAACCATGTCTCAAACAAAAAGAGAAACCCATCGCTTCAGAAAAGAGTGGGTTTCTCTACAGCCTGACGGGACCCCAAAAGGTCCCGTTTTTCTTGGTGTATAAGGGTTTCTGATGCAGTAATTACATCTTCGAACGGAGTTTTCGTGACTTTTACCGTTACCTTTCATTTGTGACTTTCTAAGAGAACACCGCTATTAATCTCAAAATCAGTGCTTCACTGTTAGCCTAACATTGAAAAGCTCCCCTTGCCCTTTGCTTGCTTTTTGTCTATGTTCCTCCGACTTCTGTTTTACCTCTAGCCATTCGGGAAGGATTCTCAATGCTCCTTCACAGCTTTACTTATTTGAGAAGGATAACAGAAAGTGCTCCATTCGACAGATGCCTCTGGTATCTCCAATCTCTGCCGTTGGAACGGCAAGCTTACCCGATATCCGGAAACCTCCTCATAGGCTCCGGTCTGAGGATGCACCACGGAAAACTCCAATTCATCTTTGTCCGCGAGGAATCGCATGATGCGAAATCTCCCCTCGCCGCCGCAATGAGTCATCTGCCAGTTTTGGAACGATTGAAATACGGGATTGCCGTTGTCGCCAAGATCCACACGGTAGCTGACGTTCCCCGGAACATGATGACCGGAGAACACTGCAATGACATTCGGATGCTTGCGCAGTGATTTTTGCCACACATCTTCGCCATCGTTGGCATCGAATGATCCGGGATAATTCTTCGGATTTAGGTTGTCGTCGGCTTTGGTTCGTTCTCCACGGATGTTCATGTAGCAATGCGTGATGACGATCGCTTCGTGGTCTTGGTGCGCTTCCAGCACGCCGTCTGCCCAAGCCAGCACTTCGTCGCGCGGGCCGAATTCAAGGGCGAGCACCAGCAGCTTGCGGCCTTCTGCATCCAGCTTGACAAACATGTTCTCGGCGCTATCCTCTTTGTACAACCCACCGAACCATTGCTGATTGCGGTACAACTGCGGTCCGAAGTATCGATTATACATCGTAAGGCTGCGGTCTTCACTCAGTAGATTGTCGTAATCGTGGTTGCCGGGACATATCACGAACGGGATGTTCGCTTCCCTCAGCCGATCCATGGTGTCAAAAGCCGCCACGAACTGCTCTTCGTCGTTCGCGCCGGAATCGACGATGTCGCCCAGCTGCAGCACGATTTTCACATTAAGTTCCTGTGCGTGATCCACAATCCAACCGGCCATTGGCTCAAGCAGATGCGGGTGATTGCGCGTGACAGACTGTGTATCCGGTATAATGATAATGGAAAATGAATTTCGGTTCATCGATATCGTTGCTCCTTAAGAATCAATTTTAGTAATATATTACCTGCAAAGAGTTTAGAAAAAGTAACGTTGGATGATGTCAGCTACGCCATCCTCCTCGTTGGATAGCGTGATCTCGTCCGCCGCCCGTTTTACGTAATCCTGTGCGTTGCCCATCGCCACACCCAGACCGGCCGCACGAATCATCGAGACATCGTTTAAGCTGTCACCGACAGCGATCACCTCATCCATACGGATGCCGAACATACCGCACACCTCGAGCAATCCGCTTCCTTTGTTGCGGCCCGGAGGATTGCACTCGATATTCGTGATATGAGAGTTGCTGATTTCCAACATGCTCCACGAATGCAGTTCCTCGTAGATTTCCTTCAAACGATCGGCATCCTCCGCCTTTATAGCGACTTGCAGCCATTTTGCCTCATGCGCCTTCATAGGATCCCAGTTGTCATAGTCAAATTGTCCGCCTGCAACCTGCACCCAAAATCTGATATTTCCTTCATGCTGCCGAAGAACTTCGACGATCCGCTCCTTCGTCTCCGCATTCATCTCATAGCGGCTGTGCAGCTCTCTTGGCGTCTTCCAAACCTCGCTTCCGTTGCTGACGACAACCGGCAAATCGAAGTTAAGCGATTTAGCATGCTCCAGCACGCCTCTAATGGGCCGGCTGGTGGCCAAAATGACTTTCACATCCGCTTCTAAAGCCGCTTGAATCCATTTACGGTTTTGCTCGGAAATTTCCTGTTTCCGGTTCAACAATGTACCGTCCATATCCAATGCAATCATTTTGAAACGAGTCGTAATTTGTTGTGCCATGTGCGGTTCCTCCTGATCGTGGTTCCAGTTTATTGCCCAAACTTGGTGCACAAAAAAAATCAGGCACCCATACGTCCATACGTTCGGACGCCTGATTTATCCATACTGCTATTTATTCGGATTTCGGTTTGGATTTATCTTTCTGGAGCAAGTTTACTTCTTCTATGAGCTTATTTCCTCCGGCGTTTTCCCACTTTTTCAGCTGGTCAAGCCAATCTTGCTTCGTCAGCTTATAATTGATGGCCGCGCCTTCGACAGTCGCTTTCATGTAATCCTCATACAGCTTGGTGCCTTCCTTCATTTCAATCGGGCTGATGACGCCTCTATTCCGGTAATCCGGATACGTAGTTACGAGGTATTCGTCATACTTTTTCTTATAATTGTCAAACTGGTCAGCGAATCCGTTCTTTTCAAAATTTTTCTTGACCAATTCCCAATCTGTCATCGCTTCCTCGTACGGCGTGATGGTCCCAAACGGCTCTAACTGCGCTTCCTGATAATCCGGTTCCCTGTCCACGTCAAGTATTTCTTCTTTACTTCCGTCGCTCGCCACAGTATATGTTTTGCCCTCAATGCCGTATCTGCGAAAATCGTTTCCGTCCGTCAACTGCCAGTTCAGAAAACGGAAGATGCCTTCCGGATCTTTCGCTTTGGAGGACACATAAAAACCGCGGTCCATCGGCACGATGGCGCGTACTCCCCCTTGAGATCCGTCAGGACCGACAAGCGGTGAGATGATGCCGACTTTGGCTTCGGGATTCACTTTTTTGATATCGCTGAGAACCTGTAAGTAATTGACGTAATTGTTTGGAAAGATGGCCGTCTTGCCCGATATGAATTTTTCGATCGCTTTTTGCTGGTCTAAGACGACACCAAAATCAGGATCCAGCAAGCCTTTTTTGCTCAAATCTTGAAGCCAAAAATTAAAATTGATCAGTTTCTCGTTCGCAAAAGGAGGAATGATTTTATTCGGATCCTCCTTGGACGGTTCCCAACCATCATGCGCCGCACCGAAAGAGGTAGCCAAATCTTTCAAATACCAACGGGTTCCAATCGTCAGCGGAATCGTATCGTTTTTACCGTTGCCGTCCGGATCGCTGTTTTTCAGCTTTTCTAATGCCGCATCAAGTTCATCAATTGTTTTCGGCTCCGGAATGTTTAATTTCTCGAACCAGTCCTGACGGTACATGAGCATGAAAGGAACATAAGGGCTGACCGGATTCGGAATAAAGTAAATATCGCCCTTTTCATCCTTTAACTGATTCCAAAGAAAATCCGGAAACGCATTCTTGATTGCAGGATATTTTTCAAGATAGTCGTTGATTTTAAGATACGCTCCTTGTTGTTGGGCATCGCGAAAAACGGGATCGAATGGACCGGATCCCCACATCACATCCGGAATGGAGCCCGAAGCCATGATGGCGTTCACTTTCTCATTGTACGGCCTTACCGGAATAATTTGCGCATCGATCTGAACATTCCCCTGTTTAAACAGCTCCTTCTCGTATGCGCCGCCCTTTTGGTAAGTAGCAGGTCCCCAAACCGGACGCAAATATGAAAACTTCGTCGGTTCGGCGGATGCCTCGGAGGACTTTTGATCGGACGCCGAGTTATTGCTTTGGGTGTTGTCCGCGGATTTGGCACAACCTATCATCGACCCTGCAAGAAGTACAACCGCCATAATTGAGCCTGAATACTTTTTGAGTTTCATGTTTCACTCTCCTGAATATTAGTTTTATGTGAAATTACCCTTTCACCGAACCCAATAGAATGCCTTTTACAAAATACTTTTGCAAAAACGGATAAACAAGCAGAATCGGAACAATCGCAAAAATGATTGTCGCGGCTTTGATATTTTCAGCAGTGACCACCGTTTTTTCCATTGACATCGCGTCACTGGCAGAGCCCATATTTAACATGTTTTGGTCGATAATGATAGACCGCATAACAACCTGCAGCGGCCATTTGGAGTTGTCGCTGATGAAAAACAACCCATTGAAATAGTCATTCCAATGTCCGACTGCATAAAACAATCCGATGGTTGCGAGGACTGCTTTTGACAACGGAAGCACAATATTCCACAATACGCGCAGATGCGATGCCCCATCAATGAAGGCCGATTCCTCCAATTCCTGAGGAATGGACCAGAAAAAATTACGCATGAGAATGAAATTGAAAGGCGATATCAGTCCGGGTATAATCAACACCCAAAGCGTATTCAACATCCCCAAATTTTTTAGAAGCATATATTGAGGAATAAGGCCCGCTCCTATAAGCATGGGTATAATCACGACCCATATAAAAAATTTGTAGCCCGGAACGTATGTCTTGGATAATCCATAGGCCGCCGAGGCGGTTAAAACCAGATTCAGGAACGTTCCGACTACCGTTACGAATACCGTAATGCCGAACGATCGAATCAGTATCGAAGTCGAAAAGATGTACTTATAGGCCTCAATCGTAAAGTCATAAGGGACGAACATCATCGGATGGGCGATGATCGCTTGAGCTTCGCTAAACGACTTGGCCAAAACGTTAACCATTGGATACAGGGTAATGATCCCCGAAAAAGCCAATAGGAGATAGATGATAATTTGCGCCCAAAGCGGGTTATCATCCAGATTACGGTAAAGCTTTATCGTAGATGTACGGATTTGCTCGGGACGAGTAGCTGAAGCTTCTGAAGTTGAAGGCATTACCATAGCGACCTCCCTTCCAATTTTTTTACTATGGAATTAGCGGCAACAATCAGGATCAACCCGACAAATCCTTTGAATAACCCTACCGCTGTCGCCACTTCGAAGTTCGCATCGAGCAAGCCAACCCTGTACACATAAGTATCGATGATGTCGGCTACATCCAGTACAGCAGGATTATAAAGCATGTAAATTTGATCGAAGCCGGCATCCATCAGGTGCCCAAGATTCAAGACAAGCAGGAGAACAATCATCGGTCTGAGGCCCGGCAGCGTTACGTGCCATATTTGCCTCAGCTTCGATGCGCCATCCACTCTGGCCGCTTCAAACAAATGCGGATCGATCGCCGACAAAGCGGCTAAGTAAATGATCGCACCCCATCCGAATTCTTTAAGAATTCCGGTAATCACGAGCAGTGCCTGGAACATTCCGGGGCTGGTCAAAAAATTGATAGGCTCCATTCCGTAACCTTTAAGAATGGTATTGATGATTCCTATCGGCCCGATAAAATTGATGACGATTCCTGAAAATACAACCCAAGATAGAAAATGCGGGAAATACGTAATCGTCTGGACCCATCTTTTAAACCACATTCGCCTTACTTCATTCAGCAGAAGCGCAAACAGGATCGGGATAGGAAACCCTGCGATAAGCCGGTACATATGGATCGAGATCGTATTTTTGAACACTTGCTGAAATTTCTCTGAAGAAAATATATAGACGAAGTTATCAAAACCGACCCAAGGACTTGCCCAAATCCCTTTGTACATTTGGAAATCTTTGAAAGCAATCAGCAAGCCGTAAAAGGGAATGTAAGCAAATATTAAAAAATAGACGATTCCAGGCATGAACAATAAATACAATAGCCTATACTTCCAAATTCTAGATTTAAGCAAGCTCCGTATCACCCCTATAACTTGAATAAATGATTATGTTGTATATATAAGTACAATATTAAGATAGATGAAATTTGTTTTCGAGGTGTCAACTCTTCTTATAATTGTTGTAAATTCTACTCTTTTTTAACACCCTATCGCTTTACAACACACACTTGTATAAGTTATATATTTATATATAATACAAACACATGTGAAAGGGCTGAATTATGGATAAATCTGTGAAGCGTGTTCCGCTGTATAAACAAATCGAACAATATTTATTAGATCAAATTAGACTAAATAATTGGCAGCCTAATCATAAACTTCCCTCTGAAACTGAATTGGCGGAAAAATTTAATGTAAGCCGGCTAACTATAAAAAAAGCCATGCAAAATCTAATGGAAGAGGGACTTTTATATCGAATTCAAGGGAAAGGAACGTTTCTCTCATCCAATCTCTCTGGTGAGCCCATTGCCTACTCGATGGATTACAGTGATTCAGATAAACAATCAGTCGCCTTCATTACGCCTCTTGCTAAAACCATTCGTTCCTTACATTTAATAAATGGTATAGAGGAGGAGTTGTCAAAACGCGGGTATCACATGATCTTTTGCAAAACATTCAATTCGAAGCAATTGGAAAAACAAATGATTCAAGAGGTCATCAGGAAGGGCGTTTCCGGAATTATCATTTATCCCGTGGAAGGTGAAACATACAACGAAAAAATTTTAGAGCTTACTATAAATCAATTTCCGCTTGTCATCGTAGACAGATATTTACAGGGCTTAGATACGAATTACGTGTGCGCCGATAATGTTCAAGGCGCGTACGATGCCACTAACCACTTAATCGAACGAGGACATACCAAAATCGGCATTATTTCAACTCATAGTCAAGGTACAAGCAGCATTAAAGATCGTCTTACTGGTTATGAAAAAGCTCTTGCAGAACATAACATTCCGATTGAACACCGGCTTCGTATCCTGCATTTTCATGTCGATCAGGTCAATCAAATTATTTATAATGGGATAATAAGTGAATACATTAAGGAGGAACTGCGTCTATTTCTGAGGCAAAACCCCGATATGACTGCGGTCTTTGCCGTGAATTCGGCAATCGGCCTTTCCGTAATGGAAACAGCGATAGAAATTGGGCTGCGTATACCCGAGGACCTTTCGGTTATCTTTTTCGATGACTACGAATATTCCGGCTATTCAAAGATTCCGCCAACCTATGTAAATCAACATGAATACGAGATAGGTACGGAATCCGCAAAATTGATAATTTCCGTTATAGAAAATCCGGATCAAGAACGTCAAAAGGTGATAATTCCAACAGAGCTAGTGGTCAGGAAGTCAACTGCAAATCACTTTTAACTTCACTCAGCTTACTTCGGTACGTACGCTCGATCCCTTATTTTTTCGGGTAAATATCCGATTCACGACTTCTCAGCCCTTCGCTTCCCAATAGGGAATCGGAAGGGCGTTATTCGTGTTACGGGACATTTCCCACGCACCACGTCTGGAGTTGGCCAATGATGATCAGATTATTTGTCAAAATCGTAAATGGAATAAAGCTCTTGTCACCCGACAGCAACATTGTGTAATCAGGAATGTCTCTCTTGTTCTTTCAGTGAACAGCGCTTGAAACGGCTGCACAAAAACGCAAAAGCTGCCGACGGACCGGCAGCTTGGAGTCTTTCATTAAAATATCGATTCTGAATCATTTATCGCTGACGGACCACGCTAAGAGCGGGCTACGCATCATAGAATGATTCTTTATTGGGATACGACAGGTTTTGTGTTAAACTTTTTTTTCCTCACTACCAATGGTTTATGATAATGCATCCATTCATACATCATCGGAATGACCAGCAGACTGATCATCGTCGAACTGATCATACCGCAAACGACCACAGTTCCCAGCGTTTGTGAAACGATGGTATCTGCGCTGCCGGAAATGCATAGGGGAAAAAGGGTTAATATGGTCGCCACTGCCGTCATCAAGACCGGACGTACCCTGGATACGGTCCCCTGCAGAATCGCTTCCTTTGGATTCATTCCGCTTGACAAGTTGCGCTCAATTTTATCCACAAGAACGATTCCGTTGGTGGCCACGATCCCTGAAAGCATCAACAATCCGACGAGTGCGGCAAGATTCCATTCCCCTCCCCAAACCAGCATGCCGAGTATGGAGCCGATAAAAGCCAGAGGAATGCAGATCAACACGGTCAACGGAGCTCTCCAACCCCGGAATACAATACTTACAATGAGTAAAATCAGCAGAATGGATACCGATATAGCAATGCCCATTCCAAAGATCATTTGCTCCACTTGAGCGGAAATTCCGTTGATCGAGTACTGAACTCCGGAAGGCAGCTCCAGCTGATCGATCATATCCTTCACCTGCCCGGTTACCTTTTCCACATCTCGTGAAGTGATATTGGCCGTCACCACCGAAAAGGGCCGCCCTTCCCGTTCCCGTATAACAGACAATCCGTTACCGGCGCTGACGGATGCGATTTGGTTCAACCGGACGTCTTGACCTTCTTTCCCCTTGAATGTTTCTCTACCCAGGAAAGAAAGAATCTCTGTTTCCGGACTTGTCATAGCGGATGCTCCACTGATATTTTCCAGAAGATCGGTATAGATTGCAAACGGGATCGTTTCCTGATTCCCAGTCTTTACATCGACCCTAGTTCCTTCCGATAAATACTCCCGAATCCGTTTGAAGACTGCCTCCGGCTGCACTCCTGTTTGCTCAACCGAATCCCGGTTGAGTGATATTTGAAACCTGGGAAGGGCTTCTTTATCGTCGGCCGTACCCACGACACTGAGTCCTGGAACAAGCTGCAGCTTGCTTCTGATGATTTTAGCAGCGTTGTCGAGCGTGACACCGTCCGCTCCGGAGAGATCGATCTTCAGCTGCGAATCATCCCCGGAAATATTTTGATTCGTTACGGTACAAATCGCCGTGCCCGACAGATTCGGAAGCTGCTTTTGCAATTCAGCAGTCACTGTATCGATATCCGCATCTTCTTTGGTCGAGACGACAATATTGGCGATATTATCGCCTTGAATCCAACCTCCGCCGGCGTCGAATACATCGTCAAATTGGGGAGTAAAGGAAGAGCCGAGAACGGAAGAGAATGTCGCTATGTTTGCATCCGACTTTAAGGTTTGTTCCATTCTTCTCACAGTCTCATCCACTTGCGGCAAGGAAGTACCTTCAGGAAATTCCAATTGAACGTTGATTTGTCCGGAACGATTGGTCGGCAGAAAGTTCACCGGCAGAAAAAAAGAGCCTACTACCGCAATCAAAAACATCAGACAAAACGCTGTGGTGATCTTCCCTTTTCTTAGAAAAGTCCAGCTTAACACTCTATGCGAGATAGGTTCGATCGAGATCGCGGAATTGTTCGTACGTCCTTTATGCCAAAGGAGGTAAAGCGCTGGGACAACAAATACGGCAACCAATATCGACGTTAGGAGCGCAATGACAACCGACCATGCAAACCCGGAGAAAGCAGAGCTAATCATGCCTCCGACCAGAGCGATAGGAATGTACACGGCAACGGTTGTCGCTGTCGAGGATACGATTGCAGGTATCATCTCCCGTACAGCTTCGGCTAAAAGAACCGAATTCACTTTCTCCCGGGATTCATGAGCTTTGCGGTACATATTGTCAAGAATAACAATCGAATCGTCAACAACCCTGCCCATGGCCACAATCAGGCCGGATATGGTGAGAATGTTCAGACTAATTCCCATGGTTTTTAAGAGTCCCGTTGTGGCCAGGAAGCAAATGGGAATGGACAAAGCAATGAGCATGGTGGACCGTATATTCCGGAAAAAGAGAAAGACGCAAACTATCGAAAGCAGGCACCCTAGCATCCCTTCTTTGAACAGACCATTCAAAGAAGATCTCACCTGTTCACCCTGGTCGAAAAGCACAGTCAGCTTGATATCTCCCGGCCCAAAGCCCGGAATGTCTTGGATCCGGTCATGGATTCTTTCGGATACTTCGGTAATGTTGGAGGACGGAGTTTTCAGCACATCAAAAACGACGCTGGCCGTTCCATCCGTCCGAGATATCGTTTTCAGATCAATCATCGATTTCGAAACATCCCCTATGGCGGAGAGAGGAACGCTATGTCCGGCCGCATCATGGATAGGGAGCTGCTCTAAATCCTGTTCGCTTTGATTCCACCCCGATGCCTGGAGGGGTATCGACACTTGACTGTTCGTTATATTCCCCTGCGCCCACGTCGAATGAATCCCGAAAAGAGATTGCTTCACATCATCTATCGTCAATCCGGCTTTTCTCAAATCCGCTATCCGAAGAGATAATACATAGCCGTTGCTTCCTGCACCGGTCACGCGTACTTCGCTTACTCCCGACAATGCTTTCAGTTCATTGCTTACTTGAGCTTGAACTGTTGTGCGAAGCGTATTATCGTCCACTTTCCCAGACGGACTTGTCAGACTCAATCTCATCATCGGAAAGGAACTCGTACTTACCCGCGTTACAGTTGGCTTGCTCGCATCCGTCGGTAAAGACACATGATCCAGCGCAGAAGTGACATCGCTTTCCGCACGGTTCATATCGTAATTCAAAGGGAAATACATGCTTATCAAAAGCCCGCCGTCAAAACTGTTAGTTTCCAAGGTTTCAAGACCATTTACCTTTCGGACCGATTGCTCAATAGGCCCCGAAATGGAAGCTTTTATTTGATCCGTCTGATAATCCTGTGCGTGCACGGAAATCATCAGCGTAGGGTTATTGATCGGCGGCAAATAATCCCGCTGCATCTGGTAAGCGGATATTCCTCCCCAGACCAGAATGATAACGATAGATGTAACAATTAATACCGCCCGTTTCATGATTGTTTCTATAAGTGTGTTCATCTATTCGATCTCCACTCCTTGTTCTTAAACAAATCATTGCAGTGAAAACCCCATTTCCCTGAGCACCAAAACCCGGGAACATGGGGAGATTTTCACATCCATACTAAATGAGGAGGCAGAAGGTCTGCCTCCATCAAAACTGTAGTCGAAATCTAAAAATGGACTTTACCTTTTTTACCATTTTATTTGTAACGGTCCGTTCTCTTCCACCGCTTCGGCGTTTCCGGCGTTTTCGTTGTTCTTTTGACTACGAATGTTCGATTTCACTTTGGGCATTTGGCTTCCGGCGCCTTTGACGCTTTGCCAAATCGCTTTATTCAAGAGCTGTGCCGGCGCCCGGTCTTCGACCGAAAAGTCCATGGCAGACGATTCGGCGGCTAACGGAGCGTCAGGCTTGTTCACTTCGTCAAGCGACTGTTTCGGCGTAATCGCATCATACGTTTTGAAATTCGGTTTGTCCGTAAACGAGTTAACCATCGGGAGAGCGGATGCGTCAAACTGCGTCAATGGCGGCACGCCAACGATCAATTCAATCGAACGGAGCATGGAAGTGGTCGTATAATGTGTGGAATCGACTTTTCCGGTTTGCGTGTAAGGACTGATCACCAGGGCAACTGTACGGTGCGCGTCAACGTGATCCGGTCCGTCCTGCGCGTCGTCCTCGACGACGAAGATAGCCGTATCTTTCCAGTATTTCGATTTGGAAATGGTATCTACAAGGCGGCCGACAGCCATATCGTTGTCTGCAACCATGGCTTTTGGCGAAAGCTGACCTACCGTGGTTCCGACTGTGTGATCAATTGGGAGCCGGACAAGCTGTACGGTCGGCAAGTTGTCGTTTTTCTCGTATGTCCGGAGCTCTTTCAGCCACTCGTCAACCCTTACTTGATCTTTGACTTTCATGTCGTAGCCGGGGTAGGCCATATCGGTATGGCTCGCCAGTCCGGGCAAGCTTGCCGGGATGCTGCCGTAATTGTAAAAGCCAAAGTTGCGGTAGCTGACGTTGTTTTGGGAGAACCTGTCCCAAATATATGCATTTTCAAAGTTGCCGTTCGGAATCGAAGAGATATTATCGGCGTACGTGTCTTTAATACGGTTACGGCCGGAGTAGTTTGCCGGCCACGTTTTCTGTACGTAAGTGTTCGCCATCCCGGCTACCGTCCAGTTCCAGCCGTCGGAGGAAACTTCACCGTCCGCAAAGAAGTTGTCCAATGTCACAAACTGGCGTGCTAACTGGCGGGTATTTGGTGCTGACTCATCTCCAAAGAGATTAAGATTCGGATCGCCATTGCCTTTTTCAAGGCTCCCTAATACCTGATCGTAGGTACGGTTTTCTCTGACGACGTAGATCACATGCTTGATCGGCGAAGGATCACCGACGCGGCGGGGAATCACTTGTTGGTCTTTGGATCCCTTGACCGTACGTACCTTATCTCGTTCGTCAAAGCCATTGTTGTCTACAACCTGTTTGGTATAGTGGGCAAGTTTATTCGTGGCCGGTACATCGATAATGGAGAGAGTACCAATCTCCATCGAACCGGAATACTGATCCGCTGACGTTGGGGTGTTATCATAAGGGTTTGGACCGTTCGGGTTCGGTCCTGCACCGTATCCTTTCGAGTTTGCTACATAAAGCTGTTTGCCGTCGTGTGAAACCTCAATGCCTGTCGGGTACCAGGCGGTCGGGATCATTCCCTCAATTTTGTCTTGCTTGTTGTTTTTGGCGAGACTTATGACCACGACGTCATTGTTCCCCGCGTTCGTCACATACAGGGAATTTCCATCCGGCGATACCGTCAGTGCATCAGGGCTGCTGCCCTCTTTTGCACCTTTGTAAGGCGCCAATTCGATGGTCCGCGTTACTTGATTTTTAGCTGTGTCGATAACGGAAACGGTATCACTGTCGGTGTTTGCTACATAAAGCTCGTTTCGGATAGGATTTAACCGCATAGCGCTTGGATGCGCCCCTACCTCAATGGTCCCCGTAACGTCAGCGCTAGCCGTATCGATGACCGAAACCGTTGTGCCTCCCCAATTGCTTATGTAAGCCGCTGCTCCATCTTTAGAGAGTGTAACCAAATAAGGGTTGTGTCCGACAAGAGTGGTTTTCTTGACGCTGCCGCTTGACAGGTCAATAATAGACATCGAATCGTTCAGATTATTAGCAGCATACAACGTCTTGCCATCGGATGATATCGCGAGTCCGGCTGGGAACGTGTTCATTTTTTTACCGTTACTATCGACAGCTGGCATTAGGATTGGAGCAATCTCGCTTAGCTGTTGACCTATTACGTCATAAACGCGGATTTTGTTATTCCCGCCAGCGGAAGCATAAACCTTTTTACCGTCAGGGCTGTAGACAACGCCTAAAAATAACGCTTCGGGCGATTTATACGGAATAGTTTGGATAACTTTGCCGCTCTTACGGTCGACTACCATGATGGACTGGATGGATTGGCCGTTGTTGCTAATCAATAGAGTTTTTCCGTCGGGACTCAGGGTCATTCCATATGGACGGTCACCAAGATTCACCTGTTCGCCAGCGGGGGTTAACGTCCAGCCATTTGCAAATCCGTCGACTTGGGCGCCCCAGGGGAACGGGAAGCTGTTTAAAGCGAAAGCGGTGCTGGAACCAAGAACCAACGATGACAGCAGAATTCCCGAGATAAGCTTCTTGTTTAATTTCAAAGTATAAATCTCCTTTTAATAGTTGCGAGTATACTATTTTCGGGTGAGACCGCTATTTTTTTGGTAGCTGCTATTTATATTATAGTAGCATAGAAAATAGATATATTTGTTAAGATTATTTATAGATTTTTTAAAAAAGGTTATGAAAGAGAAATAAAAAGCGTTTATTATTGATTTTATATGATATAAAAACGCGTTATCGTTCGGATTTCCACTCCTTGCCTTAAATGAAAGGAAAACCCCATCCCCTTGGGCCGAAAACCTAGGGACATGGGGTTTGCATCTTACTTTTGATTACAGGGATGCTACTTATTAATCCTGTTAATAATCATATTATTTCTTTTCAGGATACGACTGGTTTCCTTTAGTAGCCGCCCATAAAATATGATTAAGTGTATCCGGGTCTGCAGCATCCGGTTTGGAGAAATCCAATTTCATCGATTCTTGCGCCATTGGTGCATTTTGACCGTTCTTCAGGTCAATCGGATATTGCGGCTGCTCGCTCTCGTATGGAGCAAATTTCGGATGAATCGTGAACGCATTCAGCATCGGAATAGCGGATGCGTCAAACTGGGTCATCGGCTTCAAACCGAAGAACAATTCCATGGTACGAAGCATGGATGACGTACTATAGAAGGTGCTGTCCACTTTTCCGGTTTGCGTATACGGACTGATGACAAGCGCCGTAGAGCGGTGAGCATCTACATGATCCGTTCCTGATTGCGCATCGTCCTCGACTACGAAAATCGCCGTATCTTTCCAGTACGGGGAATGGCTCACTGCCTCCACCATTTTCCCGATGGCAAGGTCATTCTGCGCTACAAAAGCTTGTGGTGTATAAGTGCCCGGATTCGTACCGTTTGTATGATCCCCAGGCATTTGTACGACTTCTAATGCCGGAAGATTTCCGTTTTTAACAAATTGTTGGAATTCATTGTTCCATTCATCAAAACGTTGCAGGTCTGTAACACTTAATGTCCAGCCCGGATAATTGATGTCATAATTGTTGCCTATCGATTTATCGTTCGGTACCCATTGATTCGTAGTTGTATCTTTTCTAGTGAATTCGCCGTAGTCGCGGAATGTAAGGCCATGATTCATAAAGTTGTTCCAAATGTGACCGGACTCGGAATATTCAGCCGGATCCGTTCCTTCGTAATCATAGAGATGATCCGATTGACGATAAGATTTTTCTTTAAAGTCATTCGCAATCGCCCCCACCGTCCAATCATGTCCGTCCGGGCTGGCTTCCGCATCGTCATAGAAGTTATCAATAGTGACATACTGTTCAGCGAGTTTATGCTGATTTGGCGTAATTTCCCTGCCGTACTGGGTTAAACTTGGGTCCCCGTTACCTTTTCCCAAATCGCCAAATACTTGATCGTACTTTTTATTTTCCTTGATGACATAAATGACATGTTTGATAGGCGATTTTTGACCTTCAACTAGCGGGATCGGGTTGTTGTCGTTCCCCATGAACCCTTCCAACCAACCGTTGCCCGTAACCTTGTAAATCGTATTATTGTCTTGAACCTGTTTGCTGTATTCTTCTAATTGTTTATCATCCGGTATATTAATGAAAGACAGGGATCCTCGACGCGTATTTGATGCTAATCCTTTAGCGTTCATAACCAACAGTTGCTTGGTTTCTTCGTTGATAAATACCCCGGACGGATACCATGCGGTTGGAATCAAACCTTTTACTACAGGTTCCTTTTTATCGTTGAGATCGACTACCGCAATATCGTTATTTCCGGCATTGGATACATACATCGTTTTTCCGTCTTGGCTTATAGTTAAAGCATTTGGAATAGACCCGACTTGTGCCCCCTTATATGGAGCAAGTGAAATCTTTTGGATCTCTTGTTGTTTTGCTGGATCAATGACCGAGATTTCATCGCTGTCGGAATTGACTACATAAATCATGCCATTAACCGGATTCTCTGCTATCGCATTGGGGTGCAGGCCTACCGGGATCGTTTTTACAACAGACAAGTCATTCGGATTTAAAACACTGATACTGCTCTCTCCCCAATTGGTCACATACAGCATGCCGCCGTTATGGGTAAGAAACGCCGTATAAGGATGGTTTCCTACATCCGCTGTTACTTTGATTTGTCCCGTAGCAAGGTCGATCATGGAAACGGAATTGTTCATGTTATTGGCTGCATACAAGAACTTTCCGTCCGAAGAAATGGAGATCCCCGCCGGGGAGAAGGTAGTCATTTTCAAAACAGGATCGATTACCTTGGCTCCCTGCATCACAATAGGGGCCTTCTCTGTAAGCATTCCGTTATCGAATTGGAACACGGCAATTTTGTTGCTTACTCCTGAGGCATAGACGGTTTTTCCGTCAGGGCTGAATACTACGCCAAGGAACAGCCCTTCCGAAGGTTTCACCTCAGAGATGACCTTCTGTTGCAGTACGTCTATAACCTGCAGCGATTTCGTTGTGCCGTCATTTGAAACAATCAGATACTTGCGGTCCGGGCTGATGGCTCCGCCAAACGGTTTGTTCCCCAAATCCACTTGTGTTCCGGCCGGAGTAAGCGTCCATCCGTGAGGGTTGACCCCAGTGCCGTCTCCTTTGGGACCTACAACGAGCGATGAAGCAGCATAAATGCTGCCCGAGCCGAGCAGTAATGTCGTCAACGCCACCGCTGAAATGAGCTTCTTCTTACTCTTTATAAGTTTTTTCATGTGTCGTCACCTCTCCTGATATAAGATTTAACAACCAAAAACTTACTCTTGCTATTGTACGATTTAGATACTAGCACAAAATAATAGTACAAAAATGAGAGGTCCGTTAATAAAAATGAGACATTTGAACTATTTACAGGTTTTCACCGACTTTCAAACTAATGATAGTACAGCCACCACTACTTATTGGAGAATAGGCTAAATTGACAGGAATCATGGACATGAAAAGTCGATTACCACATTCAGCTGCAAATGTTCTTCCATGTCGACGGATTGAAGCATTTTCGGTTGGACGGCGGACGATTCGGCGCTTTCATGTTAAATCAATTTTAACTAGAGGCTAATAAAGCATCTCTCCTATCGGAATATCACGATGGACGTCGAAAGGATGAGCGTGTTCCGGGCGGAACAAGCGATCCACTTGACAAAGAAGGAGTTCGACATTCTTAGGCTATTCCTCCTGAATCCGGGCCATGTGGTGACGCGGGATCAATTGCTGGACGAAAATTGGGGAACCGAACCGCTATGAATCTCAAAATCAGTGCTTCACTGTTAGCCTCAACATTGGATGGCGATTGCATTCGATGAGAAATGTACGAGCTTGTTACACAGAGCAATGATCTTTATTAAAAGAAAATGTTTACCAAAGGAAAAATTTTTGTTGTTGAGCAAACATTTTTGTTGTAGAGTAACAATTAAGAATTCGAAAAATGTGCAGTCTTTTTTTTTGCCTAATATGTTTCCTTTGGGAAACATATTTTCCTCAATGAAAGAAAGAGGTAATTATCATAAAGCTTCATAGAGCAGTGTTTTTAAATCCATATAAAATGAGGAGAAAATTAAACGATGCAAATCACAACAAAATCAATATCACGCGGTTCGATTCAAAGGCTCTTCCTTACTCTACTAGTTATTGGTTGCGTGGCCCTCGTGTCCGCATGCGGCAACAAGAATGTTTCGTCGGGTGCAGAAGGAAAAATTAAAGTGACAACAACAGTCGGAATGATAACCGATGTCGTTAATCAAGTTGGCGGGGAGCATGTGGAAGTAACGGGTCTTATGACAGCAGGTGTTGACCCCCACTTGTATAAAGCGTCCCAAGGCGATATCGAAAAGCTGGATAAGGCCGATATCATCTTTTACAACGGCCTTCATTTGGAAGGGAAAATGGTCGAGATTTTTGAGAAGATAGCTAAAAAGAAAACGACAGTGGCCGTCTCGGAATACATCGATCACACTACGCTGAGAACCGGAGCCCAAAATGGAATGGACACCGAATACGATCCACACATCTGGTTTAATGTGAAACATTGGATGAAAGCAACCGAATCCATTCGGGATACACTCATCAAGCATGATCCGGAACATGCTGCCGATTACCAAAAAAACACTGAATCTTACCTGAATCAATTGCAGCAGCTCAACGATGAGGTAGCTGAGAAAATCAGAACCATTCCAGAAGAAAGTCGCATACTGGTGACGGCACATGATGCATTCGGATATTTCGGCGATGCCTATGGACTAAAAGTTATGGCGTTACAAGGTATGAGCACGGCTTCTGAGGCCGGTACGAAAGATGTAACAGATTTGCGGGACTTTCTCGTCGAAAAGAAAATCAAAGCGATTTTTATAGAATCCAGCGTTCCCCGCAAGGCAATTGATGCCGTCATTCAAGGTGCCAAACAAAAGGGCCATGAGTTGTTAATTGGTGGCGAGTTGTTCTCCGACGCCATGGGGGAAGAGGGAACAATGGAAGGCACCTATATCGGAATGGTTCGTCACAACGTGGAAACGATTGTGAAAGCACTAAAATAATGCGCAAAGGAGAAACTGAACATGCCTGCTAAACCTTTAAAAATTCATAATATGTCAGTTGCTTATCAGAAAAAACCGGTGCTTCGAGACGTCACTTTCGAGGTTCCAGAAGGAAAACTAATTGGCATCGTCGGGCCCAACGGCGCTGGGAAATCGACACTAATTAAAGCAGCACTCGGCTTGATTCCTCGTCTGTCCGGCGATGTATCTATCTATGGAAAACCATATGCAGAGCAGCGTAAGCTGGTCGGTTATGTTCCCCAGCGGGAATCCGTCGATTGGGACTTTCCAACGAATGCGCTAGATGTAGTGATGATGGGACGTTATGGGCATTTGGGCTGGTTTAAACGTCCTGGCAGTACCGAAAAAAGAATCGCTATGGAATGCCTTGCGAAAGTCGGTATGACGGATTTCGCCGATAGACAAATTAGCCAGCTTTCCGGGGGCCAGCAGCAGCGAATCTTCCTAGCGAGAGCACTCGCTCAAGATGCCAAGCTCTATTTTATGGATGAGCCGTTTGTCGGCGTCGATGCGGCCACGGAAAAAGCAATCATTACACTGTTGAATGAGTTGAAGATGCAAGGCAAAACTGTGCTGGTTGTCCACCATGATCTAGCCACAGTCAAAGAATATTTCGACTGGCTCATGCTGTTGAATGTGGAAATTATCGCCTTTGGACCTACGGAACAAATGTTCACTGCTGACAAATTACAGCAAACTTATGGTGGGAAATTAACGATGCTGGATCGGGATAACCAGTCAACCTTAATCATGAACGGGAGGTAATGGCGATGTTCGATTGGTTAACGGTGTTCCAGGACCCCAACGTGCAGTGGATCCTCATCGGTTGCATGCTGCTTGGTGTGAGCAGCGGGGTTATTGGCAGCTTTGCCTATTTGCGTAAACAATCCTTGATGGGTGATGCCTTATCACATGCCGCTCTTCCCGGTGTTTGCATCGCCTTCATGCTGAGCGGATCAAAATCCATTGTCTTCTTCCTGATCGGTGCCGCCGCTGCAGGTATTGTGACAACCTTCGGTATTGGCTTTATTACACGCAATACAAGGATCAAGCAGGACACCGCCTTGGCCATCGTACTTTCAACATTTTTTGGCCTCGGTATCGTCTTGCTTACTCAAATTCAACATAGTGGAAACGGGAATCAAAGCGGTCTGGATAAGTTCTTATTCGGTCAGGCTGCTACCATGATGAAGGTCGACGTCTTAATTATGGTCATTTTTTCCATTGTTCTAATTGGTATTTGCACGATATTATTCAAAGAATTTAAGCTGCTCAGTTTTGATCCTGGATTTGCCCGTGGTATCGGTTATCCCGTTGCTTTTCTGGATCAGCTGATCATGTTTCTAATCGTAGTTGCGGTAGTCGTTGGCATTCAGGCCGTGGGTGTCGTGTTAATGGCCTCCCTATTGATTACTCCTGCCGTAACGGCAAGGTATTGGACGGAAAAACTTGGACTTATGGTCGTGTTTTCCGGAGTCATTGGTGCCTTTAGCGGTCTAGCAGGTACGTTCATCAGCGCGAATGGCAACAATTTACCAACCGGTCCGTTAATCATGCTTGTCGCTACCTCCATGTTCGTCTTCTCGGTCATAGCCGCTCCGCGCCGAGGGATATTATCCAAAATAATGTTGCGCGCTTCTGTCCGAAGTAAAGTGAGACAAGAGCAATCGATGCTGCAGGTGGATCGGGGGGAGAAATCCGTATGAGTACATTTTGGATTATTTTAACCGGTGCGCTTGTTGCAAGCACATGCGGCATTGTAGGCTGTTTCCTCGTACTGCGGAAGATGGCGATGATCGGAGATGCGATTAGCCACTCCGTACTGCCGGGTATTGTGATCGCCTTTCTGATCAGTGGATCGAGGGACTCCCTTTTCATGCTGCTCGGCGCCGCAGCCCTTGGCCTACTCACAGTGTTCCTGATTCAGATGTTCCATCAAAGCGGTGTTCAGTCAGATGCTTCGATCGGTGTCGTATTCACTGCACTCTTTGCTGTCGGAGTCGTTCTAATCAGTATGTATACCAAACATATCGATTTGGATCTCGATTGTGTGCTTTACGGAGAGATTGCTTACGTGCCTTGGAACACAATCCATCTGGCGGGAATCGACATCGGACCAAAAGCGGTTTGGGGGGTTGGTCTAGCGCTGCTCCTTAGCATCGTTCTTATCTCTGCTTTTTACAAGCAGTTTAAGCTTTGCTCTTTCGATCCCGCTTTAGCCGCGGCGGTCGGTATCCCGGTTGCCTTATTTCACTACTTGCTTATGGGCCTCGTTTCTGTCAGCACAGTCGCTTCTTTTGAGAGCGTCGGGGCCATTCTAGTTGTTGGCATGCTTGTCGTTCCGCCCGCCACTGCTTATCTGCTCACGGAAAAACTGAATCAGATGATCATTTACAGTGTTGTGATCGGCTGTTGCAGCTCCGTCCTTGGCTATTATGCAGCTCATTTGCTGGACGCTTCGATTGCTGGAAGCATGATCAGCGTCGCTGGTGGAATATTCCTGCTCACCCTTCTCTTCTCACCAACACATGGCGTCATAATCCGTAATTTTAAGCAGAGACGATTGATGCAGTGACATACAGATGACACTACTGAAATTTATTACGAAATGAAGCCCCGAGCTTAACTTCTCTACGATTAGCATAGGCTCCACGATAATCCAAAAACGACGCTTAAGATTTATACCCACGTCACAGAGAAGGTGCAGAAGAATGCTGTCGATAAAGTTACCATCTACTTCTCGGACATTCTGAAGCCCTTCAGCTTGCAATAAATGTGAGGTTTTTGTAGGTTTTAAACAAAAACGGGACCCCGAAAGATCCCGTTTTCCTTGATATATAAGGGTTTATGATGCAGCGATTACATCATGCCGCCCATTCCGCCCATGCCACCCATGCCGCCCATATCAGGCATGCCTGGTTTGTCTTTCTCTGGTTTGTCAGCAACAACTGCTTCAGTTGTCAGGAACATAGCTGCAACGGAAGCTGCGTTTTGAAGAGCGGAACGTGTTACTTTCGCAGGGTCAACGATACCAGCTGCGAACATGTTTACCCACTCGCCAGTAGCTGCGTTATAACCAACGCCGATTTCTTCGTTTTTCAGACGCTCAACGATAACGGAGCCTTCTTGGCCTGCGTTCGCTGCGATCGTGCGTACAGGCTCTTCCAGAGCGCGAAGAACGATGTTAACGCCTGTTTTCTCGTCGCCTGCTGCGTTAACAGCTGCAACTGCTTTGTATACGTTCACGAGTGCAGTACCGCCACCGGAAACAACGCCTTCTTCAACCGCTGCGCGAGTTGAGTTCAGAGCATCTTCGATGCGGAGCTTACGCTCTTTCAATTCAGTTTCAGTTGCTGCGCCAACTTTGATAACCGCTACGCCGCCAGCAAGCTTAGCAAGACGCTCTTGCAGTTTCTCACGGTCGAAGTCGGAAGTTGTTTCTTCCAGCTGCGCACGGATTTGGTTGATGCGAACATCGATATCTTTCTTGTCGCCAGCACCGTCAACAACGATTGTGTTTTCTTTCGTTACACGGATTTGACGAGCGGAACCAAGCTGTTCCACTGTTGTTGCTTTGAGCTCAAGACCAAGCTCTTCTGTGATCACTTGGCCGCCTGTAAGAGCAGCGATATCGCCAAGCATTGATTTACGGCGGTCGCCAAAGCCTGGAGCTTTAACAGCCACGCAAGTGAATGTACCGCGAAGACGGTTAACAAGAAGCGTAGCAAGAGCTTCGCCTTCAACATCTTCTGCGATGATCAGCAGTTGCTTGCCGGATTGAACAACTTTCTCAAGAACCGGAAGGATCTCTTGAATGTTGGAGATTTTTTTGTCAGTGATCAGAATATATGGGTTGTCCAGGACAGCTTCCATTTTATCTGTGTCTGTGATCATGTATGGGGAAAGATATCCGCGATCAAACTGCATACCTTCAACCACTTCAAGCTCGGTTACGAAGCCTTTGGATTCTTCAACGGTGATAACGCCGTCGTTGCCGACTTTCTGCATAGCTTCAGCGATCAATTGACCGACTTCATCATCGCCGGAGGAAATGGAAGCAACTTGAGCGATGGATTGTTCGCCTTCGATTGGTTTCGCGATTGCTTTCAGTTCTTCAAGAGCAGCACGAACTGCTTTCTCGATACCTTTGCGGATAACCATAGGGTTAGCGCCTGCAGTAACGTTCTTCAAGCCTTCGCGAATCATCGCTTGAGCAAGAACGGTTGCAGTTGTTGTACCGTCACCGGCAACATCATTTGTTTTGGTAGCTACTTCTTTAACAAGCTGAGCACCCATGTTCTCGAAAGCATCTTCCAGCTCGATTTCTTTAGCGATGGAAACACCATCGTTTGTGATCAGCGGGCTGCCGAATTTCTTCTCAAGAACCACGTTGCGGCCTTTAGGGCCCAGTGTAACTTTAACTGCATTCGCAAGAGCGTCTACACCGCGCAGCATTGCGCGACGAGCGTCTTCGCCGAATTTAATTTCCTTAGCCATTGTCAATTACCTCCTGAAAATATAGTGGTCTACCGTTAAGTATGGTCATACATGTATGATCGAGTCAAAGTGTGCTTTGCTTATCCTAGAATGGCGTGGATATCGCTTTCTTTCATAATCAAAAGCTCTTTGCCTTCGTATTTAACTTCAGTGCCTGCATATTTGGAGAACAACACGCGGTCGCCTTCCTTAACTTCAAGAGCAATGCGAGCGCCTTCTTTCAACGTGCCGCTGCCTACTGCGATTACTTTGCCTTCTTGCGGCTTTTCTTTCGCGTTGTCCGGCAGCAAAATGCCGCTTGCAGTCGTTTCTTCTTTCGCGATTGGCTCAATCAATACGCGTTCACCCAAAGGTCTGATCATGAAAATAGCCTCCTTCTAATTTATGTTGCTCTATATTCTTGTTAGCACTCGCAACTGTTAAGTGCTAACAACCATTTTTAATAATACCGATTTTGAATCCAAATTTCAAGTGCTTCCCGTCAATTTGCATGATTTTAATAGTAATAATTTAGTATACGCTTTGAAAACCCAGTATCCGCGCAGCAAAAAAGCCGGCTGTCCGCCGACTTTACTTAGTTTTCATATTCTTCTTCAAATTCTTCTTCCCATGCTTTATCCGCTGCCTGCTGTTTGCGATAGACCATGCTTGAGAGGATAACACTGACCTCATACAGCAGAATCAGCGGGATCGCAACCAAGGAATCGGACACAAAATCCGGCGGCGTCACAACAACGCCGATAAAGATCAAGATGAAATACGATAAGCGTCTCATCTTGCGGAGGCGCTGTGGGTTCAAAATCCGCAGCTTAGTCAGAAACATAATCGCGATTGGGAGTTCGAACAATAAAGAGATTGGAATCAGAATATTGAACATAAACGAGAAATACTGCATAATGCCGTAGGTTTCTTCCAAATTGAGGTGCTTGGCAACATCTGTCGTGAAATTAAAAGCCAAAGGAAAAACGACAAAATACGAGAAAGCCAGTCCAATCAAAAACATGATCAGGACAAAAGGCACATAAAGCAAAGTTGCCCGCTGTTCTTTCAAGCGCAGAGCCGGCTTTACAAAGCCCCATAGCTGATAAGCTGCGAAAGGCAGCACGAGCACCAGTGCAATAACAAGAGCGAATTTCATATACATGCCGATCCCGTCCCATAACGAGAAAGCATGCAGCGACATCCCGTTCACAGGCTCCTGCTTCATCAAGTAATTATAAGCAGGATCGGCCAGCAATAATCCGATGATCATGCCAATAATCAGAACGATAAGCACATAAATCAATCTTCGGCGAAATTCGCCAAGATGCTCAAACAACGACATTAACTGTTGATCATCATGAGAAGATCCTGGTGTCTTAGATTCAGTCACCGGCTATTCGCCTCTCTTTCTATAAATAGGTGCTGAAAGTGATAACTGCCTTGTAACTCTTCATACATTCGTCGCTGCTCATAAAAAAAGCGGGCCCCGTTAGTCCGGGAGCCGCTTGTTGTCCGCCTCTGCGTCGGTTTTACGGTTTACTTCGATCCGACTTGTATCCTTGCGGTCATCGTTATCTTCCATTATATCCCTGGCACCTGCTTTAAATTCCTTCAGCGTACGGCCAAATGCCCGGCCCAGCTCAGGTAATTTGTTCGGCCCGAACAGCAGCAGGGCAATAAGAGCAAGCAGGATAAATCCCGTTACACCAATTCCACCCATGATGACACCTCCTAAAGTTTTTGCGATACACCAAGATTACACTTCCTGCAGGCAAAAACAGCTTCGGAAGCATACGCTAAGTTTTTGCGATACACCAGATTACACTTCCTGCAGGCAATAACGGCACCGGAAGCATACGCCCGATCAGTCAAAAACCAACTTTGGCAGCTTATAGTTCTTTATTCCTATTCCTAACAGCCGTGCAAACCACCGTAGCCCATCTGTACAATATCTTCTCTCGTAATTACATCTCCTGCAAGAATGCGGGGAAGCAGCACATCAAACGAGGTATAAGGATCATGCATGACACAGCCAGGCAATCCCATAATTGGTATGCCTTTCAGATAACCCATCAGCAGCATTGAGCCTGGAAGCATAGGCGTTCCGTAGCTCACAATGTTTGCACCCGCTTCTTTAATAGCAGCAGGCGTGCGGTCATCAGGATCGACGGACATTCCGCCGGTTACTACTATCATATCATACCGTTGTTCCAGCAAGTAGTGTATTTCCTTGACAATTGTATGTCGGTCATCCGGTGCGAACCGCTGCTCCGCGATCTCTGAACCAAGCGCCTCCACGATTCGCCTTACGGCAGGCCCGAATTTATCTTGAATGCGGCCGGAGAACACTTCTCCGCCCGTTGTCAGAAGTCCGATACGGAAAGAGCGAAGCGGCCTTATTCGAACCGGAGAGCGTCCTTCGTGCAGCAGCCGGTAATTATGGATTAGTTCCTCTACACGGCTCACTTTCTCCTCAGGAACAAACAAAGGGACGACTCTCGTTGCCGCGAGCTGACCGCCTGGTTTGACAACGGCATGGGTATGCAGAGTCGCCAGCGCAATTTCGCCTAAATTATTGATGGCATGAACAATGGAAGCCTCTATAACGGCAATTCCTGGGACATCGAGACCGGATTTAATGGCAACTTTGCCTTCATGAGGTTCGGTCATTTGCGTACCTTCACCTTGAAGCGCGGCTGCCATTCGCATAGCGGCTTCATCCTCGTGGAGCTCACCAACGCCCAGCTCCATGATATAGATATGCTCTTTGCCGATATCAAGCAGCTTCGGAATGTCGGCCTCCGTTATGACATGGCCTTTTTTGAACAAACGGCCTTTGAACTGACCAGGGATAATTTGTGTCAAATCATGCGCCAGCCTTAGACCGACTGCTTCCTGCACGGGCACTTCCTTCAAGACCGTTCCTGTACTTGGCTGCGTCATTCGTTGTGATCCCCCATTCGGCCGGAAAGGATACTTAGTGCATGAGGGAGCTGATCCATAATTGCCAGCAAATTCTCATGCACCCCCTTTGGGCTTCCCGGTAAATTAATGATGAGCGAGCGGCCTCGAATGCCGCATACACCACGGGAGAGCATGGCGCTTCGGGTGCGCTGAATAGCCCCGATCCGCATTGCTTCGGCCAGGCCCGGGACAATCCTGTCGATTACCTTGATTGTCGCCTCCGGGGTCAAATCACGCGGAGCAAGACCCGTGCCGCCCGTTGTGATCACAAGATCTGCTTGAAAATAATCCGTCATTTCGATAAGGGCGGCCATGATCTCATCCATTTCGTCAGGTACGATGCGATAATCGACGATTTCCCCGCTTAATTCTTCTTCAACCAGCTCTCTAATGACCTGCGCGCTTGTATCTTCCCGTTCGCCGCGCGAGCCTTTATCGCTTGCCGTTAATAATGCCACTTTCCACCGCATGAACCTCTCCCCCAATCAGAAGAACGAATAACTTCGTTAACTTTGGACGTAATCCCCGCTTTTGCCGCCGCTTTTGGATGCCAGATACGTCGGTCCGATGACCATATCCTTCTGCAGCGCTTTACACATGTCGTATACGGTCAAGGCAACCGCAGAAACAGCGGTTAAGGCCTCCATCTCGACACCTGTCTTGCCAGTTGTTTTAACTGTTCCTTCTATATATAGTTCATCTGCCCCATTATCGGCAAATGTAATATTTACACCAGTCAGCGGCAGCGGATGGCACATCGGAATCCAGTCCGATGTCTTCTTCGCCGCCATAATTCCCGCGATTTGGGCAACCGCAAGCACATCTCCCTTGCCAATGGTTCCGGCTTTGATTCGCGATAGCGTCTCGCTTGCCATGGTTACGGTTGTTCGGGCAACCGCAATCCGGGTCGTAATTTCTTTATCCGAGACATCCACCATACGAGCGCGTCCCTGTTCGTTAAAATGGGTCAGATCCATGATTTGCTCCTTTCGGCAGATGAGAAATGGATGCAGAAGTCCACCGCAGGCCCTGCTCTGTCACGACAGCTTGCAGCCTTGCATCATGCGGATCCATCGGAACCTCATGAGTCAGTTGTAATTCATACCCTGCGCCAATCCAATATGGGAATCGCTTCGCTTGTTCAGCAGTCAGCTTGCACAATCGCTCGTAAAACCGATCGTAATACCCGCCGCCATAACCTAATCTTCCACCAAGCAAATCAAAAGCAAGTCCAGGTACAATAATGATATCCGGTATAAACGAATCCGCACATCGCTCCGCTTTATGTGGATCCGGCTCCAATATTTCGTACGCGCCTGGGACAAGCTCTTCCCAGCCCTTGATGCTGTACAGCTCCATCGAACGATCTGCTCGCACGCAGCGCGGAACGATAATGGTTAGATGAGAACGCCAGCCCCATTCAATGAGCGGCTTCGTATCCAGCTCCGAACGAAAGGGGACATAGACCATGAGACGCAGACTATGGAAGGTTTCCTGCTGCTGTTCAAGCCAGTCTATAACCGCTTGGCAGGCTGCTTCAGACCTGCTCGAGCGCAGCTGCTCCGATAAGCTGTCACGCCTGACAATAGCGGCTGCTCGCGCTTCCTTCTTCTGCTGGTAAAAAGCCTCTGAATCCGCGTTCTGCTCCATCATTACCGTCCTTGCCTTTTCTAAACATAGTTGTATCTTAGTTTACCACTGTTGACCATATTTCGCCAATCGTCAGACAAACGAAAATAGCCTGTTCCGGCATAAGCGCAGAGATCGCCGCCTTACGGAGAAGAGAGCCTCCCTTATCAGTCGCGTTTCCGCACAAATTCATGTAATATAAGGAGAAACGGCTTAGGCCATAAAAGCATTTGGGCATTAAAAAATAATGTCATTAAGCTTTCTTATTTGGAGGTTCGTTCGACTATGCTTCTTCAAGTATCCGATATATCCAAAAGCTATGGTGCGAGCAGTGTGCTCTCATCCATTACCTTTCAAGTACAGCCCCGCGAACGAGTCGGACTGGTCGGCGTCAACGGCGCCGGCAAATCCACCCTGCTGCGCATTATCGCAGGAGAGATGTCGGCTGACTCCGGGACCATCTACAAAGCTAAAGAGACGACCATCGGCTATTTGGCACAATCCAGCGGCTTGCAATCCGACCGTACAATCGAAGCCGAAATGCGCGCCGTGTTCGCCCATCTGACAGAAGCCGAACAGGAGCTTCGCTCCCTCGAGCAGCAAATTGCCGATCCGGTTCTGCATGCCGATACCAAACAATATGAAGCGACCTTAGAGCGTTATGCACGTTTATCCGAGTGGTTTCGGGAAAAAGGCGGCTTCGAGATGGAAACGCGCATCCGCAGCATTTTACACGGAATGGGCTTTAGCCAATTTCCGCCGGAGACCGTTATCTCAACTTTAAGCGGCGGTCAGAAGACGCGGCTTGCTCTTGCCCGGATCCTGCTCCAATCCCCCGACTTGCTCATGCTTGACGAGCCTACAAATTATCTCGATATTGAGACGTTGACGTGGCTTGAGGATTATTTGCGCGGCTATGAGGGCGGCATTCTTGTTGTTTCCCACGACCGCTATTTCCTCGATGCTGTCGTTCAGACCATAGTAGAGATCGAGCGGCATACAGCCAGGCGTTATACAGGCAACTACAGCCGGTTTATTGATATCAAGGCTGCCGAATATGAAGCTCAAATGAAGCAATTCGACAAGCAGCAGGATGAAATTGCGAAGCTTGAGGATTTTGTTCAGCGCAATCTTGTCCGTGCTTCGACAACCAAACGGGCTCAAAGCAGACGTAAAACACTGGAAAAAATGGAACGTTTGGATAAGCCGCTAGGCGACCTGAAGAAAGCACATTTTTCGTTTGAAATCGATCGCCAAAGCGGTAATGATGTGCTTGATATTCATGATTTGTCGATTCAATTTGCAGAGAAAAGCGATCCCTTATTCCGCAATGTGACATTCCGTCTTGAACGAGGCGAGAATGTGGCGCTTATTGGTCCCAACGGGATCGGCAAGTCGACTCTTCTTAAAGCGATCGTAAGCGACAAGCCTGATGTGGCTCACGGAACATTTAAATGGGGTACCAATGTGAAAATTGGTTATTACGACCAGGAGCATACGGGTTTAAACCATTCGAATACCGTTCTGGAAGAGCTTTGGAGCACCTATCCAGGCATCGAGGAAGCCCGAATCCGGACAGTACTGGGGAATTTTCTATTCAGCGGAGATGACGTTAAGAAACGCATCGGCTCACTTAGCGGCGGCGAGCGGGCAAGGGTTTCACTCTCCAAGCTCATGCTGGCACGCGCTAACATGCTTATTCTTGATGAGCCTACGAATCATTTGGATCTCTACAGCAAAGAGGTTCTGGAATCGGCTCTGCTGGATTACGACGGCACGCTTCTTTTCATTTCGCATGACCGTTACTTCCTTAATAAGATGGCAGAACGCATTGTCGAACTCCATCCGCAAGGAACTCATCATTTCCTGGGAAATTATGACGAAATGATCCAGAAAAAACGTGAAAACGAAGAACTGCAGATGGAAACGTTGTCATTTTCACAAGGAAAACAGGGGAAGCCTTCCCCTGTACCGGAAGCCCCTCCCCAATCTTCGTATGAAGCGGATAAACAGGCCAAGCGCGAAGAGCGGAACCGTCAGCGAAAGCTGGAGCAGTTCGAGCAGGATATTGCCCGTCTTGAAGGAGAAATCGGGCTGCTGGAGAGTCAGCTCACTGAACCCGATATCTATAATGACTATGTCCGTGTGCAGATGATCCAATCCGACATTGACGCCAAAAAGGCGCAGCTTCAAACCATATATGAGGCCTGGGAAGAGCTGTTAGCCTAGGCTGCGGTATGTTGAATTTCATCCATCACTTTATGTCGTTTCACCACATACAGCAATAGAAGTGAGCAAAGCCCGAATCCGGACAGCACGAGTGCAGTCCGGATTATTTCTTGTGCGCCGCCAGTAGAGATCAAATGACGCAAGCCTTCAACGGCATAGGTCATCGGCAGATAGGGCTGAATAAACCTGAACAGGCCCGGCTCCAGTTCAACCGGATAAGAACCTGAGCTTGAGGTCAGCTGGAGCATGAGGATAAGCACTGCTGCGAAACGGCCTACATCACTGCCAAGAATGGAGATCATCATGAACAAGATCGCGGTGAATACAAGCCCGATGAGGATCGCGTAAGCGTACATCGCCATCGGTGCTTCAACGGTAGGAATGCCAAGACCCGCATGCAGAATAAATACCGACAGCAGCGCCTGACAGACACTGACTGAGCACAGCGCCAAATACTTGTTGGTCAGATACGACAGAGGTCCTCTTGGATGCGCGCGCACCTGCGTAATATCAATGACGAAGAAGAGGACAAGCGATCCGACCCAGAGTGACAAAGCGATAAAATAAGGCGCAAAACCGACACCATTGCTCGGCACGGGATGTAAATTCGTTTCTTCCATTTCGACAGGGTTTTGGATGATTTGTTGTCGCTTCTCCGACTGATCGTCTTTGGCTGCAATCGCTGCGGCATCTGTGAGCTTGTTGGCCAGCTCCGCTTGTCCGCTGCTTATTTGCTTAAGCCCGTCGCGCAGTGAATTTGCCCCTTCCTCGAGCTTCGTATTGCCGACTCGCAGCGCTTCGACACCTCCATACAGCTGCAGCATGCCATTGACCAGCTTGCCGCTTCCGTCCTGAAGCTTCATCACACCGGCAGCAACATCCGAAATCCGGTCTGACACGGAATCGACAAGCGACTTCTGCTGGTCCAGCCAGTCTGATGCGTTCTTAGCCGACGTACGGAAACTCTCCATATCAGATGAAAGCTTATCAAGTGTTTGGAGCATCGCGGCAGCATTGCCCGATAATTGGGAAGTCGCCTGCTGCATAGACGCAGACAATGATTCTATAGATTGATTTAATGCAGTTAATGCCTGCTCTGCCTCCGCCCTTGCACCCTCCGCCGCTTCTAAACGTTGAACCGCTCTCTTGAAACGCTCGTCTTTGGATAAATCGGCAAACTGCTGACCAAGCTCGTTTAAGGAAGCCCGGCCTTCATCCATATTTTGTGCCAGGGTATCCAGTTTATCTTGAATCGGCGCCGCTGCATCGCGTACCTTTTGTAATTGCGCTGCTGAATCATTCACTGCCTGAAGCGAGTTTTTCATTTGCTGTACATTGGTTCGTACTTGACCCATCGTTGTTAGTAGTCCATTTTGAATGACTTCCAGCTGCTTATCCGCATCGCTCAGCTTGTCACCGCCGGATGTTCGTCTGTTAGTCCAGTCCACCATTGTTTTATTGAACAGCTCCGCGATTGTGCCTAGACGAATAAGACCATTCTCGAGCTCATTAGCTCCTGCTGTTAAAGGCGTAATACCTGCTTCAAGCTTCTTCATTCCATCCCCGGATTGGCGGAGCCCGCTTGACAATTGATCAGCGCCGACACTTGCTTGTTTCGCAGCTTCCGCTAATTTCGCCGCACCTTCTGCAGCCGCCTTCAAGCCCTTAGCACCGTTAAGAATCTGATCAAAAATCACCTTCAAATAATTAACCCGTGAGCTGCTGTCTAAGCTGCTCCTCCACCATATCCGCCACCGCCCGAACCACTTTTGCACTAAGCATGTTTGCGCCTTCGTTAATTTCATAGCGAAGATGCGTGTATTCAGGCGCATCCGTTCCGACACTATAGGCTTGCTCTGTGAACGAAGCCGGAATAAACAGCGCCAGTGCATAGGTATTATTCTCCACGCCTTGATGGGCCTTTGCTGCCGTTGTCTTCATCCATTTCGTCTTCTTATCAGAGGTAAGCTGAGCAGTCAGCTCTGAGCCAAGATTCGTCTGTTCTCCGCTCCGAACCCCTCCATTATCCTCATTAACGATCGCAAGCGGCAGCTGATGGACCCGTTCCGTCGGATTCCAGAACGCCCACAGGTAGATGAAGCTGTAAAGGAGCGGCAGCACCATCAAGCCAAGTACCGATTTGCGCATCACATTCGATGACCACATCTGCCGGATATCGAGCCACGCTAACCTTAACCCGCTCACTCGCTCATTCATTCCTGATCAGTCTCCTTCTTCGTAACTTGAGATATATCATTCTCTGGAAGAAGGTTTCATAATCATTGGCAAGCTCGTATGACAAATAACCTGGAAGTGACGGCTGATGGATAACCGGCTCCAGGTTTCGCCCTTGAATAACTCAGTTAAATTATTGCCGGGAAATAGGGAAGCCGGCCTGTTCCATAATCTCCCTTACGCTGTCTTCACCCTCAGTTGTAAACTGATAATAGCCGCTGTCATCCGAGCTGTCGGTAAACATGCCGCCAGTGCCTTTTATCCACAACGAGAATGTGACATCGCCTCCATCTTGCTTCATTGTAATCGTGTAGTCAGAAGGTTTTATATCCAGCTGCCCCATTTGATACAAGCCGCCTTCAAACGCACTAAGCGCTTCTTGAGCTTGATTGGATGCGTAGACTTTGGAGCTGTTGTTTGAATTATCTTTGATCCACATTGCTTGAACTTTCTCTGAATTGCTGTCGTGCTTGCTGCCCCAGGTTTCATAAGACCTGTTATTCGAGCTTGAGCATCCCGCTGTAAGCAATAAGATGAAGCACAGCATTAGGAATAATGAAGCGGATAGAAGTCTACGGTCTTTGATCAGAAAGTGCAGCATGATATCCCCCCGTTTGAACGTCTTGTATTCATGACGTGTGGATATTCAGAAGGGTTGCATAAAACCCGTGATCGACACAGGCAAATCCATTCTATCCCCTCTTTCCACAGGTTTATCCACAGCACTTCATGAATTGTGCCACAATTCACACACTACTGACTACTTCAATCGCTAATAAATTAACGATTTATTAATATACTACTCACATGTGGACAGACAGACCGTTTGTTTTACTCCCATTATCCACATTATCCACAGCCTGACTGTGAAAAACTTATCCCAACTTTGTGCACATTGTAAATGCCCGAATTTCGCGGGTTTGCGAAGATTGTGCACATTCCACCTAAACATTGTGGGCAAGTCTGTGGATAACTCCTAAAATATCCATGAGAATAAAAAAAAAGCAGGGATTTCCCCTGCTTTGCTTGTACCCTTATCGTATTTGCAGCCACAACGTATTCACATCCGATGCTCCGCCACTCATCGTACCCCGGCCAGTTCGTAAATGATAACGGCCCCCAAAATAACTCCGGCGTGTTTGGGCACATGGGGATAACATGAATAGGAAGCAAGGAGCGGTCAGGTCATTTATCTCCTCCGGCCAATGTAAAGCAAATGAGATGAAACCCCCAAAATGGACGAATCCTGCGCTGATTTAATGAGGAGATCCATCCATTTTTCTTTGTCCCCTTTGTCAGTCCAATATTGCTTCTGCTCGTTATCCATTAGTGCGCCGATGCTTGATGAACCAATTAGCTCTAAGGTCTCGAAGCCATAACTCTCCATGAAAGGCTTGATATCTTCAACATTGTAATAATAGCCACCTGTAAACCGGCCCGGGTCCCGATGATTAAAGATTCCCTCGTCTGCAAACTTATTTATCGCATCCATATTATCATTAGGCGCCCAGCTTTGTGGATAGAGCAAGGAGGTAATCATCATCCGCATGCGGCTTTGGAAGGCCACGAATACGATACCGTTATTCTTGGTCACACGATGCAGCTCACGGACAGCTGCGATACGTTCGTCAGCATGCTGCAGATGATACAAAGGCCCGAGCATAAGGGAAGCATCATGCGACTCATCTGGAATTCCATCCAATTGAACGGCGTTCAATACATGAAATCCGCTAAATTGTTCAAGCAGCCCTAATTCATCGGCTTTGCTTTGTGCAAGGGCAACTAAGCGGGGTGTGATATCGGACAAGGTCACGTTATAACCGCTTCCGGCTAGCTCAAATGCGTATTTTCCAGGACCCGCCCCATTATCCAGGATCATGCCGGAACGAGGCAAATATTGTTTCATGTAATGCCAATTAATGATGAACTCCAGAGGCTCCCGCTCCAGCCTTCCCCACTCATCGAAGCTGGAATAGTAAGCAATAACGTTATCCACAATGCTTCCTCTCCCTCACTGACAGATTAGAATGGATCAACTACCTTAGAGAGGAGCTACGGAAACCGAGCCCAAAAGCATCTTCATTCGCGATATCAGTCTCGTTTGTTCTTGTGTAACGGGATGCTCTAAATAGCCTCGTGCTTTTTCACAGCGGACTGACCGCTAAGAATCTGTTGATTGCATGCCCCCACATAAGCTTGAGCAGCTGCCAGAATGATATCGTTATGGATCGCAGTTCCTCGATATCTCTGATTGTTATGAACAATGCTGACAATGGCTTCGCCTCTGGCGTCTTCTCCTGTGGATAAGGAGTGCAGCTCCAGATCCTCGAAGGCACCGGCAGTGGGGATCGCTTGTTGAATACAGTGGATAACGGCCTCCAGCGGTCCTGTACCCATTCCTGTGAAGGTGCTTTCTTCTTGCGAGTCACGCTCGCGGATGGTCACTGAGGCAATACGGGATTTGTTCGTCCCCGCCAGCACCGTCAGATCAACAAGCGTGAAAGGATCATGCTGGGTATCGGTGGACTCACTGGCCAGACGAATAAGCTCATTATCAGGCACCAGTTTCAGCTCATCGGCTTTGGCAATAAAGCGGGTATACACATCTGCCAGCTGATCATCGCTTAGGCTAATGCCAAATTCATTCAAACGGTGCTTGATGGCATGCCGGCCGGAATGCTTGCCAAGTACAATCATGCTGCGCGGGATCCCCATCGCTTCGGGATCCATGATCTCGTAAGTGTTGCGGTTCTTCAGCAAACCATCCTGGTGAATGCCCGATTCATGCTGGAATGCATTGCGGCCGACAATTGGCTTGTTGAAGGCAATCGGGAAGTTCATCGCTCTGCTGACCATTCTGGAGGTTTCATAAATCTCGCTCATAACGATTCCGGTCTCTGCTCCAATAGCGGATTTACGTGTTTCGATCGCCATGACAAGCTCCTCCAGCGAGCAGTTGCCGGCACGTTCGCCGATCCCGTTTACCGTCACCTCAATTTGAGTCGCGCCGCCGCGAATGGCCGCTAAGCTGTTAGCTACCGCCAGACCAAGGTCGTTATGACAGTGCGCACTATAAATGACTTTGTCGCCGCCACGGGCTTGTTTGCGTACAGAACGGAACATTTCCTCGTATTCATCCGGCATCGCGTAGCCAAGCGTATCAGGCAGGTTAATAATCGTTGCGCCTTCTGCGATTACCGCTTCGACCATCTCGATGACAAACTCGCGGCCGGCGCGGCTGGCATCCATCGGCGAGAATTCAATCTCATTCACGAACTGCTTGCCGTAAGCAACCATTTCCCGGGCGATCTGGAGCACCTGCTCCCGGCTTTTCTTCAATTGGAAATCCATTTGAATATCCGAAGAAGAGATAAACAGATGCAGGCGGCGTTTTGCCGCATCTGCTGTCGCACGGACCGCAGCATCGATATCGATTTTCATCGCTCTTGCAAAACCGACAATCTCTACGTTGTTCAGCTCACGGGAAATCTGCTGTACCGCCGCAAAGTCACCAGGGCTTGAAATTGCAAATCCCGGCTCAATAATATCCACGCCAAGCTTAGCCAGCTGACGGGCAATAATGATTTTCTGCTCTGGAGCAAGTGTGGCTCCGGGCGATTGTTCGCCGTCACGAAGCGTGGTGTCGAAGATACGGATTCTTTTCATAGCGTCAGAAACGTTCGATGGATTAATGGTCATATGGGTTAACCTCCTGAAATAGTTGAGTTGAGTTGAGTTGAGTTCGAGCTTTCTGTTACAGGCTTTGAAACATTTAAGGATGTTAGAAAGCTGTGCAGAATAGAAGCTGTGCAGTTAGAAAGCTTCGCAGAGTTGAAACCTTCGCAGACAATAGAAAAAGCCCATCATCTCTTGTATCAAGAGACGACAGGCTTTGTGTGCTTGCCGCGGTACCACTCTAGTTGTCCGGACCATCAGTGGTCCGAACCCGCTTATGCAACCCGATTGTCCACTCGATGCGCACTTGCGTGCGGAGGATAAAGCCCTGACATTTCGCGAATCAACGCTACTTTGGCGAGCAACTGATCCACCTTAATCGAGCCTTGGTCAGATTGCACCCGATGACGGGGGTCAGCCGTATCGGAGTACGCTTCTGCTGAGCGAGCTGCCTGTTCGGCAATGCTCGGCAGGAGTTTCCCCCGTTCCGCTTCCAGGCGAGTTCGGACATCCATCGGCTGCGTCGCACCATCCCGCAGCTCTCTGCCGTCAACCACATCATGTGAATATGGTTCACGTATATTCCCGGATTGTAATCCTAATGCTCCTGTTCATAGCGTTTGATCTATTTGAGTTTCAACAATTTCATGAATGTGACAAACTTGCTTGGGCTGCTCCTAACACCGTATCCGCTGAGGAAAATCAAAAAAAGCCTGCCGTCTCTAATTCAAGAGACGACAGACTATGAAGTCCGCGCGGTACCACCCTTGTTGACGTTTTGCAAAAACGCCCACCTTAACGCGTCCCAACGACTCTAGAAATCGAAGGTTCGCACCTGATCACGGAGGCTAGCCGTTATAACGTACGCAATCGTGATGACAGCCTTGGCCTTCGGCCGAACCATCGATCGATTGTTTCCGCTGTACCGCTCCCAGGCGAGATTCTGGCTGCCATCGACTGCGTTGCACCAACCCGCAGCTCTCTAATCCCGGCATTGCCTTACTACTCCTGTTCGTCGCGTTTAGGAGGTATATCTGCAAGCCAATCTTGGCTGCAGCAACAATTGTGAAGTGTTGTTGCTTATTATATTCCCGAATAAATCGTCTGTCAATTCGGAAATTAAGATTATTTTGAAAAGGCGGAGAAGACCCGGCTTAAAGCCACTAACGAACCCTTACTGCCAACCGGGAACAAGAACAACGGGAAACACAGGAAATACGGGAGAACCAGAACAGGCCAAAAGGTGCTGCTGGATCAAATTTATATCACCTGAGCGAACAAAGAAAAGGGTTGAATCTATGCCGTTAATGGCTTTGACTCAACCCTTGTAAATGGCATGAATAATAAGCGCTTTAAATAATTAATATGCTACAGCATCGAGCGGCGTAATATGCAACTGCGTCGGATCGCGTAATATGCAGCAGCACCTGATCGCGTAGTTTGCTGCAGCACCAGTTCGCGTCGTTTGCTGCAGCACCAGTTCGCGTAGTTTGCTGCAGCACCAGTTCGCGTCGTTTACTGCAGCACCAGTTCGCGTATTTTGCTGCAGCACCAGTTCGTGTAGTATGCTGCAGCACCAGTCCGCGTAGTTTGCTGCAGCCACCAGATCGTTTTGCTGCAGCACCAGTTCGCGTAGTTTGCTGCAGCACCAGTTCGCGTAGTTTGCTGCAGCACCAGTTCGCGTAGTTTGCTGCAGCACCAGTTCGCGTAGTTTGCAGCAGCACCAGTTCGTGTAGTATGCTGCAGCACCAGTTCGCGTAGTTTGCTGCAGCACCAGTTCGCGTAATTTGCTGCAGCACCAGTTCGCGTAGTTTGCTGCAGCACCAGTTCGCGTAGTTTGCATGGCACCTGATCGCGTAGTTTGCTGCAGCACCAGTTCGCGTAGTTTGCTGCAGCACCAGTTCGCGTAGTTTGCTGCAGCACCAGTTCGCG
>NZ_JBHSOW010000002.1:0-11456 GCF_042656405.1 Paenibacillus solisilvae | reverse complement strand
ACCAGTTCGCGTAGTTTGCTGCAGCACCAGTTCGCGTAGTTTGCTGCAGCACCAGTTCGCGTAGTTTGCTGCAGCACCAGTTCGCGTAGTTTGCTGCAGCACCAGTTCGCGTAGTTTGCTGCAGCACCAGATCGTGTAGTATGAATGGCATACCCCGTCTATACTGGATTTTGTACAGTTAAAAAGCTATATTTCTGACTTTACCGTCGTTATACTGGATTTCATACAGTTCGGTCATCGTCATAACACCCAATTTAGCCTATTTAGCCCTTTTTGGACGAGTTTAACTGTATGAAATACAGTTTAGCCGCTAAAACAATTGATTATCGCTATATAAACTGTATAAATTCCAGTATAGGATCCAAGGAATGACAATCCGGCCCTGCTTACATGCCGGCTAACTGCGTACTGACCATTCCTCAAGCGATAATCCGGGCTCGGCTTTCATATCGAGCGAGGTAAATTCGCCACGCGTATATTTCAAATGCGCGGCGGCCCCAATCATAGCCGCATTGTCCGTGCAGAGCACGAGCGGCGGAATGAGCAGCGGCACGCCTTCGGTCTCGCAGCGAGCAGTCAATGCAGCGCGGAGCCCGCCGTTTGCAGCTACGCCGCCGCACAGCAGCAGCTGTTTGGCGCCTTCGGCACGTACGGCGCGGAGCGCTTTTGTCACCAGCACATCGATGACCGATGCTTGGAAGCCGCGCGCAAGAGCAGCTGCCCTTGGCGTTTCTCCCTTCATTTTTGCGGAATTAATGGCCGCAAGGACAGCTGACTTCAATCCGCTAAAGCTGAAATCATAGGAACTCGGCTCCAGCCAGGCACGCGGCAGTTCGATCTCTTCCTCGGAGCTCTGTGCCAGTTTGTCGATATGCGGACCGCCCGGGTAGGGAAACTTCAGCGTTCGCGCCACCTTATCATAGGCTTCGCCCACCGCGTCATCCCGTGTACGGCCGATGATCCTGAATTTACCCTCACTCTCCAGAACGACCAGCTCCGTATGTCCGCCTGAAGCCACAAGCGCTATACAAGGATATTCCAGCTCATGCACGAGCTGATTGGCATAGATATGTCCGGCGATATGATGAGTGCCAATCAGAGGAAGATCAAGCGCCATCGCTAAGCTTTTGGCAGCTACAATCCCGACCAGCAGCGAACCGACCAGACCAGGGCCCTGCGTAACCGCAACGGCAGACAGATCGCGAAACGTAATGCCTGCCTCTTGAATCGCCTGCTCCATAATTACCGTAATCGACTCCACATGCTGCCTGGAAGCAATCTCAGGAACGACGCCGCCGTAGCTCTCGTGGGTTGCAATTTGGCTGGAGATTACATTCGTTACAATCTGTTTACCGCCGCGTATGACCGCGACAGCCGTTTCATCACAGCTCGTTTCAACTGCTAAAATGAGTTCATTGGTTGTCATGCTCTTGCTCCACTCCATCCGGTAAGGAAAGCTCCGCCCACATAATAAGGGCATCCTCCAGATTATCCGAATAATAAGCCGGCCGAATGCCGGAAGGCTCGAATCCCAGCTTGCGGTACAGCCGCTGCGCAATCTCATTGCTGACGCGAACCTCAAGTGTCATGCGCGACGAACCGCAATAAATAGCCAGCTTCTGCAGCTCAATCAGCAGCCGTTCACCCAGCCCTTGCCCGCGATACTCCGTACGAACCGCAATATTCGTCACATGAGCCTCGTCCATGATTGTCCACATGCCGCCATAGCCAATTACTTTTCCATCCAGCTCCATCACCATATAACGAGCAAAATGATTATTCGTCAGCTCATTAATAAACGCTTCCCTGGTCCATGGACAAGTAAAAGCTTCCAGCTCAATCGCTACGATTTCCGGAACGTCAGTCAGCGTCATGGAGCGAAAAACAAGATTATCATTACTACTGGCTGTCATGAGTGGACGCTCCTTCCTTCTTCCCTTCGAGCCCCTTGAGTGCTTTTGCCCGCAGGTTCACTTCTGCTTCAGTCAACTGCGTATAATTAGGGATAAATGAATGAATGTCATCCTTTTCACCGGCGGCAAGCCGTTTCATGCCAAGCGCAGCGACTGAACCGCCCTCCATGATAAAAGAAAGCTTTTGCACATTAACGGAAGTTGAAGCGGAAGCTTGTTGAGCCGAAGAAATGACGGCTGTTAAGCGGTCTGCCTCAGCTTCATGCAGCTGTAAATCCCCAACGATCCAGATCGCTTCGGGCAGATCTGAATCCTCAAGCTGCCGGATCCGCGATGCCAGCTCGTCCACCCAATCATACATGAGACGAATGCCATCCTTGGCTAACCGGTTCCAAGCACCATCACTTGCTGCCGCAAAGCCGGCCGTATACACCTGCCCCCGCCTAGCATCCATGATAGGGATAAACCACTCCATTTTTGAACCGGCCTTGAACGGCTCCGAGCCTGACTGGCGGAGATTTGCAGAATCAGAATCAGATTCAGCTGCAGCTTCTGCAGGATCGGCCACCTTCTGCCAAGCTCCAAAAGCCAGCGATTCAAGACTGGAAACGCCGACAAGCGGCTTATTCCAAGCCCATGCAAGCGTCTTGCCAACGGATACCGCTATCCGCATCCCTGTATACGATCCCGGACCTATGCCGATGGATATCCCGTCCAGCTGCTCTGCTGTTATCCCATTATCTTCAAGCAGCGATTTCACAATCGATACGGTGTGAACCGAATGATTGCGTTCGGCCAGCGACTGCACTTCGCCGATGGTTTCCGCTCCGTGCACAAGTGCCGCAGCCAGCGATGCCGTCGACGTATCAAGAGCCAGCACGAGCAGATTGGATTCAGCCAACCGGCTTTTCGTTGATAATTCTTCTGTCATTCGTTACCTGCTCCCATCGCCTGTAATTGTTGACACCAAGCTGCATACGGCTCTCCAATTCCCGTTATCGAAATTCGGCGAGCCTCGCCGCCCAAATGCTCGATGTACAGCTGCAGCCTCTCTGGCGGAAGCAAAGCTTCAATGAGACTCGCCCATTCCACAATCGTCACGCCGTCCCCATAAAAATACTCATCCAGTCCAAGCTCGTCCGCTTCAGACTCTGACAGACGATACACATCCATATGATAAAGCGGCAAATGCTCGCCGTTATATTCTTTAATAATGGTAAAGGTAGGACTGTTCACGATTCCTCTTACCCCAATGCCGCTGGCAAAAGCTTGTGAGAATCTCGTCTTCCCTGCGCCGAGATCGCCATCCAAAGCGAGCACGGTTCCTGGAGTCGCCCAGCTCGCCAGCAGCTCCGCCAGACGCAAGGTATCCTGCTCCTGCTTCACTGTCCAAACGGTTTGAATTGTTTCACTCCTCATAACCTTCCACCACTTCTCATTTCCATTATTGTGCAAAATGGTTATATCCGCGCTTAGCGATTGGCTCCCGGGGGGCTTCTGCCTCTGCGGCATACTGCGCGCTGTGGCGCTGGTTGTATGAATCCGCGGATGTGAGATCGCGAATAAGTTCTACGCCTGCGGGGCCGGCCGATACCTCGCCGATGAGATACATCGGCAGTCCGGCGGCGGCCAGCTCCGCTTTGGCCGCTTGTGCGTCGCCGGCTGCGATCGTGCCGAGCAGCACGTAGTCTTCGCCGCCGTAGAGCATCCACTCGAGCGGCGATGTATGGACTCTGTGCGCGTAAGCGGCCATGCTGCCGCTGAGCGGCAGCCGGGATTCGCGAAGCGAAAGGGAGATGCCGGATGCTTCGGCAATCTCCCATGCTTCGCTGGCGAGGCCGTCGCTGACGTCATTCAGCGACGTGACCGTGCCGCGCGCGGCGAGCAGCCGCGCCGCGCGCACGGAAGGCGCCGGGCGGCGGTGCGCCTGCACCAGCGCCGCCACGCCGGCGGCTTCCGCCGCGGCTAGCGGCACGCACGGCGGCGAGCCCGCGGCGCCGCCGCCTGCCGGCTGCGCCGGAGCTGCCGCCGCCTGCCCGCTAGCCGCGGCAGCGAGCAGCCAGTGCAGACCGGCCGCGGCCATGCCGACCGGGCCGGTCACAAACACAACATCGCCGGGCTGCGCGCCTGCCCGGCGAATCGCCTTGCCGGCCTCGATGGTGCCCATCACCGTCACGGCCACCACCAAGTGCAGCGGCGACGAAGTCGTGTCGCCGCCAACAATCGCAACGCCGTACTGCTCGGCGCATGCGTACAGCCCATCATAAAGCCGGCGAATGCCAGCCGGCTCCCAAGCCCGCGGCACGCTCACAGAGACGAGCGCATGCCGCGGCACGCCGCCCATCGCCGCGATATCGCTCACATTCGCGGCAAGTGATTTCCAGCCGACATCGGCTTCCGCCATTGTCGCTGCATTAAAGTGGACCGTCTCCACCATCGTGTCGACCGCCATCAGCCACTGCAGCGTGCCGCCCTCGCCTTGCGGCGCTTCCACAACAGCCGCGTCGTCGCCGATTCCGACGATGACTCCCTGTTCGCGCTGCCGCTCTGCGCTTTGCCTGCTATCCGTCCAGAGGCGGATGCTCTCAAATTCGTCCAGATCAACCGCCTCCTTCCGGGAATCTATTAGCTGAATGCTGCATGTCCCCAGGACCCTGCAAGCCAATCAGGATTACTGAACTCCGCGTGCTCCTGCGGGCTCTGCAAGACTGAATGCTGCATGTCCCTTAAGACCCTGCAAGCCAACCAGCATCATTGATTACTCTACACTCTATTATTCTCTGGCTGAATGCTGCGTGCCCTACCGGACCCGCAAGCCAATCATTCTGGCTGAATGCTGCGTGCCCTACTGGACCCGCAAGTCAATCATCCTGGCTGAATGCTGCCTGTCCTACCGGACCGGCAAGCCAATCATCCTAGCTGAATGCTTCGTGCCCTACCGGACTCTGCAAGCCAATCATCCTGGCTGAATGCTGCGTGCCCTACCGGACCCGCAAGCCAATCATTCTAAATTTCATTATATCGGTCACTCTTCTGACTCGCAACAAAAGCGGGCAGGACAGCACGGTAAGGTGCAGTCTTGCCCGCTTGGCTCCTTGCTATTGGAACTGTATGCCCCGCTAGTGAATATCACGTTTCTTGAAGCGGCCGCCTTTGACATCATGGATGTTGCCAACCGCCAGAAACGCGGCAGGATCATGCTCCTGCACGATCGACTTCATTTTAGCTTCTTCCAGACGGGTGATTACACAGAAGATGACGCGCTTCGATCCGCCTGTGAACCCGCCTTCCCCGTGCAAATAAGTGACGCCGCGGCCAAGCCGGCTCATAATCGCATCGCCGACTTCCTTCGCATCCTCGCTGATGATCCAGACTGCTTTGGATTCGTCGAAGCCCTCCAGCGTCATATCAATAACCTTGAAGGCAATGTAATAAGCGATTAGCGAGTACATGGCACTATCCCACGAGAAGACGAAACCCGCGCTGCCGAGAATGAAGAGATTGAAGAACATGACCACTTCACCGACAGAAAAAGGCAGCTTCTTATTGAACAGAATAGCAACGATCTCCGTGCCATCCAGCGATCCCCCGAACCGGATAACAAGTCCGACACCAATACCGAGAATAACCCCCCCAATAACAGGTGCAAGAAAATTACTGCTCGTTAACGCTTGAACCGGATGTAAGAGCTGCGTTCCGATCGACATCACCGTAACGCCATATAACGTAGATAAAGCAAACGTCTTTCCGATCTGTTTATAACCTACAATAAGAAATGGAACATTGAGCAGGAAGAGAAAGAGACCAAGCGGCAGCCCTGTCAAATGGGCAATAATAATCGAAATCCCGACGACTCCGCCATCAATGATGTTGTTTGGTACGAGGAAAATCTCAAGTGCAATCGATACGAGCGCCGCACCGACCGTAATAAATACGATCCGCAGCAGCAGTTCAAGCTTTGTTAACTTATAGTGCTGTTTCGCCATATCTTACCCCCATGAAGCCTAGACTGAATTCTCGCTTCTATAACCATTATAACTGATTTTGGGGCAAATTTAAAGAATAACGGCTTGTTATCTTTGTTTTTTAGTTATTAGATGTGATTATCGTCAATTTTCGATATTAGATTTCAGCAGGATAAAGCAACTTTATTCTTGTAAGTATCTTCTTTATTTTCCTCCCCTATGTGGAGTACAACACAACAAAATAGCCCAAGCATCTGCCTGGGCTAGAAATTCATCCTATAAAATTTGAATGGCATGCATCGCAGCTCCTCATCAAAACATTGGAAAAACGAATCTGACTAAGAAGTAGAGAGCTCCGAAGAACAAGATAATATAGGCGGCATATTTGATAAATGTTGACATAACCATACTGGAATCCATTCTTTTCTCCACATGACGCTCTTCAATATCTACATTGCGTTCAGCCATCATAATCAGCTCCCTTTATTATTTATCTGTGCTACTTCTATTTAACCGCAGCCCCTTTCTTCCAAACAAAACAGCCCTCTGCCTTAGCAGAGAGCTTAGTTGATGTTTTTTTCTTAACTGTATGGAATAAGCCCGCTGCTGCCTGAACTTTTCAAATCCAGCTGCCCTTATTCCTGGCCCTTCTTTAACTTCTCGTGCTTAGTTGGATTAATCCTCTTCCTGCAGACGATCTACAGAAACAGTAGCCGTATTAAGCGGGTTGGACTCAATCTGCACCGTTGCCATGCCATTCGTTTCATCCACATTTTCAATCCAAACCGGCTTTCCTTCCAAACGTACGGAGAAGGTGTCCTTCGACTGATAAATCTCTTTGGCTCTTTCGGTTTTCATTTGGCTGATCAACCGTTCCTTTCACTGCCTTGAATGGTTATTCTTTTATTTCCTGTTCCATGGTATCTGTTGTCGATTCCGCAATGAGCCCGTTATGCGCCGTCACTTGCCCGCCTCCGAGCCCTTCATTCACCATTCGGTCAATATCCAAGTCATAATCTTCACGGCCCTCATGATTCAAATCATTGTTAGCCCCAGTAGGGGAATTACCTGCCTCTGTCATGGAAATCCCTCCTAAAAGTTTTTGCGGTGCTTTACTATGGTACTTCCCGTGAGCAAAAACTCGCATCTGAAGCATGCACACGTCTTAAGCTGGCCCTGCTTAACGAAAATATGCCCGCTTCGATTGGTTTTCATGCATTCTGGCAACACTGAACACATAGCCTGTTAACACGATATATTTTTGAAATGAGGATAGGGGGAAACGTTATGCATACCGTTTGGAAAGGGGCCATCAGCTTTGGCCTTGTGCATGTTCCAGTTAAAATGTTCTCGGCAACAGAGGATAAGGATATCTCGATGAAACTCATTCACCGGGACTGCGGCAGCAATATTTCATACATTCGTAAATGTCCGACATGCGAAGTCGAAGTCGACTGGGATGCAATTGTAAAAGGGTATGAATATGACAAAGGCCATTACGTCTTATTCGAAAAGGATGAGCTCGAGCAGCTGTCCGATGATGTCACTAAAACGATTAAAATATTGGATTTTGTCGCGTTAGAGGAAATCGATCCGATTTACTTCCAGAAAACCTACTACTTATCTCCTGATCAGGCAGGCGGTAATGCTTATAATCTGCTGCTCGAGGCCATGAGGCAATCCGGGCGGATCGGCATCGCCAAAGTGTCCATCCGGTCCAAAAGCTCGCTAGCTGCGATCCGGATCATCGGGGATTGCCTCGCCATGGAAACTATTTTCTTCCCGGATGAAATACGGTCAGTCGATCTTGTTCCCGGACTTCCCGATCATGTGGATGTAAACGAGAAAGAGCTGATGATGGCACGGATGCTCATCGAACAGCTCTCGACTCCGTTTGAGCCTGCCAAATATACAGACGATTACCGCAGCCGCCTGTTAGACGCGATTCAGCATAAGATTGCCGGTGAAGAGGTTCGCGTAGCACCCGAGCAGCAGCGGACCAATGTGCTTGACCTGATGGCAGCCTTGCAGGCGAGCCTTGAAGCGGTGAAGCTCCCTCCCGATGCAAAAGGCGGCTTGGATACCGGCGCAGCATCATCTGCTGCGGGTGCAGCTGACGGAGCAGCCGAAGACGGCACCCGCACAGAGGCGGCAGATGCTCCCGCTGCCAAAGTACCACGGCCGCGCAAGCCCAAAGGCAGCTCCGGGTCAGCAAAGGAGACCGTATCTTAGCCTATGAAACAGCCAATCCGCATTCGACAATCCAGAACCATACTAGCATCAAGCGGCGAGGGCAGCTCCCTCGCCTTCGATGCGTCAGCAGATATCAGTTTGGAGGCGGCAACAGAATTTGCCGATCCGGATATCGTCAATTCGCCTAACCAAACAGGAAGCAGCGCTCAGAGCGATGATTCCAGCAAGCTTTTTAGTTCCGCCTCTCTCCCTCCTCTCCCTGAAGATCCGATGGCTCCGATCTCCGACAATAAGCTCCCTGTCGGCGAGGATTGGTGTTATCAGCTTAAATGGGATGGGGTTCGTATATTAGCCCGGATTACCGAGCATCGGCAGGTTGAATTATATTCCAGGCGATTATATTTGAAGAACAGCATATATGCCGATATTGTCGAGCTGCTCGAATCCCAGGCGGCGACGCTTGGCCCTTGTTTGCTCGATGGTGAAATCGTCTGGTGGGACGGTGTCAGGGCTAATTTTCAACAGGTTTTGAAAAGAGAGCGCTCAAGGGGACTGTCACGCCAAGCAGCTGCCGATTCTCCAGGCGGAGCGAGCGGAGGGCTTGTCTACGTCTTATTCGACCTGCTTGCCGATCGGACCGGCGATATTCGCCATCTTTCGTTCGAGGAGCGGAATCGCCGCCTGATGAAACTGTGTCCGGCAGGCAATACCCGTTTATTCGTCACGGATGTATTTCGCGATGGCCAAGCACTGTGGGACTGGGTGGAGAGCAACCATTGGGAGGGCGTTGTCAGTAAGAAGCTGTCCAGTACCTATCATGAAGGCAAGAAACATCGGGATTGGCTCAAGAAGAAGACCAGCCTGCTGCTCGACGTTGACATTGTGGGGCTGAAATGGCGAAATGATACGATTGCGAGCCTCATCATGGAATATGAAGGCGATTACCTGGGAAGTGTGTCGCTTGGTCTTAACGACGCGCTGCGCCGCGTGCTGACGACAACTTTCGTTACAGAGCAGTCGCGTAATGCCGTCGTTCCCTGCCCCTTCAATACGATGCCGGATGAACTGAAACGCGAAAAGGTGCAGTGGCTCCCGATTTCATTCAAATGCCGCGTTACCGGACTTGAACGTACATCTGCCGGACAGCTGCGCCATCCAAAGCTGGTTACTTTTCTGCCGAAGGACACGCTGACATGAGCCGCTCCGTTAAAGGCACCGTAATTGTAGATGGACAGGAGCTGACTGTGAGCAATCCTAACAAGCTGCTGTGGCCGGAGATGGGCATAACGAAGGCGATTTTCTTACAAAAGCTGACCGTGCTGTCTCCTTGGCTGATGAAGCACTGCAAGGACCGTTATTTGACCACCATCCGCTTTCCTGACGGGGTGCATGGCAAATCCTTTTATCAGAAAAACTGTCCTTCACCCGCTCCGGCGTTCGTGACGACCGATGATCATGAAGGGATTCATTACGTGAAGCTTCATTCACTGCCGGTTCTGTTATGGTTAGGTAATTTGGCCTGTCTGGAATACCACGCTTCCTTCGACCGGATCAGCAACCCTGAGCATCCCAGCGAATGGGTGATTGATCTGGACCCATCCGTAGAAGAAGAACCACGGATTATGGAAGCGGCAGCATTGGTTGGAGATCTGCTGGATTCTCTTGGGATCGCTTCAACTCCCAAAACATCCGGTGCCACAGGCGTACAGCTTATTATCCCGCTCATACCGGATCTGAGCTTCGACGAGCTCCGGCTTATCGGCGAATTCGTGGGCAGCTATTTGACCAACAAGCATCCTAAACTGTTTACCATTGAACGGCTGAAGAAAGATCGCGGAGATCTCATCTATATCGATTACCTCCAGCATTATCAAGGGAAAACGATCATTGCTCCTTACTCTCCGCGTGCCCGGGCCGGCGCTACGGTCTCTACACCGCTCCACTGGGATGAGGTGCGCAGAAATGCCGCAATATCTGACTATCATTTATTAAACATCGACGCCCGCCTCGAGCAAGAGGGGGACCTGCTGGACCGCAAAGCTCCTCAATCTCTCAGACATATACTCGCTTTTATCGGATCACAGAAAAAGTGACCTGCAAGGAATTTAATTTGGTCGGGTGTTGCTTGACAGGGGAGGCACCTTGGCAGGGTTTAATTAATTTGAAACGAAGTTGTTGGTAGGGTATTTAGTAGGGAGTTGCTTGGCAGGAAGTTGCTAGGTAGGGAGTTGACTGGCAGGGAGTTGGAACGAAGTTGCTTGGTAGGAGTAATTTGATAGAACAACCTAGTAGAATCTTCCAGAAAATTTGCTGTTAGGAGCACTTGAATGAGAGTAATTTGAATGCATAGCGAGAAGCAAGATTTGGAAAAAATAATCTGTCCCAAGTGGCTGGGCAGCGTTAGCCCTCTGTTCAGCCGCACTAGCTGTGGGCAGTGAAAGCATTAGCCCATTCCTCTAACCTGACTAACAATCCGCATTCGCCACCTTGCTCCTCTCTGCCTTTTCTAATCCAAGTCCTTGCTGGCTATTCCTCTGACCTCAACCGGCAAAACTCCACATTCGCCACCTTGCTCCTCTTTGCCTTTTCTAATCCAAGTCCTTGCTGGCCGCTCCTCTAACCTCAACCGGCAAAACTCCACATTCGCCACCTTGCTCCTCTCTGCCTTTTCTAATCCAAGTCCTTGCTGGCTATCCCTCTGACCTCAACCGGCAAAACTCCACATTCGCCACCTTGCTCCTCACTGCCTTTTTGGATCAAAGTCCTTGCTGGCTATCCCTCTAACCTCAACCGGCAAAACTCCACATTCGCCACCTTGCTCCTCTCTGCCTTTTCTAATCCAAGTCCTTGCTGGCCGCTCCTCTAACCTCAACCGGCAAAACTCCACATTCGCCACCTTGCTCCTCTCTGCCTTTTCTAATCCAAGTCCTCGCTGGCCGCTCCTCTAACCTCAACCGGCAAAACTCCACATTCGCCACCTTGCTCCTCTCTGCCTTTTCTAATCCAAGTCCTTGCTGGCCGCTCCTCTAACCTCAACCGGCAAAACTCCACATTCGCCACCTTGCTCCTCACTGCCTTTTCTAATCCAAGTCCTTGCAGGCTATCCCTCTAACCTCAACCGGCAAAACTCCACATTCGCCACCTTGCTCCTCCCTGCCTTTTTGGATCAAAGACCATTCTAGCCACCCTACTAACCTGACAGAGTTGTGTATCTATACTGGATTTCATACAGGCTGGAGAGCGAATTTGGAGCTGGGAGCTGGCTATACTGCATTCCATACAGTTATTTGAGCTCTGTTGAGCTTAATAGAGCTGTGTGCAGTTAGACTATTTAGTAGACACGCCTTAATGGAAGACCTGTATACTTAAAAATAAAAAGGTCGAG
>NZ_JBHSOW010000001.1:0-24926 GCF_042656405.1 Paenibacillus solisilvae | reverse complement strand
AATCCTGGAATGAACAAGAGAGTAGCTCGCCGAGCTTGCTCGGAAAGAGCAGGCTGCACAAACTTCCAGATATGATAAGCGGCTACCGGGATGGTGACCGCAAGCGCAAATACACCTGCGATCATAAAATAGACCCACATCACATCAGACGGTCCAAGAATAACCAGCTTCTCATCCATTCCGCGAACGAGCCATTGATAGATATCCCGCACATAGATGAAAGAGGCGACCATTGCAACAAGAAACGCGAGCAAGGTTTGAATGAGACGCTTCCGCATCTCTTCAAGGTGTTCCATTATATTCATCTGTTTATTGCTTTCCGTACCCATGCTACTTGTTAACCTCTACAGATGTCTTCGAAGACTCTTTCTTCTCATCCTCCGTATCGTCGTTAACGAGACCGCGCGTAGCGCCTTTAAACTCATTTAGCGTTCTGCCGAATGCTCGTCCAAGCTCAGGAAGCTTGGCAGGACCAAATATAATAAGCGCAATAACCAGTATCAAGACAAGACCACCAATTCCAATATTTCCAAACGGCATGACCATTCATCTCCTCAGATTTGTATAGGATCAGCCACGGCTTTCGGATGCCGTGGCTGGCGGTTTTCTTATAGTCCGAGCTTAAATCCGGTACGTTCCTTATACAGTGACCGCACCGTCGTAAATTTTCTGTAATCCCGGTTTGCCCTTTTCCATCAGGAAGGAAGCACGTGTTGTGATCGGTGCTCCAGGACGGGTAACATACGGAACCACCCGGTAGTCCGCCTGAAAGCTTTCAGGCGTAGCGGTACAGCGTACATAACCGCGTTGGCCGTTATAGAACTTGATATGCGGATTTTCCGCAAGTATGGCTTTTTGGGCGTCGGTGGTATCAACACCGTCTCCTCCGGAGGTGATGGAGGTGCCGACAAATTCGGCTCCGAGGATCTCGGAATCCGGGTCGTTGAAATCCGCCTTGATATCGCAAGCCCAGTTCGAGTGAACGTCCCCTGTCAGGACCACAAGGTTGGAAATTCCTTCCTGTTTGGCAAAGTTAAGAATCCGGTCGCGGTTGGCGGAGTAGCCGTCCCATGCATCCATGCTGAATTCGTCGCCGGTTCCGATCAGGAAGTCCCTCTCACAGAAAAATACCTGCTGCGGAATAATGTTCCACTGCGCTTTCGATTGGTAGAGTCCTGAAAGCAGCCATTGCTCCTGCTCTTCGCCCATAATCGAACGATCCACACTCGTGGATTCGGGTGTCGGGGGCTTGCGTCCGTCTCCACTCGCCTGAATATCACGGAATTGGCGGGTGTCAAGTACATGAAAATTAGCCAAGTCACCGTAATTAAAATGTCTGTAGAGCTGAATGTTAAACCCGCTCGGCAGGGAAGAACTTCTTAAAGGCATATTTTCGTAATAGGCCTGGAATGCCGCAGCCTTGCGGGCCAGGAATGGTTCGATTGGCTGATTATTCTCAGGGATCAGACCTGCATGGTTGTTCTCGACTTCGTGGTCGTCCATCGTAACCACCCACGGGAACTTGGCGTGTGCAAGTTGCAGGTCGCTGTCGCTTTTGTACAGCGCGTAGCGGTTGCGGTAATCAATCCGTAAGCGTCATAATTTCGGGACTATTGTGGTACCGTGGGCTTGGAGTAGTCGGGTTGGGGCCGGGACCCTCATAAATGTAATCGCCCAGATGAAAAACCAGGTCCAATTCATCCGCCGCCATATGGCGGTAAGGGGTAAAATATCCTGTCGGGTAGTTTTGGCAGGAAGCAAAAGCAAACGTCATTTTCGAAACGTGAGATCCGTATGCCGGCAGCGTTTTCGTCCGGCCTACGGGACTCATTTCCGATCCAGCTTTAAAACGGTAGTAGTATACTTGGTAAGGCTTCAGCCCATCCACCTCGACATGCACCGAATGTCCGAGCTGGGCTCTGGCATAGCCGACCCCATCACGTACGACTTTTTTGAACTTATCGTCGGTAGCCACTTCCCATTTGACCGGAACATCGCTATTCGACATGCCTCCACCATTCAGCGGGTCGGGTGCCAGCCGGGTCCACAGTACAACGCTGTCCGGCCAAGGGTCACCAGACGCCACCCCTAAAGTAAATGGATAAGCCGTAAATTTCGGCGCTGCGTCGACAGGACCCCCTTTAAGCGAAGCGGCGATCGTCAAACCGAGCGATGCGATTGCGACCTTTCCTGTTGCCTGCAGAAAACCGCGGCGATCCATCTTGCCTTCCCGAAAGCGTTGTTCCAGATCATTGAATAGTTGTTCCTTGTCCATTACATCGTCTCCTTTTCATTCGAGTGCTTTTCTATTAAATCGTTTTTATATTAAACTAATGTCAACTACGTATTAAACTATAATGAAGTTATATGTAAATGAAAATCGGGCATATTTGGTAATTTTTTAATGCAATTTGGTATAAAATAGATGTGAATAACGAGAAAAAATCAAAAAATACAGTCTATGTAACTACTCGATAACTTTTCGAGCGGGTGGAGAATGGTTCAAATGACATAAAAGGACTACAAAACGTTGAAAAAATATGGCCGCTTTCTTTCACTGGCATTTACGAAACATACATTATTAGTCACTATATAAACGGCAATAAAGAGCGTTGGGTAAATCCTGAGACCGACAGCAGGGTTACGAACGGGCACGATAGTTGAGGGGCATGCCACGAGGCAGCTCCTTTTTCATTCGTTGTAAAATGCTCGTTTAAATAAATCGAATAAAATTATGGCATTCTGGGAAAATAAAGTGACAAACCAAAGAACCAACGGTGAAATATTTCGGCAGTGGTTGCTAGTTGAAAGGAAGAAGAGATGAAAACGTTACATACTCATACAATGTTACTCGTGGTTTTAATTTCGTTCTTTATTTCACCCTCAATTTATTCCGCAAAAAAGCCGTTTGTCCCAGAGGATGTTCATTCGTTACAGATTGTAAGCGGAAGGGCTGGACATGTAAAACTTTCGCCGCTGTTTAGGACAAATGATGCAAAAGGTAAATTGATTATCGCGAAAGTCGTCAAGTGGATTAAATCAGCAAAGCCAGTTGATGGAATGGTTGGTTCCGGTAGTGTAAAAGGTGGTCTTCCAAACTACATTGAAATGAAGACCAATTCAGGTGAGTTGTTTCAAGTGCACCTAGCCTGGGATTGTTTTCATGGCGCTGGATGGACTACCTGCAATACTGTAAAAGGAGAGGTAAACATATATGACAAAAACGGCGGCAAACGTGTTTCCTCTTCTGAGTTGTATAACTGGATTAAAGACGGATGGAAATCAGAAGTCAATAAGTTCGTTACACTACCATGAAAGAACAGCAGATCTTGAATCCAACGTTCGAATAGCATGAATCCTTCACGATCGTTACCAAACTCAAGTGGAGTACCCAGAGCAATGCCGCGAAAGCTGACAGCGCGGGCCACATGAGCTTCCTGGGCGATGTCTACACCGACGACTAAGTGAGAAACGGTAATGTTTTCAATGAGTTGATTTTGCTTGTCCTGTGACTTAAAATTCATAGTAGAGCGACCTCCTGATGGGCTTTTTGAGGCTTTTGACCTCGTGCGTAATCCCATCGTACCGAGGCGCTCGTTTTTGTTCAAACGCCAAATTATTCGTTTTACAGGAATTCTAACGGGTAGAATAATTTAATTATCTACACGGGAAAATAACCCCAAACATTATGGGGGGTTCTTTCCAATGTTACGGAGAGGCATTTTGATTTTCTTAATATTGATAAGCTGCATTATTGTAAAGAGCAAAGCAAAGGCATTCACCAACCCAGGGATCACTTTATTAGACGCTTACCAGATCGGTCTTGAAGAAGCTAGAAACTGGGATGCTCAGGCGAATCTAACCTTGATCACGAGTGTTGGCGACACAGGCTCTACACCTCCTTCTACCCTTGGTAATGATGGTAGAAGAGAAGTTTGGAATTTGCTCTTTGGAAACGGTCAAAGAAATGAATCCCTGATCATTAACATAAAAAAAGGGAAAATTGGGATTACACAAACTGTAAAAGAAGACATTCAAGACTTTGAAATTATCCCACAAAGTGAGCTCATACTTGACTCAACTGATATGGTGCAGATTGCGATTAAATACGGTGTCAGACCGGGGGAGGGGTGGGCTAAAGGATATCATTTTAATGTTAGAAAAGATCATCAAGCCTTGTTTTTAGGAGTTATTGGGCAGAACAAGTACGGTAAGATGACAACATTGTACATGGACAAAACAGGGAAGGTTCTTGGTTCTGAAACGAAAAATGAAGGGAATGAAATAGCTCATACTCCATGAGTTCATTCAACTACCATGAAAATTCATTTCGCAGTTACTTAAAAAAAGACAATACTTAAGAAGACACAGTCATTCATTTTTTTAAAATGTGCAGCGCCTAGGATATTGATGAACCGTTGATCAGGAGACTTCTGAAATTGTAACGTTATAACCTAAGGCTTCAAGTCTTCGAACCGAATTCCGTACAATAGCACCTTGTTTCTGTTTATCAAAATAATCTTCACCTAAGTCTACATACATCTCTTTCCTTGTCAGAAGATAATACGCAATTCGTAACATGGCATGGGCCACCACAATAGCTGCTCGTTTTCTACCTTTTCGTGCTAATGTTCGCCTGTACATAGCACCAAGATAGTTTTTGGATGCACCTACGGAATGAGCGGCTTCTGTTAGTGCGGATTTTAAATATTTGTTTCCTTTCTTACCTTTGACAGACTTGCGTTTACCCGCACTCTCATTATGTCCAGGTACTAAAGCTGCCCAGGAACATCTAGGAAATTGTTTTTTTAATATCTGTTTCCAACTCGGCTAAGATTTGTTCAGCCATGCGAGTGGCGATTCCTGGTATAGAATAATCAGGTCACTATGTATTATACACAGCTGATTATATAAGTAAAATATTATATAAGTGAGCGATGATTATTTTTTTGTTCTCTTTAGGATGAGTAAGGTGGTGGTGTGCCGGGATGTCAGTGGTGAAAGGAGTTAAAGAAGACTTTTTAGTTTCGGCTTTATACGGAAGAGACAGCACTGTGCAGGTTCCCGTGATTCCGACTCCTAATCAAGACTTCTAAATCAAAGAGAAATGAAGAAAAAGATGATAGATGAAAGCTTAGTTAGTGAGTTATGATGCTGCCCGAATCGCGAATTTGTAGTCCTTCGAGTTTATAAAAACAAAATTACGCATGGATTCATATTGCATATGCGGTGCTTCTTTCTTGTTCAGCGATATGTTGAAGAGAAAAGGAGTTTGTTTTATGTAAGATATACTAACAATTCATTCAAGTCTATTGCCGCAAGTCCTATGGAAACATGGTTTCTTCTTTATTTTTATGATTTCAAAATGCAACATAATCATATTAATTACATTCATTTTTTTCAATATACAATAAATTCAATTACCTTATTTAGATAAACAACCAAATTATGCTTTCATTTTTTAAAAATATATTGACTAGAATTGAAACGCTATGCTATTTTTGATTCATCTAAATATTACCTGACAATCTTTTGAGGATATGTACAAAATGTTCAGGTTTATTTGGATATATGACTTTTAATGTCGTGTTATCTGACGTAGAAAATTGGTTTTCGAAAGAGGTGAATTCAGCCTTATCCCTGATACAACTGGGCTTGGATCTGTTAATGGTTTTTGTTTCGTAAACTCGAAAACCTAAATAAAATTATTCGTTGGCGAGAGGATGAATTTAGTTGAAGAAAAAAATGAAATTAGCAAGCGTTCTTGTGGCATGCAGTATGGTCTCTTCGTTCCTGCAGGTTCAGACTTCCGAGGTGTCCGCCGCGGAGGCCTACAGCCCGAAGCATTATACGATCCCTGCCAACTCGGCGAATGTCCGCTGGGGCAACATTGGAAAGGGAGACGCGGTGCTGACCGTCAATTCCGGCGACATCGTGACGGTGGAAACGGTCACCCATCATTCCGGCGACGATTACGATCGGATTATTAAAGGTGATGCCGGCATAGAGGATATTTTCAAATGGACCGCGGAGGAAAAGAACGAACCTGACCGGGGTCCAGGCGTACATATATTGACAGGCCCCATTAGAGTAGCCGGAGCAGAGCCCGGAGACGTGCTGGAAGTTCGCATTTTGGATATGTCGCTGCGTCCGAGCGCCAATCCGGCCTATGCAGGCAAAACCTACGGCGTCAACTCGGCGGCCAATTGGGGCTACTTGTACGGAGATATGATTGAAGAACCGAAAACGCGCGAAGTGGTGACCATTTATGAAATGGACAGCAACGGCAGTACCGATTATGCAAAAGCGCTCTACAACTATAGATGGACGCCGCAAACCGACCCGGATGGTAAGGTTCATAATACGGTCGATTATCCCGGCGTTGTCGTCGACCATAACACCGTTGTTGAAAATCATAATATTATGAAAGACGTTAAGGTGCCGGTGCGCCTGCATTTCGGCACTATGGGCGTAGCACCCTCGGAAGCCGATGTGGTCGATTCCGTACCTCCTTCCTATTTCGGCGGGAATGTGGACGATTGGCGGATCGGAAAAGGAGGCACAATGTATTATCCGGTTGCGATCAGCGGCGCTTATCTTTCCGTCGGCGATCCACATGCCGCCATGGGCGATTCGGAATTAAACGGCACGGCGATCGAAACCTCGCTGACCGGCGATATTCAAATTATTTTGCATAAAAAGGATTCCTTGAATAATAAGCTCAAAGGCTTGGACTTCCCGCTACTTGAAACGGAAAACGAATGGGTCGTTCAGGGCTTCAGCTATGCGAACTATCTGAAGGATCTTGGCACAACCGCGCAAAAGGATATTTACAATAACTCATCCGTCGATAAGGCCATGAAAGATGCTTCTTACAAAACGCGTCGGTTCCTTATGAACGGGATGAATCTTACCGAGGACGAAGCCTACTCACTCATGTCGGTTTCCACCGATTTCGGCATCTCCCAGGTAGTGGACGCCAACTGGGGTGTTCACGCCGTGATCGCCAAAAGTCTGTTCACCGATCGCGAGCCCACTCTGACGTCCGTACGGTCTGCCTTTGAAGCCGTCGGCGCGAAGTTAGTCTGGAATTCCACAAAGAAATCGATGATCGTGCAAAAAGGAGACAATGCGCTGACGATGACAATTGGCTCGGATGATGCGTCATTCAACGGCAAAGCCTTCAAACTGAACAAGCCTCTGCAAGTGAAAGACGGCAAGGCCATGGCCGATGCCTACTTCCTCAACCTGTACAGCTCCAAACTGCTCGATCCTCAGTAATCGGCAAGACAATGGGGTAGACACAAAAGCCGTTCACGGCCTTTTTCCCCCGTTTCAATTTGGATTCGTATGAAAAAAGAGCCTCCAATCCGCATAAGACAGCGGATTGGAGGCTCTTTTCCGCGGCTAAGGGTATCGTCATCAACTCCACGTACACCCAAGGAAAAAGATAAGAATTTAAGAATTTAATTATGATTCAACTATTTTCATGCCGTTGAATAATGGAACAGTAAATAAAAAATCCGGATGCGAAGTTACTCGTCCAGGATGATCTGCAAGCTGCACGCAAAGCTGCGATTTCCTTACCAATCACAGCTGATTTTAAACCGCTTAGTGCATTAAGTCCTTATCACTCATACAGTTTTCCTGTCGGCAGGGCAGATTACTACTATATCAATGATCGCAATTTTACGTTTATGGAAATCAAGGAGGGCAAAGCAAACGTGATAGGCCAATTAGACACTGCTGATCATTCGCGAGCGGCTGGTAGAGTTCCCCCAAAGGCTGCCGACGAATTGTCCCTTAACAAATCAATCAACAAATTAGTTGGAGCATCTGTTCAAATCAGAAATATAAAGGACGGCTCCTTTGCTTTTTCACAAAATCATATAATTTTGTACATATGTACTGCTGGGCATTAAGCTATCGTGATCCAACGGGAGTTTAACGCAACAAATTCATTTATTTTACGTATAGGAAGCAATTGAAGAATAAAGGCGGGACATAAATGAATTTTCAACTTAGTACGGCGGTAATTCAAATTTTGACTTTGATATTAATTGTTATTGTCGTATCGATAGTCATTAAGGTTGCGAAAAGGAGAAAATAGGTTGTACTGTCATGGTTCTTTATCCTAATGGGACACGATAGCATTCCTGTAGAGCGTTAAATTTCCGCTTTGCAAAAAAAAGAGCGCCTCGGTACGATGGAAGTACGCAACGGGTCATAGCCCTAAAAATTCCATCATCCAGGAGGACGCTCTACTATGAATTTTAAATCGCAAGCGAAACAAAATCAACTCATTGAAAAAATATCCCCTATCCTTCTCAAACGATGAGGAGGGTTTTCACAGCCTTCTTCGGTGGATTCAATCGCTGCAAACCGCTCACACTTTAACGGCAGCCATTGTTTGGCATGGAGCCTACCGGACACTACTGGCTTAATCTATCCAAATGGCTCTCAAATCGTCAGTTTGAAGTTGTTCTCGTCAATCCACATCTCGTAAAAAAGAACAAGGAAAACCGCGACAATACGCCATCCAAGAGTGACAAAAAGGATGCCCTGGTCATCGCCGACATGGTCAATAACGGCTACTACTCGTTCACACGCAACACACCAGAAGCCTTTGAAGAACTACGTGTCTTTCTCTCAAACCGCGACTCTGTCGTAACGAGACTCGTTAGTGCGAAGAACCAAATCCATCGCTGGGTCGACGTTGTTTTCCCTGAACTGCGACAAGTCTTTAAGAACATCATGTGTACGGGTTCATTGGTCACACTTCGTCTTTTCCCTACGCCTGAAGAATTGTGTAAATTACAGTCTCAAGATATCTTACGAGGCTGGAAATCGCTTATGAAACGGCATTCTGGTGAGCGAAAAGCCCGAGCTCTTATCTCTCTTGCTAGCCGTTCTGTGGGATCACAGCAAGCTACATATGCCTACAAGCTCCATCTAAAGCAGCTGCTCGATGAGTACGACCTTGCTTACCTCCAATTGCAAACGGTAGAAACGGAGATTGTTGTCGTTTTAGAACGCATTCCATTTGCTACATCTATGCTTGCTGTCAAAGGGATTAGTGCCATTTCACTAGCCGGTATTTTAGGTGAGGTGGGGGATTTAAGTGGCTTTGTTCACGGCAATGCCTTGCTGCGTCATGCTGGCCTCAACCTTGCAGAAGCAAGCTCAGGTAAATGGACCGGACAGATGAAGATTAGTAAACGTGGACGCTCTCGTCTCCGACGCTTCATTTTCATGATGACCATGAGTTTAGTCGCGAACAATTCGGAGTTTAAAGCCATGCATGCCTACAATGTACAGAAAAAGAAGATGAAGAAAATGAGGTCCATTATGAAGCTATGTGGCAAATTAGCCAGAATTTTAGTTGGAATGGCTCGCAGCGGCGAAGCCTATAATCCTCCTAGAACGTTGCCTGTTCAGCTAGCAGCTTAACTTATATTCTACCGTTTCGTTGTACGAGTTTTGGCTTATTCGCAGGATTTCAAAGAAAGCACGGAGTACCGGATCCATTGAACCAAAGGGCACGACCCGTAACGATAGCAAGACCGGCCTCCACCCCTTGGACAGGCGTAACGAAGGAATGAGAGGGCGTAGACCCGCCCCGACATGGGAGTGAGAACCTCCAGGGGCGGCGTGGAGAAAGCGTGCAGTAAATGGAATTATATGGGGCAGTATTTATTCCCCTCTATTCCCGTGCACATTCATGTTGCCGAAGTCTAATACGGAGTTCCCCTTCTTGTCTTTCATCCTTAACCAACCGGGCGAGATCCTGCGAATAAGCGAGCATTCGTGAGAAAACTATATCGTACTGAGGGGGTTGAATGAATGCAGCGTAAACCAGCCCGTTTAAGGGGGGCTGGTTTTTTTAGTACATGCGCGCCTAGCCAAGCTAGGCACAACTCATTGATGAAAGTTCAATCGAGGTAAGAACCAAGTCGCCTCGTAGCTGACAGGCAGCTGGTGAAGAGATTCTAAGGCTGAAGCCCTGTGACAAAGTAACTCCGCAAGGAGTGCGAGCAAATCAGCAGGCCGTAACATCAAGTGAATCCTGCCGCATCGTCAAAAAAGACCTATAATAAGAGTTCTTATCCAAGTTCCGTTGCGTGGAACGATTCTTTATACGGGGTTTCCTTCGGCGAAGTACCTTCAACGAAGATTGGGAAAGAAATCGGTGAAATAAAGCATTTGGTAGTTCCAATGCCAAAGAAAAATGGTGATTCGAACGAGAAACTTGGCAAGTTGTATGAAATAAAAGGAAAGGAATCTCAAGATGAACTCGCTCTTGAGGTAAATGGCACTTACTTGGAGATTCATAAAGTTGGGTCATTGAAATAACGGGTACGATAGTGAAAGGGCGGGTTGCTTCTGCAGCCGGTTTTTAGTTCCTACGAACGATCTATAAAAAAGTAGTTTTGACATAAAGTTGGGCGAGGCAGCCGGCATGATTGGCAGCCGTTCTCTCATACGGGCAGGTATAACCAAATCTTAGTTTAAGAAAGCCCATCTTCGCTGGCTATACGTTTTCTCATCAAGAGTACCAAAGCCATAACCATCTCTGATTAACCTATCTAAGGGCAGGTGTTGGAATCTAACTATTATTCTTTGTCCGCTCTGGGCAGCGGTACTTATTAACATGTAATTGTTTCCATTCAGGAAGTATTGGTCTTCCCTATAAACCTGCATTTCGATAGCAACATAGAAAAATCTTTGATCAATGGCTGGGGTTTTAGGCTGAAAGATATCTCCATATTCAAAGGGAAGTTGCCTCCAAACAATCAGGCGAGCTTCTTTAATGTTGAATAACCCTCTTTTGAAATTCTTGTTCTCCTTGTTTAGGAATAAGGAATCCGCCCTTTGCTCACCGAAGGATCGAGCAATAGCAATGCTGTCAGAACGACTGATTGCCTCAAACAAACCGTTAATTACCTCTAGATCTTGTTTTACAGAGCTAGAGGATGATAAAGTCATTGGAAGAAGACAGTACGCAAAAAGTGTAATTATCCAACGTATCATTGTTGTTAAGGGTTCGCAATGCGAACCAGCCCCATAAATTTTTCGCGTAGCGATAGACCTATAATTACCATTTATTCGCTTAACTATCCAATAAACTGTGGAAGTGACTTACTTGTTTGGTAGCTTTCATTAGAGGTGATACAAATTGAGGATAGATAAGTTAATATTAGCAACCTTCGCTTTTGAGGAAAATACCATCTTTCATGTTGAAAACCACTTATTTCATAATGAATTTAATCTAACAAGAAGTGAAATTAAAGCTCGTATTGTGGAATGTTTGAATATGGGTTATCTAAAAATTTATGATGACCCTTCAGAGGGACAAATCAAATTTCAGGATTCGATAGAAGAATTTGAGGAAGATTACTGGTTCGTTCTTACTAAAGAAGGTAAACGCCAGTTGAAATCCTATGGAAGAACGCAATTACTTCCATAATCTGTGGTGTCGAGTGAGCGGCATGGATGGCTAACGGGTACGTTAGCTCAATAAACACGAAGAAAAGTCGGCCTGCATAAGGGCTACCGTTTTCTCAACTACCATGAAAGAACGGATTAACTTTCATGCTCTGTGGTGCAGTACAAGGAGATGCATGAATGGCTAACGGGTAGCTATGTTTAGCAATTGAGGCTGGTAAATGAAGAACTTTATTGATTATTACTGATACCTGACTGGTGCATAGCTGATTTTATGTATTTACATTTAATAATAGGGGAAAATATCCGCATTACTTGAATCCAGAGGTGATGTTGATGAAAAAATTAGTCTCACTAATCCTTGTGATTGCAGGATTATTTTTCCCAATAGATTTTGCAAAAGCAAATATTCAAACAAAAAAACCTTTATTAATAACAGAGGATGTTTTATCTGTTCAAGTAAACAGTTTATACGGGGGTTCTCGTTTATTTAAGGAAAGTGATGGGTATGAAGAAGTAACAATCAATAAGGTTGTTAAATGGATTAACACATCAAGTCCTTCCAAAGGACAAACTGAATTAGTGTTAAATAAAACCCCTATAGACTCGAAACTGCAAATTAACATGAAAAACGGAAATATTTCAGTTATCGAACCTGCCTATAATTGTTTATCCGTAAACCAGACAAAGATATGCATGATAGCAGAAGGTGAGGTTATATATACCCGAAAAAATATAAAAGTTCGATTGAAATCTATACAACTCCACGATTGGCTTTTAGTTGGGTGGAAATATGAAAGTGATGGGGCACCCAAAGAAGAGTTGCTTGAAGAAACTTTATATACCAGATATTATTCTTACCTTGATAAAACTTACTCAGATTTTATCATGTGTCCAAAAATAGATAAAATTGAAAGAATAAATGGCGATACAAGAAGACATATCGTTCATGTAAGTGCGTTAAATTATGGTGCACATCATGGTGACGTTCCCTATGATAGAATCCATATTACGTTGACTGATACACCAGAAAATGGTGTTAAAATAAATGAAGTATCAATACAAAAAGGTATTTCTGGTTTAGAAAGCCGCATACAATGTAGACGGGAAAACTAAAAAATCTTGTTGAGCTAACGTGTACGATAGCTCCCTCGTTTTTAAGGGTTTATCTCACATATACTCACTCATTCGCAGGATTTCGTCACCTTGGATCAAGTCCATCTCAGGAAGCAACGCAGTTGACGCCGGTTGAGGTGGTGGGCTGAGCATGCGGAAATAGAGGAACACTCAGGAAATATTCCCCAGGCTATCTCTACTGCACGCATACTCCACATGATCCCTGGAGGTTCACCCTCCCACAACTCAACGGGTCAATGCCCTTACATTCCTTCGTTATACCTGTCCAAGGTGTGGAGACCGATAGCGTTTAGCGGATGGGTCTGAGCCCTTTTGGGGAACGAACTCGGTCCTCCGTGCTTTCTTTGTGAAATCCTGCGAATGAGTCAATATACGTGACGCTGCTTAGCTTAAGCTACTTCTACCCAGCTCAGGACGGTTTTCTCTGGCGTGAACTTTTCTCCCCGTTGAACACGAGGAATTGATTACTATGCGTCTATACGAGAACAACCGTAGCGATAAGCTGTTCAACTAACGGGACACGGCAGCGTGAGGGGGAAACCTCTAATTTAATGGAGGGCTATCGTGAAATATTATGGCAAGAATAAAGCTTTAGAATATCTCAACAATTATCCTAAACTCTGGAAGTGGATGAACCAATGCCGTAATTGCGGTCACATTGGGTACAAACCAAACTTGCCAGAACACATCCATCCAGATTATGCTGTTCCGCATCTTAAGTGGAATGACGACTATATACGAAGATATTTTAAGCCTTTGTCAGTGAATGAAAACGGTTTTTGCGATATTTGTAATCAAAAATTTATCGAAAATTAAGTGTCAATTATCGGGTTCAATTTGATTTTATTTAAAATTGATTGTTACACTAACGGAAAACTATAGCACAACGGCAACAGGCTGCCGGTTTCTGGAAGCTGTAGTGTGAATGGGTGGGAAAGTTCATAATTTCGTGAATACTCCACATATGAAATTTATACGAAGTTCAATGTGATGTGATGTGATGTGAAATTAAAGGACATAGAAAGAAGGATCTTATGCCACTCGTCCATGACTTTTTGCTTATCAAACAAGATCAAATTAAAAAAAACGACTTGTTTTCATTAAGAGATTTTAAAAAACAAGGCAATAAAGAAATGATTGTACAAATACAAGATGACTTAATTTTATATATGATGGATTCATTTAAATGGATTCGAACTACTAATCCTTTCAATGACGAAACAATATATGGACTCTTTTATCATGGGATAAGTTTAATCGACTTTGAGGGAGCAATAACACTAAATAGTATTACACAAGCGTGGTACAATTTGTTTTTGTCAGCTCCAGATATTGTGAAATTAACGGGTGGATATTACACCATTGAAGGCGAACCAGAAATACCTGGGCAATATGAGATTATCACATTTAATAAAAAAGATATTCTATCTCGCCTTAATAAATTAAATGAACTAAGTAATAGGGCAAAAAATAGCGAGGATAAATTTCAAATAATACATTACGGAATATAGATGATGTTGTGTACATCGTTCTGTCAAGCTCCCATGAAAATTAAATCTCTGTTACTGTAAAAAGACAATAGTAAAGAAGACGCCGCGCACTCATTTTTTAAAAAGGGTGCTGCGCCCGAAATGAAAAAGATAGGCATTTTGAATAATTAGGAGACTTCAGTTATGGTCACCGAATACCTATGTTTACTAGTCGCCGAACTGCGTACTTTACAATAGATTGTTGCTTCTGTTTGTCAAAATATTCATGGATAACAGGAGAGGAAGGGATGAGTCATTATGACACAAACATTAGAACGTGGTAAAGCACTAGTAATTGGAGCTGGTATAGCCGGATTACTGACAGCGCGAATCCTGTCTGATTATTATGAGGAAGTCCTTATCCTGGTGTACCACAATCGTTCCATCCACACCGAGTACTGCCGCGAGGCGATATGATTCTAGAACGTTATTTCTCCGGCTATATAGATGATTTATTAGACATGGGAGCTTTTCCATCGCATGAGGAGCTGACCTTAATAGTTAATAACTCAACTTTCGCAGCTTGAAATCGGCAGATAAGCCTTGATGAAATTGGGCAAAGCCAAGATCCAGTTTTGCAGTTGACGCTGTTCCTCTCCGATCACTGCCGAGCGTATTGGCCACGCCTCATATAGGGTATGTCACAGAAGCGGCCTACCGCGGCTTCTACCGGGGTATCGTTGAGGACATTGAAGCGTTCCTGAATGGTTCACCTGTAAATGTTCTCAGCTATCGTTGAATAACAGAAAAAAACAAACCAAGACTGTATGGCTCCAGTTTTAGTTTGCTTTTTTGTGGAAACACTGCATCATTCAAAGAGGTTAATCAAATAAATCACCAAACACGTCCATCATGTTCTTCTTTTTCTTGTAAGGCTTGCCGTTCCTGTCATATTCATTGTAACCTTTCGAGTTGTGCGAACGATCATCATTATTGTAATGCCGCTCATATTTGTCATCGTTAGAAACATGACGCTCCATCCGATCATACTCATAACGAACTTCACGTATTCCAACCATCAATTTATCCAACTCACCTCGGTCGAGCCAAACCCCTTTACAGTCGGGACATACATCAATGAGCACACCGTCTTTTTCCACTTCACGCATACGAACATCTGAACATACCGGGCATTTCATCGTTTGACAACCTCCATTTGCTTTTTATCGTTTGTATTTCTGCCTATTCAATCCAATTTACAGCATTATAATCTTTTTTTACGTATCGTAAACAATGAGGTTTCAAGCTTCCTGCCTGACCGAGGGATATGTTGACAAAAATTCTATCCTCTTAAAATACCTCTCCTTCTAGATCTAATGACGCATCCATCCATACAAGAATGATCCTTTCGCAGAATATGCCGAGGAGACGCTGCTGATCGGTGCCGCATGCGATTTGTATGGTTTGGGTAGAGATAGGAGATCCTAATGGCTGGAAATGAAGGGTAACGGAGGGAATGTACGCGTGGATTTTTTCAAAAGCCAAGAGTCACTGACGGCAATGGGATGGATTTTGCGCAGTATTGTCGGATTTGTATTTCTACTATTTGCTGCGAAAATGATGGGCCAGCGTTCCATTTCGCAGCTTAGGTTTCTTGATTTCATTATCGCACTGACGCTCGGCAATATTATTGCCCATCCGCTGTCGGACGAGCATCTTGGGCTGAAAGGCTCGATGATTACGACCGTCTCACTCGTTATTTTGTACATAGCTGCAATCTGGCTCAGCCTGAAGGTCCCGCTGCTCAAACAATTTTTCGATCCGCCAGCGATTACCCTTATTCAGGATGGGAAGCTTGATTACCGGAATCTCTCGAAAGCGAAGCTGCCTATTGAATTCTTGTATGTAGAGTTGCGAAAATCGAACGTAGAGGATATCTCGAAAGTTGCCTTTGCAGCATGGGAGCCAGGCGGTACGCTATCTGTCTTCGTAAATACGGCTTATCAGCCCGTAACTCCAGCGGACCTGAAGCTGCCCACGCAACCCTTCAATCTGACCAAACCGATCATTACCGATGGCCACATGGAACATGCGCTGCTGCGCGAGATCGGCAAGGACAGCGCATGGCTGGAAACGGAAATTCAGCCCCTCGCATTGAAGAACGTTATCTTGGCAACGGTAGACAAGAAGCTAGCCGTGCAGGTGCACGTAGTCCGGGAGCAAAGTACCCCCTTAAAATGAGCAGTCATCGCAACAATCGGATTATCATTTATTCGAAAATCACACGAATCCCATTTGTCTGATGAATTTACAAGGCTGCATCCTTTATGCTTAGAGGGTTTTCATATCCTTCAATGTCCTTCCATACCTGCGAAAGAAGTGAATCGGATCGAAAATCTTATTCATCGTTCATCAAAAGTGAATCAAATACCCGGCAACTCTTTATTTTCGAAATACATCTATAGTGCTGTTTAAAAAAGAATCCTCATCAACAATCGAAACTGAACAGAATGGTGTAGATCCATGCAGTACAGAACTTACATATTTTCCACCCGGTTAGGGCAAACCAAGCAAGGATTCTATTTCAATCCGCCAATAATAGGTTAGGAGTGAAACTTCATGAGCGTGCAAACGATCAAAAAATCGGGCATGGTACTGCCCGATTTGAAGGATAAGGTCGCATTGATAACGGGGGCGGGTTCCGGTATCGGACGAGCTGCGGCTATGATGCTTGCGCAACAAGGGATGAAAGTGTGCCTTGCGGATTTAAAGGACGACCGGCGAGAACAAACCAAGCAAGATATAATCGCAGCAGGCGGCCAAGCTATCACGGTCGATGTCGACGTCTCCAATCCGAACCGGGTGGCACAGGCGTTCGAACAGACAGTGAAGACCTGGGAGCGGTTGGACGTCGTCTTTGCCAATGCAGGGATCAACGGGGTTTTAGCGCCGATCGAAGACATGAAGCCTGAGGACTGGGATCATACCCTATTCGTAAATCTGAAGGGCACGTTCCTGTGTGTCAAACACGCGATTCCTTATATGAAAGAGGGCGGCGGAAGTATAGTTATTACGAGCTCCATTAACGGTAGCCGCTCTTTCTCTGGGTTTGGAATGACAGCCTACAGCACGTCTAAGGCGGGGCAGGTGGCATTCACCAAGATGGCCGCTCTAGAGCTGGCGCGGTACAAAATTCGTGTCAACGCCATCTGTCCGGGGTCCATCAAGACCAATATCGGGGAAAATACGCTTCCGACGTCAGAGCTTGAGAAAATCAAAATTCCGGTTAACTATCCGCAAGGCAGCCAGCCGCTGGATCACGCACCGGGGGTACCGGAGCAGGTTGCAGACCTGGTAGCTTTTCTTGCCTCAAACGCTTCGAGCCATATTACCGGGACCGAGTTGTTTATTGACGGCGCCGAATCGTTACTATAGTTTCAATCAGGAGAAGGCTGCCAACTTTGGTTGGCAGCCTTGCTGCTGCGCCAAGGGGATGTGGGGAACAACAGAGCACTTCCTTGAAAAAGGCTTCGGATATTGTGCAATTATTAATGAAAGCAGTAATAATGTACCATCGATTAAAGTAGCAGAGAAACAGGGATTCAACAAAGTTCTTGACTATAATGTTCTATTTATACCTTCTCAAAAATGGCATGAAAAAGGAGCAACCTTTCGATTACTCCTAAAGAAGTACATGAATTTTATTACATCTCTTTATAGTACTTGAAACGGTAATAAGCTCCATATCCTAGGATAAACAGATAGGCAAAAACCAATAGCAATACCACTATTAAATCTATAGCCATCAAGGCAATTGCTGTAATTAAGGCTCCAAGCACAAAAACCATCATATCATATGCTTTCGCTTTTGCCCGATTAACGATTGCCAAATTACGCTCATCTTTCTTGTCAATCTCCAGCTGCTTTGCTGCGGCGGGATTATTCTTCATAGCGTGTCGGACGATTATTTCTCCCATACCGTGACCGAAAATACCACAGCCAAGCCCAATACAGATATAAGGCAACGCTCGCAGCATACCTTGTGGATCTTCAATTGTTTTGATGAAGTACAGACCACCTGCTAGTAGTCCTACGCCTACAACGGTAAGAAAATAAGACGAAATAGTTTTTTTCATACATTTTCATCCTCCTCATAAATAAAGATTTCTTCGATACTCATACCGAAAAAACGAGCAATCTTGAACGCTAAAAGGATCGATGGGTTATAACGTCCGTTTTCCAGCGAACCGATAGTTTGCCTTGACACTTCAAGAGCCGTTGCTAATTCTTCTTGCTTAATTCCGCGTTGCTTGCGGATTTCTTCTAAACGGTTGTTCAATGCGTTCACTCTCCTTATGGAAAGCCAGCTTTCCATAAGGAGAGTATATTGTGCAACGTAAGAAATGTCAAGCGTGCTTTCCATTTCGATAAAGCTTTTAAATTCCAGAGGGGATGATATTGTCATTCGTCCGGGTTTTATTTTCAATACCGATAAACCGCCTGAACACTACAAAAAGCTACGTGAGGTGAAGTGCCTCAACCTGTCGGAATACATCCGCCGAAGACGCCTAACTTTGGTAGCACTCGAGCTAAGCCACAGTGACATCAAGATCATCGATGCTGCGATGAAATACGGATATACCTCGCCGGATTCCTTTACCAGGGCTTTTCAAAACATGCATGGGATTACTCCCTCGGAAGCCCGGATCCATGGACAGTCCCTCAAAGCCTTCCCGCGGATGACGTTTCAGCTGACTATCAAAGGAGGAAGTGAAATGAACTACCGAATTGAAGACAAAGAGGCTTTTCGCATAGTGGGGATTAAAAAAAGAGTGCCAATAGCAATAGTATTTCAAGAGGTGAATCCGGAGATTGCGTCGATGTTTGAAGGACTCACGCCAGAAATGATTGATAAGATTAAGGGCTTTTCGAATGTTCAACCTTCAGGACTAATCAGTGCTTCCACGAATTTCAGTGAAGGGCGGATGGAGGAGAAAGGAGAGCTCGTGGTAAAATAAGTTACTATTAGTGAAGAATTGAGAGGAGGAAGTTAAATTTCCTATTCCATAAAGGACTCTATATTTGCGATATTAATATGTTGTTTTCTAACGTTTTCACTCCCTTTTTTATCAATAGTACTGTGGATTTTTTAACGTTTAATTCTATGAAGTTATCAGAGTTACAGTTTTCTTGTTGTTTGCGATTATTATTTCGGTATTATCGTATAAAAGAAATAAGACATTTGCATTGACCTTTGTTGTAACAAGTCTGGTCTTGGCGGCTCTGGTGAAATTTCTTTCAAGTTTCTTTATAGACATTTATTGTCGGTATAATAAATGGTCAGTATTCAACGAATACGTACCGATACAGGATTACGCTAACGGGTACTTTAGAACAATGAAACCAGAATGACGAAATCAATAGTGATGTCTATGCAATTAATTTAGAGGTGATGCGTCGTAGAGCCGTCTAAAATGAAGAAGAAGGTGAGTGACTAATGAAGCTTATCAGTATCCTGGGAATAGTAGTGGGAATGGCAGGTTCGATTATACTTGCAATAATTGGATTCACTGATGTTCACAATTTCGGCTCTGATACAAGTGAATACCATAATGCGATGATATTAATTAAGTATGGTTTAGCACTCACACTAATCTTTCTCGTTACATGGTGGCTGATGTACAAACAATTTTGGAAGCTATGCCTTACAATTGGTTTTCTTTGTACAGCTTTATCAGTGCTCGGACTTTTTAGTATTGGTCCTTATATTATTTGGGGGTCTTTATTCATCTTCATATACAGCTTAATAAATCTCATTAGATTAAGTCACGTTAACAAAGGTAATTGAACTAACGAGTACGAGTTCAAGTCAAACAGAAGTGAGGAACGGAGGCGCCTGAGTGAGAGTGATCGATTTGTCGTTGCCGATTGCGGATGGCATGCCCATTTATCCCGGCGATCCGGAGGTAAAAGTCAAGGTAGCACATACATACGAGTGTCACACCTGGGAACTGCGGCAGCTTTCGATGGGTAGCCATACCGGAACCCACGTGGACGCACCTTCACACATGCACCCAGGTGCCGCGACATTGGATGAGCTGCCATTGGAGAGATTTTTCGGAGCATCTCGTGTAGTACGGATCGAAGACCCGGCTTGGCCGGAAGGCCGGGGTCTGTTTTTCAGCGAATCCGTCGGGCTAGAATGCTTTGACCGACTCGCTGCGCTGCGACCAACGTTCGTCGGTGGTGAACTGTCTGAAGAACTGGAGAGGGCGTTGTTGGGTATCGGAATTGTGACGTATACGGGGCTGCAGGGTTTGGATCGTCTTCCCAGCGGAACCGACTTTATGTTTTACGGATTTCCTCTGCGTATCGTCTGTGGCGACGGGTCCCCGGTTCGGGCCGTTGCGGTGGTGGAGGCTGAACCGGCTGGGCTTGGAATGAACGCATAAAATGTCCTAACGGAGAACGATAGTATGGAGGCCGCAAGGACAGCACCTCTTTGATGTTTCATTGAAGTAACGGGTACGATAGTGGAAAAACTATCACGAATTATAAACAGATGGGGTAGTCCATACCAATGAAAGTCCAATGTAGTTTGTTAACGTCGCTTTTTTCTTTGTTTCGCATAAACAGGAAATTAGTAGCAATCTAGTTTTCTTAATTTAAAAAGGGGAGGACGATGAAGTGGCTCCAAAACATATAGTTTCTGCGGCAACAATTGTAGTAAATGAGCGTAACGAAATATTATTGATAAAAGGACCTAAACGAGGATGGGAAATGCCAGGAGGGCAGGTTGAAGAAGGTGAATCATTGAAAGATGCAGCGATAAGGGAAACAAAGGAAGAGAGCGGAATAGATATAGAAGTGACAAAGTTTTGTGGTGTTTTTCAAAATGTAAGTAGTAGTATTTGTAACACTTTATTTTTAGGCAGACCAGTCGGAGGAGAATTAACAACTACCCCTGAGTCTTTAGAAGTAGGATTTTTTTCAATCGAAACAGCATTAGAGATGGTGAATTGGGGAAATTTTAAGCAAAGAATTGAGCTTTGCTTGAATGAAGAACTTCATCCTTTTTATGTTGAATTTTCCATTCCGCTTAAGGATTGCTAGAGCGCCATAAGTTTTTTCCGTCGGACAGCGTTAACCTAAACATTCCTGTAGAGCTTAAGAAATGAGCTTTGTAAAAAAGGGAGCGCCTCGGCATGGAATGGCAGCCGCTCTACGCTAAAGGTAGTTTACGTTATTGATGACTCCAAACGAAGGTGGATATACAATGGGATCGAATTTATTTGTCACTTCTTTTCTGAGGAAGAGATTCTAAGCTACTTAGAAAAAATGTATCAATTTCAATTGAAAACGATAAACAAGCCCCTTTAATAACTGTGAAAAAAAACGGTGAATATGTAACATATACTGGTAAAAGGGTACGATAAATAACCTTCCCACAGTAAATGGGAAGGTTTTCCTCAATGTCTGAGGCTTGCTATTCAGACTAAGCGAAAAGCTTCTTTCTTGGTTAAGATGGCATAAATCCAGTGGATCAGTTTATTTGCACAAGCGATCACAGCTACTTTAAACAGTTTGCCCGGCGAAAGAAGCAATCATCCCTTTGCGACGTATCGGTAACCCGTAAGAGAGTCATCATAACAAAGAGCGTCCAGCCGCACGAAAGTCGTGTCGGTAGGACGCTCTTTTTCCTGGAACGATCTCCCGAAGCCTACGCCGCCTGCTCAATCAGGTAGATCGAGGCGGCTAGACTTGAGGCGACGAAAGCACGATTCAGATTCAATCGGCTTAGTCTTTAAAGAGATCTTGCTTTTTCCAGGAACTGTACAGGACGCCATATAATGCATTGGCCGAGTTATCCACTTCTCGTTGGGTCGAGAAGTTGCTTTTGTATACGGCGAGTGCTGCGTTGTACTCTTTTCCGCTCACTTGGAGTGCTGCTGCATCATCGATCAGCGTCTTGAGCTGGTCTTTTACAGCCATACCCGGAGCGATGCGGGCTTTTGTAGCCTGCTCGAAAGCATATCCCATTTGGATGAGCTGCTCTTCGGTGAAGGCATCACCCGTGATCTGGAGATTAATCGGCTGTCCATTGCTGCCATCGGCTGTACGATAGCTGGCCGGTACCGTAATGCTTGGATAGCCCGCCTTAGCTGCAATGCCTGTCGTTGCGCCGTTCAGCCCGATCAGTGCATCTAACTTATACTTGCTCAAGAGATAATTGATACCATTCTTTCTGGAATACTCGATATCAGCGGCTCGTTGATCTAGGTAGGTTTGGTAGTCTTGGGAGCCCGGCGTCATATCATACGCTTGGCTTTGCAGCAGAATGCTCTGGCCGTATTTCAATACATCCGGACGGGTGCTGTTATAGTTAATCACGTCCTGCAAACTCTTGATCACTGTCTTATTGTCGCTCGCCACGACAGGATTTACCTGGGATTTCAAGTAACTATCAATATCTTGCTTAAAGTCGTAATACAGCACTCTCGACGCTGGAGCAGTAGGCACTTCATTGACCATTGCGCCTCCATCCGACGCATAGACGATTTTCGCGCCTTGAGCTTGAAGAACCTGAATCGCATTTTGGAATGCGGCATAAAGATCAGGCTGATTATCTTTGTTAGGAATGTTGTACACGCCTAGAACTTTGCCTTGAAGGCCGTCCTTCTTCAGATAGTTATTGTAGTTCTCCGTATGTGATTTCAGATAGGACTCATCGACTGGAATCTCATTGTCAACGCCCATATTGATATAGAGGTCGTTAGTGTCATATCCCTGCATGACCGTAAGCAGAGCGGCCACATCGGAAACGTTGCGCCCCATTGGTCCTGCCGTATCTTGGCTGTGCGCAAGAGGGATGATGCCGTTTCGGCTTACGAGGCCAAGAGTCGGCTTCAAGCCTACCAGAGAGTTATTGGCGGATGGCGACAGGATAGATCCAGAGGTTTCTGAGCCGATGGTAATGGCGGAAAGCGCTGCTGCCGCGCCTGCGCCAGAACCAGAGGATGAACCGGAGACATCGAGCACACCAGGCAAATATGGGTTCAGTACCTGACCGTGCAAAGTAGAATAGCCGCTTTTCATGCCTTGGGCGATGAAGTTCGCAAATTCAGAAAGATTAGTTTTTCCTAGAATAATTGCGCCTGATTTCTTAAGCTGGCTCGCCAGGAACGAATCTTGCAATATGAAATTGTTCGCCAGTGCGATGGAGCCTGCCGTAGTCGGCATGCCATCGGCGCCCGCAACGCCGATATTGTCTTTGATGAGGACAGGAATGCCGAACATGCCTGTGGCTTTGGAAGGATCTGCTTTAACCGCTGCATCACTTTCCTTGGCGAGCATGATAGCATTCGGGTTAACGATTGCAACAGCGTTTAATTTGACGGTATGCAAATCGTACAAATTAATTCGGGCCAAATACATGTTGACCAATTTCTCGTAAGTGAGCTTCTTAGCCTTCACCATAGCCTGCATGTCCGCAATCGTGGATTTCTCCAAATCAATCGTCAGCGTATTCAGTGCGACACGCAGGGTGAGTCTGGTCTCATTAATTTTGTCAACCGTGCTGTTCGGGGTGATTGTCTTCGCCACGGACAAGGCATACTCCACATTATCCGCATATGTAGCTGGATAATCCTTTAATTTAATGCGATTGGCTTCTTGTACGACAGCTTTCAAATCATTCATCGCCGCTGTTGTGGTCGTGGCAACGTTGATCATGCCGTTCGCATCTAATGCAAAAGCTGTAGAAGTATTGCCTAGCAGCATACCGCACAGCACGGACGTTGTCATAACCTTCATCACGGTCCGTTTTCTTTTGAACAATTTCATGTGGAATCATCCTCCGTATGTAAGTATATCTAACATAATATAGAATATATTAGGTTAATATGATTGTCAAACTATAGGGATATATCCACGACTAGATAAATTTATGAGCCGTCCTCCAATTACGATGTAATTATACCTAACATATCTTTGTTAATTTGGTTATCCAACATTACTAATAGAAAAATATGGTTAGGAAAAAAGTGGGAGACAGTGTCGAATCGGGTTATCGATTTGAGTGAAACAAACCTTAAATCAGCTTTAAAGATCATTATGGCAGAGTCGGGGATTAGCAACCTGGTGGATCTGGCAACGGAAACTTGGATGTTAAAATCCCAAATTCGTGAGTAACGAGGAACTTATGGACTAGTAAATTCGGCTAGATGGAACGCCGGATGCTAGGAAACTGGCACGTCCGGTGTGGAGCAGGGGAAAAGCTGGAGATCGTATCAAACGCTTACCTATGCGACCGATAGTGAAGGAGTTTGCTACGAAGCAGACCAAGTCTCCGGCAGAATGATGAATCTCGCTTCCGGCAGGTCGGAATAAGCTTGGCGGATGACGCGAGACCAGTGCTCCTTAATCGAACGTTTTCCGCTCCGTATGGAATTTTCTTAAAGACCTGGTAACAAAACATACCCCGTTGGAGGTTCCTTTTCTGACGGCGGCAGGCTATTCGTTTTGGAAAATGATCAGGCGCGGTGCCCGCCAGGCTTTTGCCGGCCGGAAGTGGTGAAGCTGCTATCGGCGGATGAACTGGAAGCCGTACTGCTACATGAACGTTACCACTGTCGGCAGCGGCAAGCATTCAAAAAATTTGCCGTACAGCTCCTGATGGACGGAATGGGCTATATCCCGGTCATCCGCAGTCTTGGAAAGCATTATTTTATCGGGATCGAGCTGTCTGCCGACCGGTATGTCATGGATCAAATGAACTCTTCCTATGAAATCAAATCATAACTGTCGATATGCTCCCTCGAAATGATTCAGTTTCCTCACTCAGACTCATGAATTCGCAGGATTTCATCCAATAGT